>JBGPQK010000015.1:0-56202 GCA_041489005.1 Anaerolineae bacterium
ATGGTGGCCGTCAATGAACCGGTCGGGTAATCGCGCATCGGCTCAATCTCTACGCTGACACCCGGCCATTCTACCTCATGCTCACGGATAACCAGGGCAACTTTTTCGTCCACATAACACTGGATTTTGACCGGGTCATAGGGTGCATTGGATATGCCCAGGTCCACAAGTTGGGTAATGCCGGGACCCAGTGTACACGCTTGCAGCAGTTTCGCCTCATCCACCGTCCCATGGTTGACCGGTACGCCAATCAGTGCAGAAAGCTCGCGGTAAATGCGTTGGATGTCACCATCATCGTCTGGCAAATAGGCCGGTGTGATTACTATGCTATATGAAGCCGTATTTCGTGCCAGGAGGATTCCATTACGGTCATAAATAATCCCGCGCGGCGCGGCAACACTGATGGTCGCTGAACGGTTACTTTCAGCTTGAAGGGTATAAGTCTTTCCATTCAAAATCTGCAAGGTAAACAGGCGCGCCACAAAAACAACCCCGACACTCGCCAGGAGACCAAAAACGACCTGATTACGCCAATTCTGGAAATACCTCAGACCCGTCTTGACGGTCATACACCCACCTCCGCAGGATAGAGGCGATTTGCCAGGTCCTGAATGAGAGCATGAACTGGGATTGCTAGGAGCAGGTTTAGCAGGATGCTTGGCAAAATAATCTGCACAAAGGACAAATTAAACGCCAGCGACACTTCAAAGATAGTTCGTTCCAAATAAGTGAGCATATACAATACCAATGTACCTATTAAAGTTATAGTAAACATAGCAAGGAGGGGCGCCTGCCAAACACGGTGCGCCAGTAAACGAGCCATACCGACAACGGCCAGATAACTAATTAGATACAAGTACCAAGGGATGCCCGAAACAAACCCGACCAGAAGCCCCGCTGCTATGCCCCAGATCCAGGCGCCGCGAACGCGTTCCTGCAAACCCCAAGCAGCCAGGATAAGCAGCACCAGGTCAGCCGCGCCGTTGAGAAGATTGATCCGTCCGACAATAGAGGTCTGAAGCATGGTTGCCAGACCGATTACGGGGATTGCAACCAGGATGCTTTTCCGCATATTACGGTCCAGGAGTTACGATCAAAGGGGCGATATCCACCGGTGCGAAGTTGGTGATGACCAGCAGGAAGCCCAACCGGTTAAAATCCACATTGGGCTGGATGGCAGCCTGCTGGAACAATTCGTAGTCCAGTTTGCGGACGCTGACTACCTGCCCCACCAGCAGATTGGGGGGATAACTGCCTCCCAGACCGGAGGTCAAGACCACATCGCCGACCGTCACGGTGGCATCCTGCGAGATCATATCTAGCGACAGGTCGCCTGTCACCGAACCGACCAGCATGGCCTCGGTATCCGAGGACTGCAAGCGCACATTGACGGCCGAAGCAGAGTCGGTCATTAATTGGACGCGGGCGGCTTCAGCAATGACAGCATCCACCCGTCCTACCAAGCCTTTATCGGTCACCACCGGCATACCGGGCAAAATGCCCTGGTTCGAACCGATGTTGATGATAACATAATGAAGAAACGGACTCGGATCCAAACCAATGACGGTCGCAGCCTTATACGAATATTCGGGATTGGCGCGTGCAAAGTCCACCAGGGCAGAGAGGATGTTCGTTTCTGTTACCTTTTGTTGTAGGTCAATTACTTGAGTTTGGAGTTGGGCTACTTCAGCTTCCAATTCGGCATTACGCTGGCGCAGGGAAGCTACATCTCGCGGCACGGTCAGGAAGTCTGTCACTGCCAGATAGCGAGTGGAGATCCAGGTTTGCGCGTTAATAATGGTACGTGTAAACCAGGAAGTAACCGGGTTGAAATATCCACCCAGGGCGAGTGCCACCAGGCCAATCGCCACCAATGCAATGATCACCGTCTGCAAGGAACGAGGGAAATTTGTTTTCATAGGCAATAGGGAAAACCGCGCTGGAGCGATGCGTCCACGCGATTATGAATGACGCGTGCTGCCGCGCTCCAACCCCACCAGGTACCGTTTGCCAGCTGAGAAATCATCCAACACAATGCCAGCTCCACGCACCACGCAGGTTAGGGGATCTTCAGCGACCCAGACGCGCAAGTTGAGTTCATCAGAAAGTCGTTCAGCCAGCCCATGTAGGAGAGCTCCGCCGCCAGCTAGGCAAATGCCATTATCCATCAGGTCAGCCACGATTTCAGGCGGGACCTCGTCAAGGGCATCCTTTATGGTCTCGACAATAACCTGCACCGACTGCGAAAGTGCTTCGCGTACTTCAACGGACGAGATTTCAATCGATTCCGGCAGGCCGGTCACCAGATTACGGCCGCGCACCTCAACGGTCTTCTCGACCGGCAAGGGGAAGGCTGAGCCGATATTCCATTTGACTAGTTCAGCAATCCGTTCGCCAACCAAAACGTTGTATTTGTTACGTACGTACTGGACAATGCTCTGGTCCAATTCATCTCCTGCCACACGCAGAGATCTGGAAACAACCACCCCAGACATGGACAAGACCGCTACTTCGGTTGTCCCGCCGCCGATATCCACAATCATCGAGCCGCGTGTCTCACTGATGGGCAGACCCGCCCCCAGCGCGGCGGAAGTCGGCTCTTCGATTAAAAAAGTTTCGCGCGCTCCTGCAGACATGGATGCATCGTAAACGGCGCGCTTCTCAACTTCGGTTACACCAGATGGGATTCCAATGAGCACGCGCGGTCGCGGTAACGGTACCACACTCTGTTCGTGAACTTTGCCAATAAAATATTCCAGCATAGCCTCTGTAATTTCGAACTCAGAAATCACACCGTCCCGAAGCGGACGCACCACGACGATATTTCCCGATGTGCGACCAACCATTTCTTTGGCCTGCAAACCTATTGCCAGCGGTTGGCGGGTACGCTTATCAATCGCCACCCAAGAAGGTTCATTGATTACAATTCCCTTGCCCCGAACATAGACAAGCGTGTTAGCCGTACCTAGGTCTATACCAATATCCAGAGAAAATAGACCCAGAAGCCAGTTGAGGGGATTGAAAGCCAAAGTGCGATGCTCCTATTGAGATTTTCAGCATATTTATTATACCATGAGGGTAAAAATGCCAATTCTAATGGATTTTCTGGGGAGCGGTTGTTAAAAAGTGCTTAAAAGTATTACCGCAGCACCCTGCGGGGATGACAAGACCATGCAATTCCCGGTGTCCTTCCGGGAATGTTCACAGAGCAAAAAAGAAGGAGAATCTCAATCCTCTCTACCGGCATAAACCTCCGGAAAAGGAGGCCCGCAATGGCTTTTTATGCACAATCCTAATATGATCAGCCTAGCTAACGAGTGATATTGTGTCGGTGTATGGTATGAAGTCGAAAGAATAAATCTTCTGGGATGACATCCATAAGACACTGTACGATGCCAACGCAGGGCTGATGATTGTGGAGGTCTTCCCACCAGGATTATGGGGGGACTTGGCTAGGTCGTCCGCTTAATACCCAACATGGTCAAATCATCTGCAGGCAAGAGCGGTCCCATGAATCCTCTCACCGACGCCTCGACCACATCCAATATTCCCCGAGCGGTTACCCCCTCTGCCGCCTCAAGCACCTGCTGGAGGCGTTCTTCGCCATAGGTCTCGTCGTCGGGGGAAAAGGCCTCTGTCAGGCCGTCAGTAAACAGCAGGAGAAAATCATCAAGCTCAATTGTAATCGTGCGGTCTTCCATCGGCAGATCCTCGATAATCCCCAGCGCCGCTCCCGTTCGCTGTAGCGACTTCATCGTCCGCTTTGCTCCGCATAACCAGATGGGAGGGTTGTGCCCGGCATTGGCGTATGTAAATTCCCCGCTATTCAACGTCAGCACTCCATACACCGCCGTAACGAACATGCTTTGTTGATTATCGGGGATCATCAAAGCATTGACACGCCGCATGGCATCAGCAGGGGAAGGCGTATCGTAGACAACTGCCCGCACCAGGGTCCGCGTGAGTGCCATAAAGAGAGCAGCAGGAATGCCTTTGTCAGAAACGTCAGCGATGAACAGACCCATTCGGCCGCCGGGCAGTTCAAATACATCGTAGAAATCGCCACCCACCTGCCGGGCCGTAATCCAGGTTGCCGCCAGATTCCAACCAGCAATCTCAGGCAGGTGTTCCGGCAGGAAGGTTTTTTGGATCTGCCGGGCGAGATGGACTTCGTGCTCGAGACGCTCACGGGTCACCATCTCGCGTTGGAGGTGTTCATTCTGAATACTGAAGGCCACCTGCTGGGCAATGCTGCTAACTATTTCCACCCGCTTTTGCCGGAAACGGCGGGCACCGGAATCTTCCTCCACCAGCATCACACCGAACAGATCATTCTTGATCATCAGGGGGAAACCAATCAGCAAGTGGTTGCCAGTCTGCAAGGCATAGAAAGTTTCCTGTTCCGTGCCGGCGAGTTCCGGGTCCAGCCAGCCGTCAGAAATCTCAGTGGGCAGGATGCCGACCACCATCTGCGCACTCTCACGCACGGTATCCAGCAAAGGAAAATCACCTGCAGTGAAATCCCGGTTCTCCAGGATGGCCTGGGCTGTTTCCGGGAAACCATAAGACTGAGTCTGATGAAAGTGTTCCGCTTCAATCAGATATATCGCACAGGCTTTCACACCAACCAGGATGGGTGTTATGCGGACAATGCTGCCGATGGTCTCTTCCAGGCTGTTTGAATTGGCAATCGCCTGAGCCACTTGCAACAAAGCAGCAGAAGCATAAGCTTGCTCCTGAGCCGAGTCGTACAAACGAGCGTTTTCAATAGCAACTGCGGCGTAGTTGGCAAAGGTGGCAGTCATGGCCTGGGCTTCATGGCCGTAACGCCCGGCCGTGTGATGCGAGAGCGTCAACACACCCAGCGGACGATCACCAGCGCGAAGGGCAGCGGCAATCGAAGAATAGTCCGCGGAAAAGCCAAGCCCAGTCCCGGTTGGGCCAATGGGGTCGTCTGGCTTGCGGACAATCGGTTGTTCAGCCGTGAGGGCGGCAGTGAGAAAATTATAAGCCTCCGGCCACCGATGGGCCGCACTATCTATCTCCATTATGTCCGCACCGTGAACCTGGGCGAGATAGAGGTCTTCTCCCTCCAACAGCCAGATGGCAGCCACCTCACAAGGCAGGTTGCGCTCAAGTTCTCGCAGAACACTATCCAGCACATCTTCCAGACTCACATCGGCTGAAATGAGTCCGGTTACTTCGCGCAAGCTATCTGCCACCTGGCGTCTCCAGCGTTCAGTGCGGTACAGATCAGCATTGTGAATGGCAACGGCCACATAATCCGCCAATGCTCCGCACAGGAAACGGTCGTCTTCGCTAAAGGCATTGGTATGGTCGCTTTGCAGGTCGAGCACTCCGATCACCTGGTCATCAAAACACAAAGGGATGGTCATTACGGAGCGCGTGTCCTCAGGAGCGAACGGCGAAGGCTGGTAGCGCGGTTCTTGCCTCACATCGTTGACCAGCATGGACTTCCCATTGCGTGCAACCCAGGGAATAATTCCCTCATCTTTGTCCAGATCAAGCACAGAACCTTTGAGTGAATTGCCGCGTATACCGCTGCCAGCCTCGTAAATGATCTGCCGTCGATTTGGATGCACTGTAAACAGATGCACGTATGGAAAGTTCAGACGCCTCTGGATGAGAACTGCCACCTTATTGAGCAATTCATCCAGATCAAGGGTGGAGGTGATATCTTCGCTGACCTCCGCCACTATTGCCAAATGGTCAGCACGCATTTGCAATTCACTATACAGGCGTGCCCCATTGATCGCAATCGCAATCGTATCGGCCAGCGCTCGCAAAACAAGCAGGTCATTCGGGTGGAACGCATCCAACTGGTCAGACTGCACATCCAGAACGCCTAAAATATAGTTTTCGATTTTTAACGGCAGGGCGGCTTCAGACTGTGTTTTGGATAGCGAATCTATATATTTATAACGCGAGTCAGAACGGACATTATTAGTGACAGCTTCCTCACCAGTCTTGGCGACGTTCCCAATCAACCCTTCCCCCAGCTTAGCTTTCACGCGCTTGCCTCGACCCCGTTCCCGTCCGGCACTCGAACGGAAGTTCAGAGCATCCTGACCCGGCTCGCGTGTAAAGATGGCAACATAATAATAATGGAAAGTACGCTGGATAAGTTTCGCGACCCGCCTCGTCAACTCATCCAGGTCAAACACATTGGCAATCTGCGCGCTTACACGGCGGACAAGAGTCAACTGCTCAATGCGCCATTGTTCGACAACGAAACGATGGGAGGCAACCAGTGCTAATGAGATGTGTCCCACCAAACCATCGAGAAGTTCAATTTCATTTTTGCGAAAAGGCGAGTCGGATTTCTTCACTTGGAGCGCGCCCATCACCAAGCCCCCGTTCTTGAGCGGGACAGCCAGGAGCTTTTTTTGTCCCTCTGGAGAGGTTGTAAGGCCAGTGGAAAAAGCCTTCATCATCGTTTCGTTTGGCGGCTGTGGTGGATATAAAGCGGCCTGGTTTAAACCAGGTAACCGGAAAAGCCTTTCGTCCAGCCACAAATCAGCCTGACTGCCCAAGATACGCGCCGTCGACCCTACAATGAGGTCGTGCTGGCTAGTGAGAGAGGCCGCCCGCATTAGTTCCTCACCTAGAATGACAATCTGTTTCCAGGTCGACGGTGAATGGGCAGCCTTTGCCTTTTCAGGTTCGATTTTGCAGTGTTTGATCATGGTCAAAACGTTCCCTGAAGCTCCCATAGGTTCAAATCGTACTTCATCCATGAGCTTTTTCATCAGGAAAACACCCAGACCACCAACAGGACGGGAATCTAGATCAGCATCCAAGTTCGGCAAAGCGATGGTGGAAGGGTCAAACGATTTGCCATGGTCGTGGATGATGATGGTCAGGTTTTTATCGTCTGAGTCACAGGTACATTCAATTTCGCCCCCATCCATTCCTTCGTAAGCATGCTCAATGACATTTGTGCAAGCCTCATCCATGCTCAATTGGACGGCATAGATTGCAGAATCATCCATGCCCGCATCCCGGGCTGCCTGGGTGGCGAACTCACGGATGGCATCCAATTGGTCAAATTTAGCGGGGAAAATTGCCGTGCGCATAAGAATCCCGAGGCCGCCTCACGGTTGACAGGATGGAGGCGGCCTGAAATAAATATCGGCTATTGATGCAATTTAGAAACTTCCGACCGCCGGAGTAATTTCATCAAATATCTTGAAAAGAGGTTTAAATCCGGTTAATTCAAGGGCATCCTTCACTTTTTTAGGCACCGACGCCAAGACGATCGCACCACGGTTAAAGCGTTTACAGTTGCGCTGGCCAACCAGTAGAGCGCGGAACCCAGCGCTGGACATATATTCCAATTTACTCATATCAAGGATGATCTTAAAGCGGTTCTCATTATTGAGCGCTTCAATCGCTTTAATGAGGTCAGGCGCAGTGAAACTATCCACTTTGCCTTTAACGCTGAGCAAATCACAATGTTTGAATTGTTGGATTGTAATTTCCATTTGGCCTCCGTTCAGTGATTACGGTAGTAAAGAAATTATATCACGAGATAACTTGTCACTGTTTCGTCCCTTCCCCGGTTCCCTGAGGATCTCTTGGGTGGTGATATCTAGGTTCATAATCCTGCGCCGAAGATTTCTCCACCAAGTTTGAAACCGGAGGCCTCCAGACGCGGGGTGAACTGCGGGCGCATCCCGGTGGGACGTAATTGTCCGATTATTTTCCCTCGAGGTGTGACACCGGTCTGGTCGAACTTGAAAATGTCGGTCAACGTGACCACATCGCCTTCCATCCCGGAGAGTTCGGTTATGTGCGTCATCTTGCGCGAACCATCTGAAAGGCGCGCAAGGTGGACGATCAGGTTTACTGCTGCGGCAATCTGCTTGCGAATGGCCAGCAGCGGCATATCCAGGCCGGCCATCATTGCCATCGTTTCCAGGCGGGATATGGCATCCCGCGGTAAATTGGCATGCAGGGTGGTCAACGACCCGGTGTGACCGGTGTTCATAGCCTGGAGCATGTCCATTGCCTCTCCACCGCGCACTTCGCCCACCACAATCCGATCCGGGCGCATGCGCAGGGCATTACGTACCAATTCGCGCACATTGACCGCTCCGCTCCCATCCACGTTGGCTAATTTGGTCTCCAGTCGGACAACGTGACGTTGTTTGAGCTTCAATTCGACGGCATCTTCGATGGTCACAATACGCTCTTTATCGGGGATAAAGCCGGAAAGGGCATTTAGCACAGTGGTTTTGCCGGAACTGGTATTGCCGGTTACGAGGATATTCAGCCGCGTTACCACGCAAGCTTCCAAAAATTTCGCCATATAGGGGGTCAATTCATCCATCGAGACCAGGTCATCCATTGTAATTTTGGTCTGCAGGAATTTGCGGATGGTGATGTGCGGCCCATCCACAGCCACGGGTGGGATGATAATATTCACGCGCGAGCCATCTGGCAGGCGGGCATCGGCGGTAGGATTATCCGAATCCACACGACGGCCGAGTGGACTAACGATGCGGTCAATAATGCGCAGCAGGTGTTCGTTATTTTCGAATTTTACGTCGGTTTCGAGCAATTCCCCGTTGCGCTCAACAAAAATTTGCTTTGCCCCATTGACCATGATCTCACTAATCTCCGGATCAGGGAATAACAACTCAAGGGGGCCATAACCTATCAGGTCAGCCAGAGCCGAATCAACGACCCTATCGCGGACCTCAGGCTTGAGGTCCATATATTTGCGCTCATACGCTTCGAGCACCAAACGACGTACTGCCTCCCGATTCTGTTGCTGTAAAGAAGATTGATTCTGCATCTCCGTTGAAACAGCGTTGACAAGATATTCTTTCACCTGAAGCAGGTGCGCATCCATCTGGGTAAGTATATTGGAATGATATAGGTCAGGCATATTTCCTTCTCCGCCACCAGTATAGCATAGAGGCCCTGTTCACCGCAATAAACTATCCGGAAATGATATTTGAGGTTAAAATTACAACTCACATTCTAATCAGGAGAAGTTTATGAAAAAGAAAACAATTCTTTGGGTCTTGATCGGTCTTGTTGTAGTGGGACTGCTTATCCAATTGATCCCGCTCCCAAGTCGGGGTAACAACCCACCGGTCCTCTCAGAACCAGCCTGGGACAGCCCCCAGACTCGCGCCCTGGCAAAACGCGCCTGTTTTGATTGCCACAGCAACGAAACAGTCTGGCCATGGTACAGTTATGTTGCACCGGTCTCATGGCTGGTGTATAACGATACAATGCAAGGCCGATCCCGACTAAACTTCTCGGAGTGGAATACCCGTTCGCAGCGCGGAGCTGGTGAGGTTGTTGGGATGATTCAGGAAGGTGAAATGCCCCCGGCAATTTATCTTCCAATGCACCCGGCTGCCCAACTGACCAGCGTTGAGAAACAACAATTAATCACCGGTTTGAATAATTCGTTGAAATAACGTGGGGTCGGAAATTGCCGTGATGGAGAGAAGCAAACCATAGAAATCGCGATCAAGCCATATTAGGAAAAACAAAAAATCTCCCGCAAGGTTTCTGCGGGAGATGATTATTTACTGACTTGCCGGTCTGTGCTTCATTTTTCAGGGAGGATGGTTATCAGCACTGCCCGAACAGCAACGCGGTAGAGGTAATCGTCCTCCGCCTGGTTGTATCCCTGGCAGGTAATCAGCGTCAGGGACGGGTAATCCGAATGGCTGAGCACAGACAGGTTCCCAGGCCAGACACGACGCACTTCACGCACCTCATATACGTATTGCTGTCCATCCATGTGGACGATGATCTTCTGACCCCAGATCATGGTATGGAGATTGAAGAAGGGGCCGGGTTTTCCGTTCGCCAGGTACACGTGACTGGTGATTCCCGTGGTTCCCGGCCAGGTGGGATAAGCTGTGCCTTCCAGGTAGCCCGCCTGGCTGCCAAGCCAGGTCAGGTCCCAGCCATTTGAATTCATGGGAACTCCAACAATCGGGATCTTGACTCCCAGGGCGGGAATTTCCAGCCAAAGGTCACCCAACGCCTGATAGCTCTGATTGGCCGGCTGAAGCGGCAAGTCGGTAAATCGATCGGGAGCAAATCCAGTCTTGGGTAAACTTGGAACCCCAACGGTGGCCGAGGAGGTCACGCGATAAATATCCGCCGGCCTGAAGGGGTCGTAGCGGCGCTCGAATGAGGTCGCGTTGTATTGGGATTCCTGCCCAACCAGCAGAATCGGCGGTGGCGGTGGGCTGGGTGGGATACCGGGTAAGGTGGTCCACTCCACGCTTGCCAGGTTTGTGACACTGTCTCCGGGTGTCACCGATCCCAAAACTGCCTGGAATTGAATGACGGATGTCCCGAGGGGGACGCGTGGAAACACATCATAGTGAACGCGCAAGATGGGCGCAGCGGTATCATCCAGGGCCGGAGGCGGCGCTGGAGGGATCGCACTGTTGGGCATGATACCGCTGACATAGGTGAGTGAGCCGGGAACATACGTCAAACCAGCCGGGACGACATCCGCAAGGAGGACATCGTACGCATCCATGGTGCTGTTTATAGGATCGTGCCCGATTGTCAAGGTGAAGGTGATGGTCGTCCCTGGGACCGCAATGGTGAAATCAGCGGTTTTGTCCAGGGTCAGCCGCGGTTCGACAATGCTCACGACTGACGCTTCGGCAATTTCCAGCGTCCCCCCGTTCCAACTGAGCTCGGCGAGGTTGTTCAGGTTGCCGACTCCGCTCTGGTTCTCGATCACGTCAAGGACGACGACACGGTACTGGACCGTTACGGTCCCCACCGCCCCAATGGTGTTAATCAAATTTCCGAAATCGAAGACGACCTGACGGCCGTCGCTGGCCGGATTGGCTGGATTTCCGACCGCACTGACCACAGGCGATTGGCAGATGCCAGTGAAACCGCCTCCAATGCTGGTGGTGACACTGCTCGAGGGGGTGATCACAATGCAGTCCACAAAGGCCAGCCCGAGGTCGAGCGTATCGGTCAGGGTCGCGGCATTGGTCGTCCCGGTCGGGACGTTAATGAGCACCTGGTAAGTCAGGATCTCCCCGATAGCCACCTCAGGGAGGGAGGTCGACCCAAGGCTGTGACCGACCATGGTCTTGATCAGCCGCCTGTCCGCCGTCAGGGTAATCGAGCTCGAGGCGTTGTAATCGTTCAACGATCCACCTGCACCGGTGCGCTCGTCAGGATTGCCGAGCGGCATCGAGGTCCAGGTGAGGGTGGCGGTATTGTCAATCAGCTGGCCCAGGGACACACTGCTGGAAACCGTCGCCTGGAACTGGATCACCGATTGGGCTGACGGACTTCCCGGGAATGTGTCCCAGTGGATCCGCAGAGTCGGCGCGCCTGTGTCGTCCAGGGTGTGCAGTGGATCGCTTGCCCAGTTCGGCGCGACGCCGCTTACATGGGTGAGCGTTCCGGGCTGGTAAATCAGCGCGGGAGGCAGGATGTCCTCCAGCAGGACGTCAAAGGCGTCTGCAGTGCTGGCTCCGGTGAACTGGACGGTGAGTGTGAAGGTCAGCACTTGGCCCGGGCCAGGGAAGAGATCATTGACCATCTTGTTTATCGACAAGACCGGTTCAACAATAGAGAAGCTATCGCTGGCAGATTTATCCTGCGGGGTGCCGGAGATATCCGTGTAGTAGAGGTGGACCTGGTTGACCAGATTGGTGCCGTCGACGTTGTTACCGGCAGGCGGCGTGCCAACCACGTTGGCGACGATGGCATCATATTGGATGAAGACCGGGCTGGAACTAACCGTGGCATCCGCAAAATCCCAGGTCAGGGTGACGGGAGCGGTCCCATCGTTGGGTGCCGAGACACTGAAGCCCAGGGCGCCCGAGCCCGGGGTAAGGTTGGCGCTGACAGACTGTGAGCCGGTTGAATAGATCAGTCCCGCCGGCAGAGAATCCACAACCTGCGTATCCTGCAAAGTACCGGGAGTTACATTGATGGTCAGGGTGATGTGGACGGTCTGGCCGATGACGGCCTGGGTCACACCGCTGTCGCTCTTGGAGATGCCGGCCGCGTCGGTCGAGAAGGTGGCCGTATCGGTATCCTGCGTGCCGTCCACGCCCGGCCGGTTGACGCTGTCGTTGTAGTTGCGCTCATTGGCAGCCGAACCGTTCAAGGACGTCCAGTCGGCATCGATGGTGTTGACGTGATTGCCGTCCAGCAGTAAGCTGGGTTGAGCAGTGAGGGTGTAGGTGCACTCGATGTAGGAATCCGGGTTGGTGGCGGGAATATCCCAGGCGTCTGCTGGGGTCCCGGTCAGATTCAAGGTGGTGCCACCATTGATGAGGGTCACAGGGATGGAGCCCGAACCCGTCCCGAAATAGTTGTAAGTACAGGCAATCGTATCCCCGCTATCGAAAGCCACACCCTGAGTGAGGGTATCCAATGCGCTGACCTCGAAAGCGGTGCTGGTGCCGATGTTGGTAAAGCGTACCGTGTAGGTTAACGTATCTCCGGCCTGGACCCCGGCCAGGGGGGCGACATCCTTTGTTGTGGCGATGACCGGCTCGGTGACGGTCGAGCTGGCGCTGCTGGTCAGGCGCGGGGCGGCCGTATTGTCGGCGTAATTGTGGTCCAGCCAGACGTTGTTTAACAGGGTGCCGCCGATTACCACCGCGGAGGTGTCGGCCACGCGCGCCGAGTAGACGATGGCAGCGCTGGCCAGGCTCTTGGAGGCATCTCCAAAGGTCCAGGTCAGGGTGACGGCAGCAGTGCCGTCATTCGGCACGCTGACCGTCGGGACCACCGAAGGCAGACCGGTGATGACCGCATCGTTGTTGTAGATCAGGCCGGCCGGCAGGTGATCGGTGACAACCGCGCTGCGCAGTGTCCCGATCGGGCCGCCAATGGTGAGGGTGAAGGTAATCGTATCACCGACCACCACCTGGGTCACGCCGCCATCGTCCTTGGCTACGGTGGGAGCATCCGATGAGAAGCTGGCCGTATCCGTATCCTGTGTGCCGTCCACCGTACGAGAAACACTGTCATCGTATATGCGCTCGTTGGAGTCCACCCCATTGGAGCTGGTCCAGTCGGCGTCCACGCTGTTCACATGACTGCCGTCCAAGTACAGGCTTGACTGGGCAGTGGCCGTGTAGAGGCAGGTGATCGTGCTGCCAGCTGGAATATCCCAGGCCATCCCGCTGAACGTCACCTGGCCGGGAATCGAGGTGTCAACCGTCGTGGAGGCGGTCAGATCGGTGGAAGGCGAGTCCAGCAGGCAGCTTGTCAGGGAGGTGAAAGTCATTCCCTGGGCAAGAGAGTCGGTGGCACTCACTTCATAGGCCGTACTGACATCAGTGAGCGGATTATTGGTATTGGTGAAGAGAACCCGATAGGTCAACACATCCCCGGCTTCAACCCCGGTGAGGGGTGTCGGGACAGTATCCTTGGTGGTGACAATGCGCGGCTCGGCGACGGTGATAGCCTGCGTCCCGCCGGAGACATCCGGCGCATCTGCTCCGGTGTTCGGGTTGATATAGCGCAGCACGGCGCCGTTGGTCAGGGTCGTTCCGATCTGGTTGGCCGGTACATCCAGCACGCGCAAGGTCACATTCAGGATGAAGCTGTTGTTGGTACCATTGTTGTCGTCGGTTGTGGTGGTGTCGCCAAAAGTGAATGTAATATCGTCTCCGTCAGCCGGGCTGGCTGGGGAGATTGTTGGGCTGGTGGTGACGGTGCCGGCAAATGAGGAAGCATCCACGCTCGAAGTGACGTAGATCATCCCCGCTGGGACCTGATCGATCACGCGCAGGGATCGGGTGACACCCTCCGGCAAAGTGACCTGGATGGGATAGGTCACCGTCGCACCGATGCCATAGCGGGTGGGAATGGGAGCCTGTTTGGCGATAGTCGGGGTGACCACGGTCAGATTGACAGCTCCCTGAGTGCGGTAGTCGTTCAGGGCGCCGCCACCCAGCAGGCCGCCGGTCCCATCGCGTTCTTCGGAATTGGTGTTGTATGTAGAACGGTCTCCTACTACTCCATTCAAGCTGGTCCAATGGGTGGTGGCGGTATTCCCGACGATCTGTCCGGCCGGGACTGTAGCCGAAAGGGTCGCATCCAGTATGATCGTGACGACCGTATTGGCCGGGATGTCGATCCCGGCAGGTGCGGCATTCTGGAGGACGCACGCACCCGGGCATCCGGTCACGGAGAAATCTAAGGGGGCGAATCCGCCGCCTGAAACTCCCGTGATCGAAGCGGCGGAGATGTACGCCGAAAGCGGATCATTCAGAGTCGTATCGAAGGCATTCGTGCTGCCTGCAGCCGGATTGGTAAGCGTTATCGTGTAGGTGACCTTATCGCCGGCATCGTACGGACCGGCGGAGACGGATTTCCCGGTGTTCACCGTCGCCTCAACGATCCCGACATTCGTCGTGACCGCACCCAGCGCAATACCGGTCCAAGACACAACCGCCGAGTTGCTCCGAGTGGTTCCGGCCTGGTTGGCAGCCTCGTTGAGCATCACGGCCTGGTAAGTAATCGTGATGGTTTCGGGATTGGCATTGATAGTATCGGTGTTGGTGATCGTGCCCAATTGCCAGGTGATGCGGCGTCCGTTCGTACCTCCAAAAGCGCTGATCATGGGGTTACTGGTGATGAGAGTACCGTCGTTGCATGCATCCGCAAACCCACCCGCCAGCGAAGTGGTCAATGCCGCCGAAGCACTGATCGGGCTTGCGGCTGCCGGATAGCCACTGACGCAAACATCCGTGACGGCCATGTTAAGGCCGAGCGTATCGACCACCTGCAGGTTGGGCGTGGTGCCTTCCGGCACAGTGATCACCAGCTGGTAAGTAACGATCTCTCCGAGGGTTGCCTGTGTGTTGTTATTCCCGGTGATGTTCACCTCGGTGTCCACCAGGGTCTTGGCGCGAGCCACTGCCGGGACGGTAACGCTGGCAATGCTTTGAAGATGATAATCATTCCAAATGCGAGCCCCGTCAGAGCCATCGCGCTCACCCGTATCAGTCCCGCTGGTGCCGGGCGTATTTGACCCGGTGATGTTGCCTGTGGTGCCTTGTGGGCCGGGTAAGCTCGTATAGCTAAGATTTGCAGTATTAGTCAAGACTTCGCTGGGGTTCACGGTCACATCCAAGGTGGCCGTATAGGTGGCAGTCACTGCACAACCAGCGGGTACCGCGGCGATGCGGACATCCACGCTGTTCCCCGAGTTATGGCTGGTATCAATCCCGGTGGCACAGTTACCCGTACTACTGACAGTCATGCCGCCAAGGTTGGCGGTCATTTTGGCCGGGACAGTATCGGTAAGTTGGAGGTCAAAGGCTGTGGTATTGCTGGCGCCGCCGGCATTGGAAAAAGTTAACTGGTAGGTGATGGTATCACCCGCATCACCGGTGTTGGGGGTAGCAGTCTTGACCAGGTTGGTGATGGAGGGTTCGGCAACGCGCACGCTTGCAGTGTTGGATGTGGGACCAACCTTTATACTGTTGATGAAAACTTCGAAAGTGTCGTCAAGGGTATCGCCGGCATCGTTGCTTCCAGCCGAGGTGTTGTCCACGAGTGCATTAAATTCGATGACCACATACTCGGTGTCGGCGTCATTGCTTTTGTTGGTGAGCGTTCCGAGTTTGAACCACACCGGCGTACCTGTGCCGAAGGAGTCCGGCTCGATAGTGGTGCTGTTATCACTGCCGATATTCGAGTCACCCAGGACACACAGCAACGGCCTGGCCGGAAAGTTGGCATCTGCTGAATTACCGATCACCCTGCAGGGGCCGCTGATTGCCTGGACACTATTGTAGGCCGATGAGCTGAACCCGACGCCGTTCGAGACAAAGGATATCTTCGCCGTGCCATCCGCATCCGCGGCTCCCGTTCCATCTCCCAGGAAGGTCGTGCCGGCCGGGAGATTGTCGCGAACCTGGAAGTTGGGCGAGGTGCCCTCGGGGACCGGGATTACCAGCCGGTAGCGCACCACTTCACCAATCGCCACATACCAAGGATTAGTATTATCGGGAGTAGAGGCTTCGGAGGTTTGGACGACATATTTCGTCGCGCCGGTCAAGTTGACCGTGAAGCGCGCCGCGTTGGCGGTATTGGCAGCAGCATAGTTGTTGAGGGCACCGAGGGGACCTTGTGCACCGGTGCGTTCGGTCGAGTTGGAATTGTAAGTCGAGCGCGGATAGGTGTGCGGGACCGGCATATCCTGCAGGCTGGTCCAGCGCACGGTGGCGATATTGTCGATCTGTTGACCTGGGTTGGCCAGGTATGAGATCGTGCCGGTGAAATTAAGGGTGATGGTGCGCGTGGCGCTGTAGGGCATATCCCACAGTGTAACAGTGGATAAAGTGTAGCCGATGAGATTGTTGCCTGTCAGACTGAAGTTGGCCAACGTCACCCCACCGGCTCCCAGGCTGTCAGTAACACTTATCAAAAGCATGTTTTCCATCAGAGTTGGAAAGACGTCGTCAAGTGTCACATCAAAGGCGTCGGTCACCGTCGCACCGGAGAGAGCGATGGTATACGTGAAAGAGTCGCCGGCGTCCCCGATGCTGGGGCTGATGGCTTTACTGATCCCGACATTCGGCCGAATGATGGTCACATCTGGCGCGGAGACGGTCTGGCTACCGCCCGTCCAGGAGTAGACTGCTGAGTTGTTTAACGGGGTGCCCGACTGGTTACCGGAGACATTCAGGACCACAACGCGATAGATGATGGTGATCGTTTCGGCAATCGAGTTATTGCGGTCGGTGTTGGTCAGGTCGCCCAGATTAAAGGTAATAGTACCGCCTGAATTGGTAACCAGCGGATTACTCACGCCGACAGTTGTGCCAGCCGTGCAGTTTGTGCAGTTACCGCCCGCGTTGAAAGTCATCGCACTGCTGGACAATCCAGTGTCTGCCCCGGCCCCGTCGGTGTCAGGATCGGAGACCACGATCGAGGTCAAATCGACGAAAGCCAGGCCGGCATCAAGGGTATCCACAACCTGGGCTGCCGGAACTGTCCCTTCCGAAACGGTCACGACTAGCTGGTAGGTTGCCAGTTCGCCGATCACCGCCTGGGTGCTGGAGTTGACGGCATTATCGATTTCTGTTCCGAGCAATGTTTTGGCAATGGAAGTATTGACAGTCGCCGAAGCTGTATCCTGCGGCGGCGTAGACGGTACATGGTTCGGTCCACCCTCGCTACCGGCGTAGCGGGTTAATGTGGATGTATTTACAAATGTGCCTGGCGGAACAGAATCTTTTAGCTGCAGGTCGTAGGTGATGATAAGGATATTTTTTCCGGGGCCGACCGTTTCGGCCTGGCAGGCGCCGTGTTGGGGATCGGGGTCATCGATCATGATCCCGGTCGTGAAAAGATCCATGTCGCCGGTTGGTGCGCCCCCGCCGGGGAGATGGTAAGCAAACGAGGTGCTGTTATCCCCGTTGGAAATGCGCAAATTCAAACCGCCTGCCGGGATCTGGACCTGTGCGGGTAGCGTATCCAGAATTGTGATATCGAAAGCCCCCTTGGTGCTGGAGCCCTGGTTTTCGATGACGATTGCGAAGGTAACCTTGTCGCCGGCATCGACGTGGGTGATGTTGCTATCGATCGGATTCACCGCCAGAAGGGCGGACGTGATCGTTCCTCCCCAGCGCGCGCCGGCGGTGCCGGGGTCATTGAATGCAACCGGACCGGGTGGGGAGGGAAGATAAGTGACCGCGGCATTGTGGTTGTCGGTGGCGACAATGCCCTTGTTGCTGACCAGCAGCGGCTCGGTCAGGACGAGCTGGACAATGGCGTCGGCAGGCACCTCTCCGCCATTGGTGCTGCCCTCGTTGCCATGTACCTGGTTGGTCAGGTACAGGCCGTCGGCAAAGGGATTGGCAGAGACGGTGACGGTCAGGAGCAGGTCAACCGTCGTCGACTGATCACGCGGGTCGTCATAATCACCATAGAAAAAGTTGACGGTGTTATTGGTAGAATTCGGTGTTAGTGTCGGAGAAATACCGGAATAATCGTAGAAGGTATCGGATGAACCGAAGTTGGCTTGCCCTGCAGCAGGGGTCACACTGGCGTGGCCGCTTTGCCCGACATTGTCAAAGGCAGTGATCTCGGTGGCGTCGAAGATCGGCAGGGGCAGGTAGTCGGTGAACTCAAGGTTTTCCTCATCGCTGGTCGGCATGACATAAGTGATGCGATAGGTGACAGTGTCGCCGGGCTTGATCTGGTAGGGGCCGCCATCCGGGCAAACAGGGTCAACAGGTCCCCGCGGACAGGCCGTGCCGTTAATAGCGTAGATCGCTTTGGTCAGGCTGCCGGTGCCGAGAGTCAGTGAGGTGGTCGCATTGTCGGTCATGGTCGGGAGGCCGGTGGAGTCGAAGGTATCGGTGGTGAGCAGCTGCCCGGTGACCGTCTCGCGGTCGCGCAGGATGTCGCCCTGGTCCACCGACCAATCGCCGGAGGGATAAACATCCGTGAAAATCTCATCGACCACGGTATGGAAGACGATGGTGACGGTCGTCCCGAGATCGTTGTAAGAACCGCAGTCAGGGCCAGCGATGCCAGCCAGCGGCACGCAGCCGCCCAGCAGGCGGCCGGCCAGGGCATGATTGCGGGCAGCGATCTCATCGGAGGTCCCATTGGGCAGGGAACTGGCGCGCGCCATAACCTCACTCGAAACGTTGAAGGTGACCGCGGTCGTGCCGTCGGTGGCCGGGTTTTCAGCCGGTGGTGGCGGCGGGCCGTCCGTCAGGTCCTTGTTGGAGACGACCGTATAATTGCTCATATTGGCCACCCCCAGGCCGAAGCCGTTGCCAGCGACGGACATGGTGGGGATAAAGCCGGCGTCGAAGTGCTGACCGTCGGAGATCACGTCGGTCAGCGAGAGGCCGTCAAAGGCGAAGAAATCCGAAACCTGGACCTGGATCGTGTAGTCCAGCGTGGTACCCGGGGCAAGAGTACCGCTGTATGAGACTTCCTTTTGGGTGGCGATCGAACGGTCGATCAGGGTGTGCTCGCAACCCAACGGATCGATTGTCTGCGTTCCGGCGGAGGCGGAATCGCGCGGGTCAAGCGGCGTCCAGGAGCCGCTCGTGGAGGCATTGTTACAGGAGAGGATCTCGTTGCCGGTCACGGGATCGATGACCCGGGCCAGGACGGAATCGTCACGCGGCACATAGAAAGAAAAAACCATCTGGGCATTAACGGCCACACTGGCAAATTGGCGCGTCAACGTGCCATCCGGTGTGGAGGTGCTGGGTGTGCTGATGGCAGTCGTGCTGACCGGGACTCCATTAACAGTGGTTGAATCCACACTGACAAACTGTAAATTTCCGGGCAGGATGTCAGTCAGGTTCAGGTTGGTGAGGGTCTGACCTGGAGCAATATCGACCGACAGGGTGTACTGGCGGGTGAAATTGGGGCCAGTGGCCGTCTCAGCGGAGGTGTTGTCCGGGCCGGTATAGCTCTTGCTCAGGGTCATAACAATAGGGGTGACCGAGTCACTGGTGTAACCACTCAGGGTCGGGACGATCAGGTCGCAGCACCAGTCGTCGAGCGGTGACCAGCTGTATTGGTAGCCGCCGCGCGCCCGCACAGTCAGTGGGGTGCTAAGATCGGCCAAGTTGCTCATCTGCACAGTCACGCTGACCACGGCAGGTGGTTGATCTTTCGTGAAACTGCCGAAGGGTAGGCGGATGACCACCAGCTGGTCCCCAGCCGTGCCGGTGGCGTTGATATAGGCGCCACTGGCATTGCGCACCAGGGGGTGAGTGGCGTTCCCGCCAGCGTCGAAGGTGCTAATAAAAAGATTCTGGGCCGGAATGGGACTGGTCAGGTAGCTGGCGCTGACGAACGCCAGGCCATCATTGCCGTCCACGCCGACAGTCGGGAGCTCGAATTCGATGAACGGTCCATAACCGGGCTCATTTTCTGGGTCGTTGTTGTCGAAAGTGACTGTGAAAGAAATGGACGAGCCGATCATAGCATTGCCCAGCCCGCCAATGGTAATGACTGGCGGATCGGCGGCATTCGGAACAGCGGGCGGCACTGGTTCCTGCGGGGCAGCCTGCACCCGATCAACCACTCCCGGCATCCATCCCAATTGTGCGAATGAAAAAACAAGAATAAGCGCTATCTTCCAGGCTGAATTGGATTGATGGGAGGAATTGTGATGCTTCATGCTATCTTCCATAATTACTTTAATCAAAGAATTAAAATCAGATTAACACAGTTTACATTTTACCCCGATTTCACATGAATAATCCGTGAAAATTCCGTAACAAAAAGGTACAGGCCTCTGACCAAAGATGAAAACCTGTTTCTCTTATAAAACCCTTTATTTTCATCAATTAATGTTCTCAGGTTGACATGCCCCCCGCCTTGGGGTATCCTTTCCCCGTCCGGGTGGGTCCGGCGCGGCGGAGCCTTTCGAACCCCGTCAGGTCCGAAAGGAAGCAGCGGTAAGGAAGTGTCTCCGGGTGCCGCCGGGTTGCCTGCCCGGATATATTTATTGGCAGGCTTCGTGGCAAGCGCAAGGTAACTAGGGGCTTTGCACCCTTTCCCCTAAGGCTCAAAGAAGCGAAAAGTGGGATTCTCTGTGTTTTCTTTGTGTCTTTCTGTCATGGTGTGAGCTCTTCGGTACATCTTCTATATATAAAGGCTATAATCACCCCATGTTTCTCCCCACAACCCTTGAAGAAGTCAAACACCTGGGCTGGGATGCACTCGACGTCATCCTGGTAACCGGTGATTCCTATATTGACAGTCCCTTTATCGGTACCGCTGTCATCGGAAAAGTACTCATGAAGGCGGGCTACCGTGTCGGAGTCATCGCCCAGCCGGACCCAAAAAAGGATGCTGATATTTCCCGTCTCGGCGAGCCGAGCCTGTTCTGGGGTGTGACTGCCGGCAGCGTCGACTCAATGGTCGCCAATTACACCGCCCTGAAGAAGCCACGCCGCTCAGACGACTATACCCCCGGCGGTGAGAACATCCGCCGCCCCGACCGGGCGACGATCGTCTACGCCAACATCATCCGGCGCTTTTCCAAACGCATCCATCCCGGTCAGCCCGCCCGTCCCATCGTTCTCGGCGGGATCGAAGCCAGCCTGCGGCGCGTGGCGCACTACGATTTCTGGGACAACGCCATCCGGCGTTCCGTGTTGTTCGACGCCAAGGCTGACTATATCCTGTACGGCATGGCTGAAAAAGCAACCCTCGAATTCGCGGCCGCCCTGCGCGACGCACAGGACCCGCATCAGGTGCGCGGTCTGTGTTACATCTCCAAAGAAAAGCCTGGCGGTAATATTGAGCTGCCGTCCTATGAAACCGTCGCAACAGATAAGCTGGCCTTCATTAATATGTTCCACACCTTCTACATCAACAACGATCCTATCAGTGGGCGTGGACTCTGTCAACAGCATGGCGACCGCTTCCTAGTTCAGAACCCGCCCGCCCCCTATCAGACCCAAGCCGAGATGGACGCAGTCTATGCCCTTGATTTCGAGCGCCTCCAGCATCCTTTTTATGAAGTTCAGGGTCAAGTCCGGGCGCTGGAGACCATCCGCTTCTCGATTTCAACTCATCGCGGCTGCTATGGCGAGTGCAGCTTTTGCGCCATCGCTGTCCACGAGGGCCGCACCGTGCGGTGGCGCAGTCAGCAATCCATCCTAGACGAGGCCGGGCGCCTCATCAGTCTCCCCGAATTCAAAGGATATATCCAGGACGTGGGCGGGCCGACCGCTAACATGTATGGATTTGAGTGCGACAAGAAACTCAAGAACGGTGCCTGCCCGGCCAAACGCTGTCTTTTTCCGGATATCTGCCCTCTATTGGAGGTGGATCATCGCCCGCAATTAGAACTGCTCCGCCAGGTCCGGCGGTTGAAGGGTGTCAAAAAGGTGTTTGTCGCCTCCGGCTTGCGCTATGACATGGTTCTGGGTGACGCTGTCTGCGGCGAGGATTACCTGCGTGAGATCGTTGAGCACCACGTCTCCGGCCAGTTGAAAGTGGCTCCCGAGCATACCGAAAAGGACGTCCTCGACCTGATGGGCAAGCCGGGCAGCGACCCTTTGCTGAAATTCAAGGATAGGTTTGACCGCCTGAGCCGTGCTGCGGGCAAGCCCCAATTCCTCACCTATTACATTATCGCCGCCCATCCCGGATGCAGCGCGCAGGACATGCTGAGACTGAAACGCTTCACCAGCGAGAACCTGCATGTCAACCCGGAACAGGTGCAGATCTTCACCCCCACTCCATCCACCTACGCCAGCCTGATGTACTACACCGAACTTGACCCCTTCTCCCTCCGTCCGATCTTTGTGGAGAAGGACCCGCGCCGCAAGGAACATCAGAAGGATATCGTGACGCGCAAAGCCGCCACGGAATTTTCATGACCACTCGTCCCCCCTTTTTCTTAGTTGAAATGAATAAGTATTGGGCGATCGGGAGAAGGGGTTAGGTTTTTATGGACTCATATTTCGCCGTTACTGCCCCCGGACTGGAACCTTTCACCTTTGAAGAACTGCGTAAGCTCGGCCTCATCCCTGCCATTCAAGAACCCGGGGGCGTACTCTTCAAAGGCGACCTGGCCGCCCTCTACCGCTCCAACCTGCACCTGCGAACCGCCAGCCGTATCCTGGCCCGGCTGGGCAATTTCTTCTATGCCACCACCTTTCCGGAACTCCAGTCGCGCCTCGCCCGCCTGCCCTGGGAACGCTTCCTCAACCCCCGGCAGCCCGTCTCCATCCGCGTCACCTGCCACAAATCGAAACTCTACCACTCCAACGCTGTCGCCCGCAGCGTATCCTCCGCGCTGGAGCAGCGTCTGGGAGGAGCCTCCCCCATCCTCAAAACAGATGAGGAGTGTGACCAGCCGCCACAGTTGATTGTCGTCCGGCTGGCCGAGGATAAATGCACCGTCAGCGTGGATTCATCCGGGACGCTACTGCATAAGCGCGGCTACCGCCAGGCCGTAGCCAAAGCCCCCCTGCGCGAGACCCTGGCCGCTGCCCTGTTGATGGCCTCCGGCTGGGACCTGGCTTCCCCTTTGCTCGATCCCTTCTGCGGTTCAGGGACAATTCCCATCGAAGCAGCCCTGATGGCGCGCGGCATCCCGCCGGGGATCAATCGCCCCTTCGCATTCATGAACTGGCCCGGTTATGATGAACGCGTATGGAAAGATGCCTCGAACAGTTGGCAGAAGTCAGCCGGCAATCCACCATTGATCCTAGCTTCAGATAGGGACGCCGGCGCATTCAAAATGGCGCAGACCAACGCTGAACGCGGCGGCGTGGCGGGTACAATTGAATTCAAATGCCAGGCCGTTTCTTCCATCACACCCCCTCCTGGGCATGGCTGGGTTGTCACCAATCCGCCTTACGGACTGCGCCTCAGCGAAGGCAAGGACCTGCGCAACCTGTACGCACAATTCGGTAATGTACTGCGCCAGAAGTGCCCCGGCTGGAGCCTGTCGGTGTTATGCAGCGACCCGGCCCTGCTCGGCCAGATGCATATCAAGCTGGATACGTCGCTGGCGCTGGTCAACGGCGGGGTGCGGGTGAAAATAGGAAAAGGTCAAGTGGAGGTACGTTAGCCACAAACAATATTTGTCTTGGATAAGTAAAAGAAATGAGTCATGACATAACAATATTATCCCCGCAGGGGATTTCCTTCGCTGAGCCTTTAGGTCGTTTTCTTACCCCGGCTTCCCCTACCTGTTATAATCCCCCCGTCATCTTCTTCCTAGGAGTCCTCTCATGTCCTTCAAAATCACATTCGGCACCGACGGCTGGCGTGGCATGATCGCTGAAGATTACACCTTCGATAATGTCCGGCGCTGCGCCCAGGGCTATGCCTCGTACATGCTTGAAAAGGGCCAGGAAGGCCGATGGATCGTTGTCGGGCACGACACGCGCTTTGACAGCGAGTTCTTTGCTGCGACCGCCGCTGAGGTGCTGGCAGGCAACGGCTTCAAAGTCTACCTGACAGATAGCGCCACCCCCACACCGGTCATTGCCTTTGCGGTGGTTAACAAACACGCCTGCGGCGCAGTCAACATCACCGCCTCGCACAATCCAGCCACCGATAACGGCTTCAAAGTCCGCGACGCCACCGGCGGGGCTATTGACCCCGATGGTCTACTCAAAATCGAAGCACTCATCCCCAATGCTGTGGAAAGTGTAAAACGGATTTCATACAAAGATGCGGAAGCGGCAGGAGAAATCTTAAAATTCGATGCCCATACACCTTACATCGAGCATATCAACAAACTGATCGACCTCCAGCCCATCAAAGACGCCGGTCTGACCGTGATGGTGGACGTTATGTGGGGCAACGGTACCGGTTACTTTCCGCGGCTTCTGGCGGGCAGCAGAACCAAAGTGCTCGAAATACACAACCAGCGCAATCCGTCCTTCCCCGAAATGAAACGCCCCGAACCCATCCCACCGAACATCAACGTGGGTCTCAAAGCCACAGTGGACAACCACGCCAATATCTTGCTCATCACCGACGGCGATGCCGACCGCTGCGGTATCGGTGATGAGAACGGCGAGTTCATCAACCAGTTGCGGGTCTACGCCCTTCTGGCCTATTACCTGCTCGAGATTCGTGGTGAGCGCGGCACCATTGTTAAAACTCTTTCCACCACCACGATGCTCAACAAGCTGGGGAAAATTTATGGCGTCCCTGTCATCGAAACTGGTGTGGGCTTCAAATACGTTGCCCCCAAGATGATCGAAACCAACGCTCTGATTGGCGGTGAAGAAAGCGGCGGCTACGCCTTCCGCGGCAACGTCCCCGAACGGGACGGCATCTTGGCCGGTCTGTACATGCTCGATTTCATGGTCCGCACCGGCAGGAAGCCTACCCAACTACTCGAAATGTTGTTCGCCAAAGTTGGCGAGCACTTTTACGACCGGATTGACACACCCTTCAAAGGCGACCGCCAAGACCGAGAAGCAATGCTCCTGAAGGCCAACCCCACCACCATCGGTGGCCTGAAAGTGACCGAACTGGTCACCGTGGATGGCTTCCAGTTCAAGCTGGAAGATGGCGGCTGGATGCTCATTCGATTCTCCGGCACTGAGCCCATCATGCGCGTCTACTGCGAGACCACGCACAAAGAGTTGGTGCAGGCTATTTTGCAGGACGGGCTGAAAATCGCTGGATTAATATAACCCGGTACTCCTGGTCACGTTACCCGGTGTCAGGTGATACAGGAACACGTGAACACATGACACTGACCGACACCCACTGCCATTTGGATTTGGCAAAATTCGATGCTGATCGTACCGAAGTCCTGCGCCGCGCTCAACAGGCCGGTCTGACCCGCATCCTGATTCCAGGTCTCACCCTTACCTCGAGTCGGTCCGTCCTCAAATTGGCGCAGAGCCACCCGATGCTGTATGCCGCCATCGGTGTCCACCCAAATGACTCGCTGGCTTGGGATGGGCAAACAATATCTGCCCTGCGGGAATTATCTCTCAACCTAAAAGTTGTTGCAATCGGCGAAATCGGCCTCGACTACTACTGGGACTCCGTCCCGCACGACCATCAGCAAAAAGTCCTTAAAGAACAACTGATCTTGGCTGCCGAACTTCAACTCCCAGTCGTGATCCACCTGCGCGAAAAGGGAGATGCCTCCGGCGGGGTCTGCAGCTCAGACCTGCTGACAATCCTGCAGGATTGGGTGTCAGGTTTGAGGCGCGAAAAGAGTCCGCTGGCAGAAAGGGCGGGGGTACTGCACTCCTTCTCCGGGACTCTGGAATTGGCGCAGGCGGCGATCAGTCTTGGTTTCTACCTGGGTGTGACCGGACCCGTCACCTTCGAAAACGGACAGCGGCGGCAGGAACTCGTGGCGGCATTACCGCTGGATCGCTTTTTGATTGAAACGGACGCACCGTTCCTGGCTCCGTATCCCTATCGAGGAAGACGCAATGAACCAGCCTACGTTCGCCTGATTGCTGATAAAATTGCTTTAGTGCACTCTTGCACAACTGAACTGGTTGCCAAGGCAACCAGTGAGAATGCACAACGACTCTTTGCCTGGGAATGACTGTTTGAATACTGTCTCATTTTTCACACCCGTTCAAAAGGGACTCCAGGAAGTCGAAGCGCTCTTGCGCTCCCAATCCGACGGCGCTCACCCAGATCTGGGGACTGCGCTGGAGCATTTGCTTTCCTCCGGCGGCAAACGCATCCGCCCGGCGCTCGGTCTGCTGACTGCACAGATGCTGGGCGCTCCCCATGATAAACTTATCATCCTGGCCACAGCGGTGGAATTGTTGCACACCGCCACCCTGGTCCACGACGATCTGATAGATGGCGCCCTGCTGCGGCGAGGCAACTCCACCCTGAACGCACGCTGGTCGCCCCCGGCCACTGTCCTGACCGGCGATTTCATCTTCGCCAGGGCCGCCAAATTGGCCGCCGACACCGACCACCTTCCAATGATGAAACTTTTCGCCGAAACCCTGGCAGTCATCGTCAACGGCGAATTGACTCAGTTGTTTACTGCCCGCGGGCTCACCAGCCGCGAAAATTACTACAAGCGCATCTATGCCAAGACTGCCTCTCTCATCGAGATGACCACGCGCGCTGCAGCCATGATCAGCCCTGTGAACGCTACAGTTGTCGAGTCCATGCGGGTGTATGGTTATAACTTGGGCATGGCCTTTCAGATTGTGGACGACGTGCTGGATTTTACCGGTGAACAGATGGAAGTGGGCAAGCCGGTCGGTTCGGATCTTTTACAGGGTTTGGTAACACTCCCGGCAATTTATTACGCAGAAGCCCATCCTGACGATCCGGATGTCATCTGTCTCACAAGTGGGTGTTACAGCGAACACGAGCGCATGGAGCGATTAGTGCAGGCAGTGGGTAAGAGCTCCGGGGTAAAAAACTCGCTAGACGAAGCACAGGAATATATCCACAAAGCTCTGCAGCCGTTGGCCGGGATGCCTGCCGGAGTCGAACGCCAGGCGTTGCAAGACCTGGCACGCTATACCGTCACTCGCAAAATCTAGCGGGGAAGTCTCGGTTCCAGCGATGCGGACGCGGTCCCGGTTCTTGGACGGGGTATGGGACCGGCTTGATCATTCAGAATCATTCGTAAAAATGCCTCAACCACCCGGGGGTCGAAGAGTATTCCACTGTTCTTACGGACAAAATCAGTCGCTGCTTCTTTCGTCGATGTCTTCCGGTAGGGGCGATCGGATATCATGGCATCCCACACATCTACGACCGCAAATATGCGTGCTGCCAGGGGGATTTGTTCGCCGGGCAAATGGCGCGGGTAACCGGAACCATCCCAGCGTTCGTGATGACCATAGGGAATGTCAAGCGCCTTGCGTAGATATGTAATTGGAGAAAGCATTTCGAATGCGAATTCAGGATGACGGTGCATGATGGCCCATTCCTCTTCAGTCAGCGGGCCAGTCTTATCCAGGATGCTATCGGGAACACCCATTTTTCCAATATCGTGAAGAAGTGCGCCGCGCCGGATATGGACCTGGTCATTCATACTAACGCCCAGGATATCGGCTAATTGTACGGTCATTTCAACAACGCGTAGTGTATGACCTTCCGTTCCCTGGTCACGCATGTCCAGCGCCTTTGACCAACCTTCGATGGTCGCATCGTAAGCCAGTGAGAGATTCATATTCGTCTGCTGGAGTTCTTCGAACAACACCGAGTTATCAATGGCGATTGCCGCCTGCCCGGCAAGAGTCTCAAGGAAATTTCGCCATTCCAAATCCGGTTCTATGAGACTGCGATGGAATGTCTCAAGAACGCCCTTGATCTGTCCCTTGGCGATGAGGGGAACGGCAAAGTAAGTCACAAACCCTTCCTCGGCTAATAACTCTCCACGTTGGAGTAATTTAATTTCACTCAAGTTGGGGATATGGATAGTCGTGCGCGTGCGAATCGCCTGGCCGGCAAGACTATCACTAATGTATAATCGTGTGTTCTTGAAAATCTCGGATCTAAACCCTGAACTGGCTGCCTGATAAAGTGTCGGGGCATTTGGATTGATGAGCAGGATGTCGACCGCATCCACTTTTAACTGGGAGATAATATGGTCAATCAGGATACCCAGCATCACCCGTAAGTCGAGGATGGTATTGATTGCCATGTCAACCGCGCGCAGCGAAGCCAGACGCTGCAACTGGCGCTCCGTCTGCTCATGAAGGGTGGCACGGCGGACGGCATTTCCGGCCATTTCACTTAGAGTGACCAGCAGGTGAACCGCGTCGGCTTGAAGCTGGCGGGGTAACTCGACTGAGACAAACAAGACGCCGATGGTCTCTCGTCCAGTCCGAATTGGAACGCATGCACCACCCCAACCCACCGGGAGCTGGTTACGCATACTTTCGAGGGTAAGTGGGTCGGTGGCGAATTCTTTTGAGATACATACTTGCCCGGTCTTAAAGACAGTACCGGCAATCCCGTCACCGGGTTTGAGAGGCTTTTCCTGTAATGCTGTGAACCAGCCGCGTGCAACTTTTTCTTTCAATACACCACCAACCGGGTCGTAAAGCCAGATTACCCCTGAATCGCTTCCCAAGACTTGCAGAGTCTCATCCAAAAGACTGGGCAACATATCGTCAACAGTTAAGGCGGTGCGCAAAGCTGTCGAAATGTGGTTGACTGCTTCCAGTTCCTTCAAACGCTGGAGCGTTTCATTATAAAGCCGCGCATTTTCTATGGCGACAGCGGAGTGTGCTGCCAGCATTTCCAACAAGGCTTGATCATCTTCAGTGTACGCATGGGAGAGGTAGCTTTGAACCGATAACATGCCAATCACTTTTTCACCCAGGCGCAAAGGAACTGCCAGGATTGACCGGACCTCATCTTCACCACCAAAGTGAATACTTCCAGGAATCGGATCCACCATTAAATCGTTGGTGATTACCGGCTTGCCCGTTGAGATTACTAACCCAGAGAGCCCACCCCTACCAGGAACGCGATCTATCGGTGCGCGTCCGCTCTTATCCACCAGATAGACACCAATCGTCTCCTGGCTTTGCTCTTCCAACAAGGTGATGGCAAACGCTTCCGCCGGCATCAACTGCTCTGCTGCCCGATGAACTGCCGCGTAAACCCTTTCCGGATCTTGGCTTGCCCTAGCAATCTCCTGGCTGGCCCGGTACAGGATTGAACGCCTCTCGGCAGCACGGACTGCTTCCTGGTACAGACGGGCATTTTCGATGGCGACGGCGGCATAAGAAGCCAACATTTCCAAGAGAGTTTGCTCTTCCTGGCCATAAGCATGAATTTTGTATGACTGCGCCGAGATCATGCCAGTGGTTTTCTGCCCCAACCGTAGGGGAACTGCCACCAGCGAGCGGATCGGTTGAGGCTCCCCGATTCGGATCACGTCTGTTTTGTCTTCCAGCAAGTCGTCAATAATGACCGACTCGCCGCTCGATAACACCTTGCCAGTCAGTCCTCGTCCCGCCGGAATTTGCTGCAAAGGGAAACGATTATTCCCTTCCAGAGCATAGACGATCATATTTTCGTCAGAGACTTCATTGTGGAGTGCAATCACGAAGGAATCGCAAGACATCAACTTTTGGGTGGCTTGATGGATGGACTGGTACGTTTGCTCCGGTTCCTGAATCGCTGTCACCATGTCCTGGCTGACACTGTGCAAAATGGCACGGTGTTCCGCCGCCTGCAATGCATTCTGGTATAAACGAGTATTCGCAATCGCGGCAGCCGCCTGATTGGCAAACGCACTCACCAGGCGCACCTTTTCCTCCGAAAAATAGTTCGGTTGATAGCTATCTACCGCCAGGATTCCAATCACTTGTTCGCGGACAATCAGAGGTACACCAAGCCAGGAACGGATGCGACTATGCACTCCACTCCGAAATTTTTCATATTCGATATCAGCATTGTTCAAGATAAAGGGTTTCAAAGATTCAATCACCACTGTATTGGGATTGTCACCCGGGATCGGGAAACGCATCCCCATTACAGCCTGCGGTTCCGGCCATCCCTGTCCACCGACAATTTCAAGGTAATTTTCATTGAGCATTTGCACTGATGCGCTGTCGTAGGGCACAACAAGGGCAAGTTGTTCTAGTATCAAGCGGACGGCATCTTCACTATCTAGGGTCGAGGCGACCACTGCGGTAGCCTCGCGCAGTGTTTCGGCTTCCTGAGTGCGGACTCGCAAATCATCTTCCGCCTGCTTGCGACTGATAGCGATTGCAACCTGTGTGGAAACAAACTCCAGCATGTGTTGTTCACGTTCGCCGTATGCAACCGGATCGGAATAATGCTGAACGACCATGGCACCGATTGTTTTCCCCTCAATGATCAGCGGCACGCCCAGCCAGATCGCGGATGGCACTCCAAGCAGTTTTACTGCGCCTTGTCGCTCCAATTCATCATGAACCGCCTGCGTACAGAGCAAGGATTTACCTGTCCTCAAGACATAGGCAGTCAATCCTTGTCCCGGCTGAATCTCACCCAGATATGGCTCGTCCAAGGCATCCTTGAAGTATTGAAATCGCAGTTTATTGTGTTCCGCGTCATAAAGCGTGATATAGAAATTTTCGGCAGGCATCACTGACGAAATAATCTCATGGATTTGCGGAAATAAGTCATTCAAAGACTTGGTTGTCTCGGTCGCAATGGCAATCCGGTATACTGCTTCCTGGAGAGCCTGTGCCCGCTTTCGTTCGGTGATGTCGCGAAAAATGACTAACGACGCCAAAGTATCCTGAAAATGGATGGGAGCGGCTATCACTTCCACATCGACAGCGGTGCCGTCAAGACGAATAAACTTCTCTTCCCTCGCAGGGGCTACTTTCCCCTCGGCAATTTGCTGGTGCGTGCGCTCTATGACCAGTTTGTGATAGTCCGGGTGGACGAAATCTAAAATTGACTTGCCAATGATTTCGTCGAGGTTTTTTACACCCATGAGTTCCATCGCACTCTTATTTACCAACAGGACTTTTCCACCACCATGAACAGCAATCGCATCCGGAGATAGGTCAAACAGACGCCGATATCGCTCCTCGCTTTCCCCAAGAGCCATTTCTGCCTGCTTACGATCGGTGATATCGAGCATAATCCCATGCCAGAATAAGGGCTGCCCTGATTCATCCCGGATTAGAATTGCTTCTTCACGGACCCATACAATCCTGCCATCACGCGACATCAGCCGATATTCGATCTTATACGGTTCGCCGGTTTTATAAGTGCGGTCGTATTCTTTTAATACCTGCTTACGGTCCTCCAGATGGATCGCGTTCTCCCAATAATCGTTGTTAACTGACCATTCTTCCGGATAATACCCAAGCATAGTGGTGATCTGTGGGCTGACATAAAGGGTGTGGCCTTTTTGCTCTGCAGAGTCCACATAGATGATTGCGGGGATTTGCTCCACCATGGCACGATAACGCGCCTCTGCCTCACGCAGTGAATCATCCACCCGCTTGCGCTCGGTTAGCTCCATTTGGAGCCCCTGGACAAGCCGTGAATCATGAACCACGCTCGCGGCTTGTCCCGCGAAAAGTAACAGCAGGTGCGCGTCGGCTTCAGTGAACTTACACTTTATTTCACGGGAATCGTTGACTCCTAAAACCCCAATCAACTGGCCGCCAAAAAGCATTGGCACTTCGATTATGGCATGATAGGGTATATCGTAATAAATAAGCGAGCGTCCTTCCCAGGTGCTGTAATCGTCAATAATTAGTGTCTGCCGGGTTTGCGCCACCCGACCCGCCATGCCTTCTCCCATCTTCAAGCGCACACCGGGGGCAACACCGAATCCTTTTTCGACTGTCAGGACAAGATCATTCGTTGTTTCATTATATAGATAGATGAAGCCACTGTGTACTTTTAGTAACGTTATGGAACGTTCAACAATCGTGCGTAGGAGGGAGAACAAATCCTGCTGAACAGCAAGATCGAGCACAGTCGCCTGTAACGCGGCCAGTTCTTCAACACGTTGGCGCAGCGCCATCTCCGCTTGCATTTTTTCGGATATATCCAGCATCACCCCCTGCCAGTAAAGCGGTTTGCCCTTCGAATCTTTCAGGAGGGTCGCTTCGTCTCGAACCCAGACGACATGTCCATCACGGGCGATCAATCGATACTCAATGAGGAATCGTTCACCTGTCTGCTTGGTCTTTTGATGACCGACCCGAACATTCTCCTGGTCGTCAGGATGAATAATATTGCCCCATAGAGCAGGATCGGCAACCCACTCTTCGGGTGTATATCCTGATAGCTTCTCGATCTGAGGGCTGATATATAGCGTGCTGTTCAGCCCATTAATTGCATTAGTATACACAGCGGCCGGAATCTGCTCGATAAGTGTATGGAATTTTGCCTCAGCTTCCAGCAATGTCTGCTCATTTCGTTTGAATTCGGTAATTTCCACCATGACACCGGTCAATCCAACCTTTTTGCCATCCTCCTGGATCAAGCGGTTGGAAGTATGCACATGCAGGATCTTGCCATCTTTATGAAGTATCCGAAAATCGTAAGATTCTGGTTGACCACCCTGAGTGCGCTTGAAACTGGATATTAATCCTGGTAAGTCATCCGGGTAGATGAAACGCTCAAAAGAACCACCAACGACTTGATCCACTTTATATCCAGTTAATTGCTCGATAACTGGGTTAACATATGTAAAGTGACCTTGAAGGTCTGTTGTAAAAACAACTTCCTGCAAATTTTCCATTATTGCGTTATTAGAATCGCTGAATCCCTGTGGACTCTTTCCCCGCTTCTTCGACCGGGAATTTTCTTTCCCGGGACTTTTACGAACTGGCTTCCTTGCTAAACGAGAATCTGGTAAAGGTTTCTTGCCCATAAAAACATTATAGGCGATTCGGTCAATTTAAGCATATAGGGTTTGTAGATCATTACTCCTTTCCTACCCCATACGAAAACGAGCTCTTGCGGCCTCTCCTTTTCCACAGGCCTCGACGGACTTTGCGAAGTCCCACCTGCCGGGGAACCCGTAAGATGAGCCGAAAAACGAGCCCTTGCAGACTCGTCTTTTTCAGAGGCGTCGACGGGAGTTACGAAGTCCCGCCTGCCGGAGAACCCGTGAGAGGAGCCGGAAAACGAGCCCTTGCGGACTCGTCTTTCTCAGAGGCGTCGACGGGATTTGAACCCGTGATGAGGGTTTTGCAGACCCTTGCCTTGCCGCTTGGCCACGACGCCGGTCATTGGTTGATTATAAATTGAGGATTGCTTATCTACAGTCTGCAATCCTCAAACTTGAGAGCGGGCGATGGGATTCGAACCCACGACCTTCTCCTTGGCAAGGAGACGTACTACCACTGTACTACGCCCGCAGGCCTTACGTTCTAGCCGAGAGTGCCGAGAGCCAGGATCGAACTGGCGACACCACAATTTTCAGTCGTGTGCTCTACCAACTGAGCTATCTCGGCCGATGAAGATCCTATTAAATGAGCGGGTGAGATTTTACACGCAGAGAGGGAGATTGTCAAGCAAAGGTCAAAAGACGTTTTACATATATTTTACAACTGCGCCATATTGCGGTTACCTGACAGACCTACAATACAATCATCAAAACCATATACACAAGGAGAAAAAACATGTCCAAACTCATTGCGTTCTTCAAGAAATTTGCCCTGACAGCCCTGGTCCTTGCAATTGGACTAGTCGCCCTCCCCGCCTCCAGCGCATCCGCTGCTGGTCTACAGGACGAAACCCCCCCGGCCACCACCCTGCCTGCCAACGAAGTAGCTCCGGTTCCTGCACGGGACAACGCGCGCCTGGAAAAGGTCTGGGCCCGTGCGCAAACTGTTTACCAACGCCAGAGCGAACGACTTTCCAAATCTGATGAGTTCATCACCAGGGCCCAGTCTTTGATTGACAAGGCTAATCAAAAAGGCTGGGACACTTCCGTCGTCCAGGCTGCGCTGAATGCCTTCTCCGCCGTCATCCCTGCTGCACAGGCTGCGCACAATCCCGGGGTTACCATCATTGCCAGCCATAATGGGTTTGACGCAGACGGTAAAGTGACCGATCAAGCCGCAGCGGTCGAGACCGTCAAAGCGCTCAGCCAGGTGCTCAAAGATACCCGCCTCGCCATGAATGGCACCAGTCACGCACTTCGCGAAGCTGTCAAAGCCTTCCGCGACGCTCACCGGCCAGTCCAGGCGCCTGCCACCCCGTAATTAATTCATTCCCCTTTTCTATAGAGACACGGCAACCAACCGTGTCTCTGCTTGTCTTTTGCAGTAAAATCAATCTATATTGTCCACGAGAGGCGAGTATGGATAAAAAAGTCATTTCCAGCGATAAGGCTCCAAAGGCAATTGGTCCCTATTCCGTCGCCATCCGAACCGGTAATTTGGTCTTCGCTTCCGGTCAGCTTGGTCTCGACCCTGCCACAGGCAGCCTCGTCCCGGGTGGGATCGAAGCGGAGACCCGTCAGGCATTGACAAATCTCCGTCACGTGTTTGCAGAAGCCGGGTCCGGACTGGAGTGGGTGGTCAAAACCATCGTCTTCCTGAAAGACATGGCTGATTTTGCCAAAATGAACGCTGTTTACGCAGAATTCTTCACCGAAAACCCACCTGCCCGTAGCACCATCCAGGCCGCGGCTCTGCCCAAAGGCGGAACCGTGGAAATTGAAGCCGTTGCCATCCTGCAGGATTCTGCGTAAAAAATTGTGGCCAAATCGTCGTTTATTCCTTATCTTTTGGCCGCATTGGTTCAGAAAGTTATGCAAGAAGCAGTAGATGACCTCTGAACTGATCCTCATCGTTGACGACGAGCCGTCCATCGTCCAGCTGGCTCGCATGTACTTGGAACGCGAGAACTTCCGGGTGGAATCGGCCGGGGATGGCAAGGCTGCATTGGAGTCTGTGAAGCGCCTGAACCCGGCATTGGTCATCCTCGATGTAATGCTCCCAAAACTGGACGGTTTCGAAGTCTGCAGAACCCTGCGCTCTGGGGATAATCCTGTCTACATCATCATGTTGACAGCCCGCGATGATGATATCGATAAGATCCTGGGCCTCGAGCTGGGCGCCGACGATTACCTGACTAAACCCTTCAACCCGCACGAATTGGTGGCGCGCGTCAAAGCCATCCTGCGCAGAGCCGAACGCACCGCCCAGGCAGGTGCGCCCATCCACATTGGCAACCTGGCGATGGATGCCACACGTCGCGAGGCTTGTATCGGTGATCGGATCCTTGAGTTGCGCACCCAGGAATTTGAATTGCTGCTCATCCTTGCCGGTCAGCCCGGACGTGTCTTCACCCGCGAACAACTGCTCCAGCAAGGATGGGGCTTTGATTTCTATGGCCAGACCCGCACCGTGGATGTCCACATTGCCCACCTGCGCAAGAAACTGACTGGCAGTTCGGTTAATATTGAGACGGTAACAGGTATAGGGTATAAGCTGGTATTTTAATGTTTTCCTCTCTTCGTACGCGTCTATGGTTGAGTTATGCACTGGTAATTCTGGGGGCACTGTTCGTGACGGCAGTGATCTTGGTAATTTATCTACTTCGCAGTCCCCTGGCTTTTCGCCAGGCAACCGCACGGCTGCGAGCGGTAGAATCGGTCATCTTGCCTGGCCAGACCGATTTAAACAGTCTGTCCCAGCCCGCCCTACAGAAAGCCCTGCAAATAAACGACAAAACTTTCAATATTCGGATTTTGGTCTACACTTCCAACCGTGAAGTGTTAGCTGATTCTCGCCGAGGAAGTGCATCTGCATTTGTAACTCCGCGCCTACTCCAATTACTGCACAACGGAGTTGGTTTGCGCGACACCAGTGGCAAACTCTGGTTGTATACGGTATCTCGTATGGAAGATGGCAACTTCCTGGTTCTAGCAACCCCGAGGCCTAAAGTTGCTCTGCTCACTATCTTACGCGATGAATTTGTCCCGCCCTTTGCAGTAGCCGGAGTGATAGCTCTTCTTGTGTCTCTGCTAGTAGCATTTGGACTGGCACGCTGGATTGGCGATCCCCTTCAGCGTGTTGTGGTTGCATCGCGGCGAATGCCTTCGATGGAAGTAAATTCCATCGCACCGGGCGGCCCGCATGAGGTCAGAGAACTGACACGGGCATTCAACGAGATGAATATGCGCGTGCTTACTAGTCAAAAGGCCCAGCGAGAGTTTGTCGCCAACGTCAGCCACGAACTAAAGACTCCCCTGACCTCCGTTCAAGGTTTCGCCCAGGCCCTGCTTGATGGTACGGCAAGCACTCCTCTTGCGCAGAAGCAAGCTGCGCAGGTGATTTACAATGAATCCGAGCGGATGCACCGCATGGTACTCGATTTGCTCGACCTGGCCCGTCTGGATGCCGGCACGCTCGACCTCCAGTGCGCTCCGGTAGACCTGACTGCCCTGCTCAACAGCATCGCTGAGAAATTCGCTCCGCAGGCACGCACCAGCAACGTGAATATTCTCGTGGAAATGGCCTCCCTACCGGCATTCACCGGCGACGGCGACCGTCTGGCGCAGGTTTTCACCAACCTGGTGGATAATGCTTTGAAATTCACTCCTGCCGGGGGCAGGATCACTCTCCGGTCCGCGCAGGTTGGCTCCGAGATTCAGGTAGAGGTGATAGATACCGGCGAGGGGATTTCGCCTGATGCCCTGCCGCACATCTTTGACCGTTTCTATCAGGCCGATCCTTCTCGCCCCGGTGGGCGGAAACACGGTTCCGGTTTGGGGCTGACCATTGTCAAAGAGAATGTGGGGGCGCATAGTGGTAAAATAAGCGTCCGCAGCGAGCCAGGGATGGGCAGCACCTTCACCATTATCCTGCCGCTGACAACGCCCGAGACAAGTACAATTGTCTCAAAGCGAAAAACGTAGTAATAATTTTGTTGTTACTACAAGAACAACCATGCCTTCTGTCTCCATTATTATCCCCTGCTTTAACGAGCAAACTACCATTCGCAAACTGCTCGAAGCCATCTACGCGCAGATATTTCCGCGCGCTGACCTCGAAGTGGTTATCGCTGATGGCATGTCCACCGACGGGACACGGGCGGAAATTAAAGCCTTTGCCGATTCTCACACGGATCTTCATATTGTCGTTATAGACAACTCCAAGCGCCACATCCCGGCTGGTTTGAACTGCGCCCTGAAAGAAACCCGGGGGGAGATTATTGTCCGTCTGGATGCACATTCGATGCCATATCCTAACTATATCGAGCGATCTGTTGCAAGCCTGGAAGCTGGCCTCGGAGAAAACGTTGGCGGCGTGTGGGAAATCCGCCCCAGCGCGGAGACGTGGGTGGCGCAGTCCATCGCCATTGCAGCTGCCCATCCACTGGGCGTGGGCGACGCGCTCTATCGTCAAGCGAAGAAACCTGCACTAGTTGACACAGTGCCGTTCGGAGCCTTCAAACGTGAACTGCTGGCGCTGGTCGGATTTTTCGACGAGACTCTGCTCACCAACGAGGATTACGAGTTCAACACCCGCATCCGCAAGTCGGGCGGAAAAGTCTGGCTCGACCCATCCATCCGTTCGGTATATTTTGCCCGGGCTACTTTGTCGGGTCTGTCAAAACAATATTTCCGCTATGGTCTCTGGAAGTGGCGCATGTTACGTCGTTATCCCTACACCCTGCGATGGCGGCAGGGTCTCCCGCCTTTGTTTGTACTTAGTCTCATCGGGTTGGGAATCTCGGGGATCATCCTGCCGCTGTTCCGGGTCCTGCTGGCAACAGAAATCATCCTCTACGCATTCGCACTGGTTGTCGCGGGAATCCATGCAGCGTTCAAACAAAAGAAATTCTTCCTTGTTATTGGTCTCCCTCTGGCAATTTCATTCATGCATGTTTCCTGGGGCGCAGGCTTTTTATGGAGTATGATTGTGGGAGTATTTACCAACCACAATCCGGAGAAGAAATGATGCGACCGCTTTCACGTCCCAGGTTGAACGGCTGGCGCGTCCGACCGCGCGAGCAACGTACCATTCTGCTGATTGGTGATCTGTTTGTTTCGGTGCTGGCTCTTCTTGGTGGTTTATATTTCTGGGGGCAAAAGGATGCCTGGCTTAGTTTTTCTTTAAATTTCCTGAAAGATCGCGTTGAACTCTGGTTCTACTTTCTGCCGCTCATCTGGATGGTGCTGCTGGTTGAACTCTACGACCTGCACCGGGCAAAGAACCTGCGCCAAACAACCGGCGGTATTGCCATCGCCGTTCTGACCGGGATATTCTTCTACGCTCTGATTTACCTCATATCTCCAAAAGATTCATTGCCGCGCTGGGGCATCGGCTTTTTCCTGGTCTTCGCTTCCATCTTGACTTTCCTCTGGAGACTTGCTTATATCCAGATTTTCACCGCCCAGGCTTTTCTGCGCCGGGTATTAGTCATCGGGGCAGGAAAAGCCGGGGAAACGATCACCCGGGCTTATAAAGACCTCCGTCCCCAGCCTTTCTTCCTGGTCGGTTTCATGGATGACGACCCGAAGAAGATTGGGAATAATGTGGACGGATTCCCCATCCTGGCCAGTAACGACCACCTGATTGAAACCATTGACGCAGAAGCCATAACTGAAATTATTATCGCCGTCTCCGGCAGGATGCAAGGTGCGACTTTCCAGGCCATCCTGGATGCCCAGGAAAGCGGGGTGGAAGTGGTGCCCATGCCCACCGCATACGAGGAACTGCTGGGTCGCGTACCCGTCCACCACCTGGAATCAGATTGGCTCATCCGTTCTTTCGTAAACGAAGCGCGCGTCGGTGGTTTTTACGAGGCAGGTAAACGCCTGATTGATATCCTCGGCGGGCTGGTTGGGACGGGGATTTGTGCTGCCGTTTACCCGGTTGTCGCGATTTTTATTTTGCTGGAAAGCGGCAGACCGGTCATTTACAGGCAGTTTCGTTCCGGCAAGGGCGGCAAACAATTTCTGATGAATAAGTTTCGCACCATGCACCAGGATGCCGAAAAAGACGGCATAGTTCAACTCACGCAAAAGAAAGACAACCGTATCACACGTTTTGGTAATTTCCTGCGCCGTACACACATAGACGAACTGCCTCAATTCCTGAATGTGTTGAGCGGCGAGATGAGTCTGGTGGGACCGCGTTCCGAGCGTCCTGAATGGATTGCCGAGTTCCAGATGCAAATCCCATTTTACCGGGCGCGCCTGCTGGTCAAGCCGGGCATTACCGGCTGGGCGCAGGTCAATTACAGTTATTTCGCCACGGTCGAAGAAATGGCAATCAAGCTCGAATATGACCTCTATTACATCAAACACCGCGATATGCTTTTGGACATGCTGATCCTGTTGCGAACCTTCACTCAGGTGCTCGCTTTCAGAGGCCGGTAGCGGATGCATACACTCGTCACCGGTGGCGCTGGGTTCATTGGTTCGCATATCGTGGAGGAACTACTGCGGCGCGGCGATACCGTCCGTGTATTGGATAACTTCTCCTCTGGCACTCGCGAAAACTTGAAGGAATTCCAGGGCAATTTGGAAATTCTGGAAGGGGACCTGCGCGACGCGGGGAGTGTCAAGGCTGCTGTGCGTGACATGGACCTGGTATTCCACCTGGCGGCCTTCGTCTCCGTACCCCAATCCATGGCAGACCCCGAAACCTGTTTCGCCGTTAACGTGGGCGGGACGGTAGCTCTATTGGAAGAAGCCCGCCGGGCAGGAGCCCGGAAAATAGTGCTCTCCTCAAGCACGGCGGTTTATGGCGATACGGAAGTTTTCCCGACCACCGAGGAGACTCCGCTCCGTCCGCTTTCTCCGTACGCGTTGTCCAAACAGGTGAACGAACTCTATGCCCGCCTCTACACACAGAGCCTGGGTCTGCCAGTTGCTTCCTTGCGTTACTATAATGTCTATGGACCGCGACAGCGTCCAGATTCAGATTACGCCGCTGCCATTCCCATCTTTGTGCGGAAGCTGGTGGCTGGTGAACCGATTGTCATCTACGGCGATGGCTATCAAAGCCGTGATTTCATTTTCGTCAAAGATGTGGTTCGCGCCAATCTGCTAGTCGCTGAGTCGGACGTGGCAGGTGATGCTTTCAACATTTGCACCGGGCGCGAGACCAACTTGCTCGACCTGTTGGATGAATTGAGCGAAGTCTCGCCGCACCAACCTGAGGTCCATTTTGAACCAACCCGTCTGGGAGATATCTACCGGTCAGTGGGTAATCCCGCCCGGGCTGCCGCCTCATTTGGGTTCCAGGCACAGACATCTTTAGCCGATGGACTGGCGCAAACGGTAGCATGGATGAAAGGCAATTGATGCCACTTTCCCATTTCGAAATCCGCAACCGATAAGACTTGCTTGTTCCCATCATTATGACAATTCCCACCAGAATAGGCGCGTCTGCTGAGAGGATTGGGGTGATAGCCAACGCCTTAAAGTGAGTTTGACCCTAGCGGTGCCCATCGGCCATTGAGTTTTTTTTAACCAGGCTTGCGCTTTCTTCGAGATAACATTTCCACCACAATTGAGTGTTTACCAGATTTTAATTTACTGCTCACCGACCTTTCAATCTATTCAGTGTTTCCAAGACTGCCTGTTTCACAAAAATGTCAGTGAATCAGACGTATGGTATAATTTTCCACCTATGAAAAGCAACCTGCCTGCTCTCCTGGGGGGTGAACCTGCGTTTAAAGAAAAAGTTCCAATGGTACGCCCTGTCCTGCCATCATTTTCTGGGATGGCAGGCGGTGTTGAAAGCATCCTCAGCACCGGTATGGTCACAAAAGGGCGGTTCATGCAGGAATTTGAACAAGCACTATCTGAACATCTGAGTGTAAAGCACGCCATAGCGGTTTCGAGTTGCACTTCTGGCATGATGCTTACCCATAAAGCCTTGGAACTAAGCGGCGACGTAATCGTTCCCAGTTTTACCTTTATGGCGACTGCCAGTGCATTGGTTTGGGCGGGATTGCACCCAATCTTCGCCGATGTAGACCGGGCTACGAATAACCTCGATCCGATCGCGGCTGAAGCGGCTATCACTTCGCAGACCACTGCCATCGTCGCTGTGCACCAATTCGGCAATCCAGCAGATATCGCAGCGTTGGAGAAAATGGCTGACCGGCATGGCCTGACTCTGATTTTTGATGCTGCTCACGGTTTTGGGGCGCGCTATCAAGGAGACCCAGTTGGTAAACAAGCCAAAGCTCAGATTTTCAGTCTAAGTCCTACGAAATTATTGATCAGCGGCGAGGGAGGAATTGTCGCAACGAACGATGATACTCTGGCTGCGAAAATCCGCATTGGGCGTGAGTATGGCAACGACGGCAACTATGACAGTGCCTTCGCCGGGTTGAATGCGCGCATGCCTGAGTTTAATGCCTTGCTTGGCCTGCATAGCCTGGAAAACTTGGAAGAGGCAGCACACAATCGTAATGAAACTGTGACTCTATTCCAGGAGTCCTTGGGACGCTTACCCGGCATCGGTTTCCAGAGCGTGCGCCCCGGCGACCGCCATTCATACCGGGAATTTTCCATCACGGTCGAAGCTGACCTTTTCGGTTTGACGCGCGACGACCTGGCGCTCGCCCTTACTGCCGAGAATGTCGATACCCGTAAATACTATCAGCCCCCCATTCACAAGCAAACTGCTTACCATTCCTTCTATGACGGCAAGCCGCTTCCTAATACAGACTGGTTGTCGTCTCACAGTTTGAGCCTTCCTATGTGGTCGAACATGAGCGCGGAAGTAGCTTTGGGAATATGTGAGGCTGTTCAGCGCATTCATACAAGTGCTCCCTCAATCCGCCAACAACTTGCCCCGAAATGAAACCTATAGGCACCTGGATTAAGAAAGCAGTTTCCTTTCAAGGGATCGTGCGCCTGCTTGCCGACGCGATTCTAATCAATCTGGCTATCTTGTTGTCACTAGTTGCGCGTCTCCTTTGGATCGTTGCCATTGGCAAGCCGGAAGTAACCCTCAATTATCAGGTAACCTTCTGGAATTACTGGGGTGTATACGCGAATAATGCCTGGTTAGTGACGCTGATTTGCTTAACGATTTTTATTTTGAATGGTTTTTATACTTATGGTCGTTTCTACCGCGGCCGTTATAAAGTATTGATCGTTATCCAGGCTGTCAGTCTGGCCTATCTTATCTTTGGTTTTATAACTTATTTGTCTCAAAGTAATTATTTGGGGTTCTTGACTCGCCTCTTGAATTTCCCACGAGGAACATTAATCCTGTCTTGGGCTTTGAGCGTCATAATGCTGGTGGTGGCCCGGGTTTGGGCCACGATCTGGAAAAACGTTATCAAGTCCGAGAGTTCACGCTCAAGGCAGGCAGAGGGCAGGAGTGTCAAAAATGTGCTGGTCATCGGGGGCGCAGGTTATATTGGCTCAGCCCTGTTGCCCAGGCTGCTCGATAAAGGTTATAACGTCCGCCTGATGGACCTCTTGCTTTATGGCACGGAACCGATCAAGGAGTGGCTCAACCACCCGCGTTTGGAAATTTTGAAGGCCGACTTCCGCCAGGTTGAAAAAGTCGTCCAGGCAATGTATGGTATGGATGCCGTCATACACCTGGGTGGGCTTGTTGGTGACTCAGCCTGCGCTCTGAACGAAGAACTGACTCTCGAGATCAACCTGATGGCCACGCGTATGATCGCCGAGGTTGCCAAGGGAAGTGGTGTCGGCCGTTTCATTTTTACCAGCACTTGCTCGGTTTACGGTGCCAATGACCAAATGCTCGACGAGCGTTCAGAACTCAGACCTGTCTCCTTATACGCCCGAAGCAAGATCGCTTCTGAAAAAGTGCTCATAAAACTGGCCGATGACAGTTTTGCTCCTGTCATCTTGCGCTTGAGCACGATTTATGGGCTATCAGGTCGGCCTCGTTTCGACCTGGTTGTCAACCTGCTCACTGCCAAAGCTGTTGTGGACCATGAAATTACTATTTTCGGCGGTGACCAATGGCGGCCTTTCCTCCATGTAGATGACGCTGCTCGAGCGATTGCGTCCGTACTCGAAGCGCCTCTCAAGATTGTACGCAACCAGTTTTTCAACGTCGGTTCGAACGAACAGAACTATAAGATCAGCCGGGTTGGCGAGATCATTCACGGGCTTGTGCCCAGTGCTACAGTAGTGAACAAGGATGATATTACCGACCTGCGCAATTATTGGGTGAACTCCAATAAAATCAATCAGACCTTGGGGTTTTCACCAGAGTGGACGGTCGAGCGCGGCATTGAGCAGGTAATCGAAGCCATTCACACCGGGAAAGTAGGTGACTACCGGGATGCCAGGTACAGCAACATCAAATTCCTCAAGGAAGAAGGCATTTATCTGCTCACCAACAACGAGAAAAGTGGGGGCTTGGGCATGCTCAACGAGGAATCCGTTCGCGCTCTTGTTCAGGATGAAGGCTAGCCTAAATTTTAATTATTCCTTGATAGAAAGTTTTTATACCCATACAGCAAGAAAATATGCAGCACCTTATCGTACAAAAAAGATTTCAATCCGGAGAGCAAATTTGGCGGTTTTTCTAGTATTGATGGGACGATAGCCTTTTATTTCCATGTAAACGCATAACTGTCCTCATCATTTAATGTTGTCGATATCGGTTGCGGCAGGGGAACATATAACGAGGATCTGGTGATATTCAGGTGGAATCTTAGAATTCTTAAAGGAAGTACGGAGAACGCATCATCAGTAATTCCTATTCGAAATCCTGCATGTACTTCTGGTTTCGTTGATTCCTTGCTCCCATATCCTGTTGGGAAGTCCGTAAATGTGCATTTTATTCAGAGTAAAGCCCGTTTTTCGCTGAATCTGCCGGTTGATTCTTCAATAATTTTATGAGTCAAATATCGCTAAGTCTCCCAGAACCTTTTTCAAGGATGAAATAGTCCCATGCCTGAACTCACCCTGGCCGAATGGAACTCCGTTCTCGAAAACCATCCCTCTGCCCATCTTCTTCAATCGGGCGAGTGGGGCGAACTCAAATCTGCATTTGGATGGGAACCGGTCCGCATGGTCAGCGCTGGCGCAGGCGCACAAATTCTCTTCCGCCACCTGCCGCTCGGCCTGATCTTCGCTTACATCCCCAAGGGACCAGTCACCTTCGACGAGTCTGCACTGGTCGATGCCCGGTTCTGGATGGAAGTGGACGCTCTCTGCCGCAGTCGGAAAACCATCTTTCTCAAAGTGGAGCCAAACCAGTGGGTCTCGGCCTCAGACCAGGAGCCTGCTGCGCCGCCCGCAGGCTTTGTGTTCAGCCCGCAGCATGTGCAGCCGCGCAGCACCCTGGTCATCGATCTACTCGGTAGCGAAAGCGAAGTCTTCAATCGAATGAAGCCCAAGACACGTTACAACGTCCGCCTGGCAGGACGCAAGGAAGTTGTTGTCCATCCTTCGAACGATATCGAAAACTTCTACCGCGTGATGACCGCCACCGGTCAGCGGGAAGAATTCCACGTCCATTCACAGGAATACTACCGCCGCGCTTATGAACTTTTTTATCCCAAAGGGATGTGCGAACTCTTTGAGGCCAATTTCCAGGGTCGGACGCTGGCAACCCTGATGGTTTTCGCCCATGGAAAACAGGCCTACTATTTTTACGGTGCATCCTCCGACGAGGAACGCAACCGCAAGGCGACCTATCCTCTCCAATGGGAGGCCATCCGCTGGGCGCACGCCCTGGGTTGTGAAGAATACGATATGTGGGGCATCCCCGACGAAGCGGCAGATGTTGAGGATGACGAGGCTGAGGCACGCGAGGACGGTCTTTGGGGTGTTTACCGCTTCAAACGCGGCTTCGGCGGCTCGATCAAACGCGCTATTCCAGCCTTGGACCGGGTTTATAATCCTTTGTTCTATAAGCTCTACTTGTGGCGTTTCTCCGGTTCCGGCGCAGACTGACAACATGATTCAGTTTACCGGCACTCCCTCATCCTGGAACGAACTTATCGCCAACCTGCACCTCGCCCATCTCTTGCAGACCTGGGAATGGTCGCAAGTCAAGGCCAAATACGGTTGGCAGACCATACCGTTTGTCTGGCAGGCTGCCTCTGGAAAGCCTGTCGCGGCTGCGATGGTGCTCAAACGCAGTATCCCGGTCGGTGGGTTTGCAAAAAAGTTGTGCGTGCTGTACGTCCCGAAGGGTCCACTCATGGATTGGGCCGATGCCGCGTTGCGCCTCCGCGTCCTGGACGATTTGCATGCCTATGCTAAACGGCTGGGCGCCATCTTTATCAAAATCGACCCGGATGTAGCACTGGGGACGGGCGTACCAGGGGCGGAGGATGAGATCGAGTTTATTAATGGGATGGCCGTCCGTTCCGAATTAGAACAGCAGGGGTGGAAATTTTCGCAGGACCAGATCCAGTTCCGCAATACCGTCCTGATTGACCTGACCCTTTCTGAAGACGAAATGCTTGGGCGCATGAAGCAGAAGACGCGCTATAACATCCGCCTGGCGCAGAAGAAAGGTGTCACGGCGCGGGCTGGGACGGTGGATGATTTGGTGCTGCTGTTCCGCATGTACGCAGAAACGTCGGTGCGGGACGGGTTCTTGATACGGGAAGAAGGTTACTACCAGACAGTTTGGCGCAGTTTTATGGGCATTTCACCTTCAGCCTCCAGCCTTCAGCCTTTCACCGAAGCCTTGATCGCTGAAGTGGACGGCGAACCGGTGGGGGCGGTCTCGATGTTTTATTTTGCCGGTCAGGCGATTTATCTCTTCGGGATGTCGCGCGAGACGCACCGCGAGAAAATGCCAAACTACCTGCTCCAGTGGGAAGCGATGCGCCGGGCCAAGGCGCTGGGATGCAGAATCTACAACCTGTGGGGCGCCCCAGACGAGTTTAACGAAAGCGATGGATTGTGGGGTGTATTCCGCTTCAAGGAGGGATTGGGTGGCTATGTTTCCCGCACCATTGGGGCGTGGGACTTTACCCCGAATCCTTTGCTGTATAAGATGTACACGCAGGTATTGCCGCGTGTCATGGATATCATGCGGGTCCGCGGCAAAGCCCGTACGCGGCAGAGTTTAGGGCCTTGAATCCACGAAGGACACGAATAGGCCTGGATTTTTGGGGAGGCAGAATGGAGCTTATTTTCAAGGAAGATTTTTATTTATATATGGGCGCGGCGATGGAAGTGCATCAAGATATTTATCTCTCATCTGGTTAGTCTTGGAAAAATCGTGGTAGAACTGAAGGCATAGGGCAGTTTATCCGGTAAAGAAGAAGCACTAGTACTGAATTATCATAAGGCAACCTGATTGAAATTGGGCCTGGTTATCAATTTCGGCAGCCATCCCAGGCCGGGATGGAAGCGACTCGTTCTTTAGTTTTTTTTGTGCTCTTCGTGGCCTCGTGGAGAAGAAGAATGATCCCTCGCCTTCGATTTGCCCACCTCCCCACCCCTATTGAACCCTTACCGCGTCTAGCCGAAGCTCTAGGTGGCCCACACTTGCTCGTCAAGCGCGACGACCAGACCGGCCTCGCTTTCGGCGGCAACAAGACCCGCAAATTAGAGTTCCTGGTCGCCGAAGCCCAGGCCCAGGGAGCAGACACGCTGCTTTCCGCCGGGGCGCTGCAGTCCAACCACTGCCGCCAGACGGCTGCCGCGGCGGCAAAATTTGGTTTTGATTGCGTTCTTGTGCTGGTTGGACAGCCTCCCGTTCAAGCCAGTGCCAACCTGCTGCTCGACCAGCTTTTTGGGGCGAAGATCGTCTGGGCGGAAAAATCCCGCCGCGACACGGTCTTGCAGGAGGCCTTTGAGAAAACATCCTCGCAAGGCCATAAACCTTATCTCGTCCCCTATGGCGGATCCAGCCCGACCGGAGCGCTGGGGTACGTGTTTGCGATGGAGGAATTTGTCGGGCAGAAGGTCAAAGCCGATTGGATCGTCTTTGCCTCCTCCTCCGGCGGGACGCAGGCCGGGTTGGTGCTGGGCAGGCGCGTTTTTGGTTACAAAGGCCAGGTGCTCGGCATCAGCATAGACGAGCCGCAGCGGAATTTGCAGGAGCACGTGGCAAGGCTGGCCTCCGAGACGAGCGAACGGCTGGGGCAGCACATCGAGTTCGCGGCAGACGAGGTGCTGGTAAATGATGAATTTGCCGCACCCGGCTACGGGGTCCTGACCGGCGCGGAGCGTGAAGCGATTTCCCTGTTCGCGAAATATGAAGGTCTCCTGCTCGACCCGGTCTACACCGGCCGCGCCGCGGCGGGACTGCTTGACTTGACCCGCAAGGGATTCTTCAAAAAGGATGAAACCGTGCTGTTCTGGCACACCGGCGGACAGCCGGCGTTGTTCGCCGAAAAATATCAGCCCAACCTGGCCTGAACTGACTTGAAAGAAAGTGACGCCACCTCTTCAGGCGGCGTCACTATTTAAAAGTCTACGGCAGGAATTGCAGATGCGACCCTGCCGCGGCAGTGATCGCCTGCTCATCCCACAGCATCGGGTAATACTGAATGTTGCGCCACAGGTCCGCCATGTCGATGTAGTGCGGATTGTAAGCATGACCAGACTCCCCGGTGGTATGGACGGTGAGCGAATTACTCAGATTCCCCAGGTCCACGATCATACGCATGGACGGGAGCCAGTCCACGGAGTATCCGAGGGTCGCATTCCAGCCGGTGGCGTTGACGATGGCATCGCCACCATTCGTGGGGAACGGCCCACGGTTGAACAATGCTTCGATGGGCGCGATGCCAGATTCTCCAAGTGTCCCGTTGCGGAAGGTGGCAGTGTGCAAACCGCCCCAGTTCCACTTGGCCGGTTCCTTGCCCTGCAGCTGCTCGATCTCAGCCACGGCCTCGGTGAATGCCTTGACGAAAATTTCGTCACGTTTCTCGACCTTGTCCATTGTCGCCTTGTCATCCCAGAAGAAGTCCTCCGGCTGATTAACAATGTTGCGCATTACTTCGACCCAGCGGGAACCCCCTTCAGGCCAATAATCTTTGGGCAGGTCGTCGTTGAAGGTATCGGCCATCAGGTTTTTCCAGAAGACTTCGAACACGGCCGCAGGAGCGGAATCCATGCGGGCTTGGTAATCCCAATTCTTGAGCAGGTCCTGGGCAACGGCCTGGTTGGGCGTTCCCGCCTGGAAGTCCAACTGCGCCAGGATGGGCACAAGCGTGGCAGCGTTGGAGTCATAATTGTCGCCCTGCATCTTCTGGATGTAGGCAATGTCGATCGAGCCGGGAGCCTTCTCGATCATATTCACGATACGGTTGGCGCGGAAACCGTAGTCCCAATCCGTGCTGATCAGGTATGGGTAACCTGCCCCGATCACTGCGTTGTTGGCCGTGACGATATAACCCTTGGACGGGTTGAAAACGTGAGGAAGTTCCTCAAAGGGAATGTAGCCGGTCCATTCGTACTCGTCGGTCCAGCCAGGAACGGGCAGCGTCCCATCCCCATTCTTGCGGATGGGGATATTGCCCGGCATCTGGTAGCCGATATTCCCCTGCACATCGGCATACAACAGGTTTTGGGCCGGGACATTGAACATGCCCGCCGCCTGGCGGAACTCATCCCAATTGGCGGCCTTATTAAAACCCCAGATGGCCTGGAAAATGGTGGAAGGTTCGAGTGCCGTCCAGCGCAAGGTAACGGCATAGTTTTCGGGCAGCAGCACGCCGGCTTTGGTGGTGAAATCGGCCAGATTGCCGTAGGTATCTGAGATGATCGGGCCATGCCGGGTGGAACGCACGGTCAAGGTGATCGGCTTCCCACCGCCGACAGCAATCGTCTCGGTTCGCAGGGTCATGTCCACCCACTGATCGTTATATTCGTACTGGTTGGGGTTATCTGGATTTATTTTCTCGATGTACAGGTCCATCACATCCGGGCCGGTGTTGGTGAGGCCCCAGGTGATGTTCTGGTTGTGGCCAATTATCACGCCCGGCACGCCGGCAAAGGAGAATCCGGCGACTTCATACGGGCAAGCCGCAGACAACGGACGGCAGTGCAGGCCGATTTGATACCAGATGGACGGCATCTGGATGGCAAGGTGGGGATCGTTGGCAAGCAGCGGCATCCCGGTGGCGGTCCGAGACCCGGAAACCGCCCACGAATTGGACCCGATGCCTGCTCCGGAGGGGCCGAGGAGCGCATCCAGAGCTGAGAAACGTTTCTGTATGGAAGCCCAGTCCAGGTCCGGGAGGCTGCGCCCGGCTAATGGGGTCGCCGACGCCTGCCCCATCCCGGGGATGATGACCGGGTGGTCAGCCGGATAAGCGGGGAAGAGTTGCGCCAACTGTTCCGGGGTGAGCGTCTTGAGCAGGATGGCGCGCTGGATCTCGTCATCCATGTTGCCGCCCAAATCCCAGGCCATGGCTTTGGCCCAGGTCAGCGTGTTAACCGGCGTCCAGGGTTCGGGTTTGTAGCCGGGGGTCAGGATCTTCAGGATGCCATATTCCAGGCTGATGGCCGTACCCTGATGGTCAGCCAGATAGGCATTGACCCCCTCGGCATAGGCATTCAGGATGGCAAGCGACTCGGGATCATAGGTTGCCAGTTCCTGCTCGGCAACCTGGCGCCAGCCAAGCGTGCGCAGGAAGGTGTCGGTTTCCACCTGCGTGTCGCCGAACATCTCGGAGAGACGCCCGGAACCGATGTGTCGCCAGAAGTCCATCTGCCAGAAACGTTCCTGGGCATGGACGTATCCCTGCGCCATGAACAGGTCGTGCAGGGTGGTGGCATAGATCTGCGGGATGCCCATGTTGTCCCGGTAGACATCCACGGGGCCATCTAACCCAGAAAGTTTGATGTTTCCATCGGTCTGAGGAAACGACCCGCGGGCAGTCAACAAGACGAAGGCGGAAAGCAGAAGGGCAAGGATCACCAGTCCGCTCACCAGCCAACCAACAAAACGAAAACCTTTCTTCATCATAACTCCTCCATTGGCGAATGGGTATGTATCTATAACACAATAAGACGCAATTGGTAGCGAAAAATGGGATAGGGTTGAAAGTTCAGCAGTATGAACGCCCAGAGGGAGATCGTGCCAAAATGTTTATCCCAGTTTCACCCTAACATCCAGCGCCACAGCTCCCAGCCCGGGGGCCAGGACACGCAAGGGATTGATCTCGATCTCGGAAATTTCCGGGAGATCAAAAGCCAACTGCCCCAGGCGCTGGAGGATCTCTTTCACCGCACCACCATCAGCAGGGGGAATGCTGCGGAAACCGTCCAGTTTGCGCCCGGCCCAGGTTCGCTGCAGCAGGTCGTCAGCTTCGGAGGGGAGCAATGGGGCGAGAGCAAAAGCCACATCCTTCAAGCCTTCCACTTCCACGCCGCCGGAGCCGAACATCATCAGGGGGCCGAACTGCGGGTCACGCCTCGCCCCGATGATCACTTCCTGTCCAACGGGCACCATGCGCTGCACCTGAACACCATCGATGCGGGCTCCAGGTTTTGCGTGGCGGGCGCCTGCGGTCACGCTGCTGAAACCAAGGCAGGCTTCATTGGCGGTCTGAATGTTCAGCAGAACGCCGCCAACGTCGGATTTATGAGGGATGTCGGGCGAGGCCAGTTTCAGCACGACCGGGAAGCCAATTCCCGCGGCGATTTGGGCGGTTTCGGACTCCGTCCGGGCAACCTTGACGGGAGCGGTGGGGATACCGTAGGCGGCCATTAAACGGTCTGCAGCCTCGAGGTTCAGGAAGGTGCCGGACCGGGCTTCCGCCAGAGCGGCTTTTGCGGCCCGGGGGTCAATATTCTCCCAGATGCAGGGTTTCTCCTCCGCTTTCCCCAAAAACCCGGCCCGTTTGACCAAGGCGGACAGGGCAGAGACGGCTCGTTCGGCGAAACGATATTCGGGGATGCGGGCAAGGCGGAAAAGTTCGGCGGCCTTGCTAATCGTCTTCCCACCCATCAACGCCACCACCACCGGCTTGGAGGAAGCCTGAATGAGCGGGATCACCGCCCCGGCGTCCATCTCGGCGGTTTCCACGGGCGGGGGCGGGATGATGACGAGCACACCGTCGACGCCAGGGTCGGCGAGCAGGAGGCGCAGGCAGTCCGCGTACATTTTGCTGGTGGCGCCGCCGAGGATATCCACCGGGTTGTGCAAGCTGGCGGCGGAGGGAAGCAGGGAGGCCAGGCCAGCCAGGGTTTCGGGCGTGAATTCGGCCAGCGCCAGGCGGTAGGTTTCTAGCGCATCGGCCGCAATGACACCCGGCCCGCCGGCATTCGTCAGGATGGCGATGCGGTTGCCACCCGGCCGCGGCAATGGGCAGCTTGCCAGCGCCACGGCCCAGTCGAACATTTCTTCGATTGTCCCGGCCTGGAGGACACCCGCCCGGCGGAAGGCGGCCTCATAGGCTGCCTGCTCCCCCGCCAGCGCTCCGGTATGCGAAGCGGCGGCGCGCTGGCCGTTGAGGGAGCGGCCCACCTTCATGGCTATCAGCGGCTTGCGGCGGACAGCTTTTGCCGCTTCTTCGACGAAGCGCCGCCCCTCGCGAATGCTTTCAATATAAAACATGATGGCTCGGCTATTATCGTCCTCCGCCAAGCCGGGGAGCATATCCGTTTCGGTGATATCCGCCATATTGCCCAAGCTGAGCAGCCGCGAGAAGCCAAATCCCTGCTCCTGCGCCCAGTCAATGATCAGGCCGCAGACGGCCCCGGATTGGGAGATGAGCGCCAGGTCGCCTTTGGGCGGCGGGGGCAGGGTGACGAAGGAGGTGTCCAGCGGCAGGTGGTTGTCGATCAGGCCGATGCAGTTGGGGCCGATCAAACGCAGTTTGTGTTTGCGGGCAATCTCCAGACATTCGGATTCTAGCAGCGCACCTTCCGGACCGACTTCCCGGAATCCCCCCGAGGAGATGATCACCGCCCGGATACCGCGCCCGGCCACCTCGGTCAAGGCGGCGGGGGTGGCAGCCGCGGGGACGATCAGCACCGCCAGGTCCACCGGGTCGGGTACCTCGGCGAGGGTGGGGTAAAGGGGACGCCCGGACAGTTCGCCGCCTTTCAGATTAACGAAGTGGATCGCACCCGAGTATCCGCTGCGGAGCATGTTACGGGCAACGAACCAGCCGAGTTTGGCGGGGTCGGCGGAGGCGCCCACGATGACGACACCCCTGGGATGGAAGAAGGGGGAAATGGAAGGGTCCATACGAAGATTATACAGCAAGAGGAACCTCTCAATCACAGGCACAATCTTGCCTGCCAGCCGGGTTTTCCTCGTCATATTTCCAGGTGGCTGGATACGAAAGAAAAGCAGCGAGGGGTCTCTTCATCTGCAATTTTTTCTTTTCAAACATGGCAGGATATACGGGTGTGTACGAGAATTCTGGTTCATTGTGCAGCGGTGGATCATTTACCGGCAGATCCTGCAAAGATTTCAGGGACAGATTTCGAAAAGAGGGGAATCTACGCCGCCGATCCTGTTCTTCTTCACGACGGAACCGACGGAGCACCTGAAACCCCTGCTGGAAGAAGAGCAGGGCGGTATGCATCTGCCAAGTTTCGTCGAAATCGAGGCGTAACGACAGCTTGTTTCCTGTCATCGTAAAACAGCCCTGATTAACAAAGGCAGAAAGATCAGCCTTTCCGCGGGAGAGGAGGTCTTTATTAAGGGCGGAGTAGAGAGTGGAGAGGCGACCGCTGAGGAACAGGCGGCGATAGTAGCGGCGGCAAGAAAGCACGGGGGGATACCCAGTGGGCAGGTCCTGCCAGCGGGCGTGGTGAGCAAATTTCCAAAAGATGGCATCGAGCAATTCGCGGGGATCCACGGGAGGGCGACCGCGGCGCCCGGTGGGTTCCGACGGAGGAAGCAACGGCTCCAGAACAGCCCATTGGCGGGGGGTGATGAAAGGATAAGGAGGGTCTGACCGGAAAGCGCAAAGAGATCCCCGGAAGGTGAGGGAATTAAAGTCACTTTTTTCGGATACAACGCGGAACGAATCGGCATCGCGGGTGATCCCGCAGGCGCGGAAGTCATACCGAACGAGAGCGATGGCATTTTGAGCGACAAAAAACAGGTCGCGGAATGATCGCTGCTGCATAAAGCGGACAGTCTTTAGTTGCGCGACAGAGTTAATCATTTTTAGCAAGGTTTTCTGCCAGGCCAAAATGGAGCGGAGGTCTTCAATTTTTTCCGAAATTTGAAATGCCTCGACAATCTTTTGCTGAAACTCCAAAATCGCCTGGCTGAAAGCAGGAGGTCTTTTATCAAGTATTTGCCAAAAGTTGGCGAATGAAGACAAGAGCCCGGTGAGGGGGGTCTTGTTTTTGGCGGCATAGAGGCCGTGGGTGAGGGCATTCCGATTGGAGGGCTGGGCTCCCCGCCTGCGGGGGACTTTGGGGGTGAGCCGCTGACTCATGTCAGCGGCTTGGCGTGCGGGCGGTTGAGCCTCCCGCCGCGCAGGTGCAATCGAAGGAGAGGGGGTGTTCAGCATGGGAGGTTACTTTTAAAGCAAGGAGGAGATCGAAGGAGGGATAAACAAGTATGCTGAATTATAGCACATCTGTTCTGTTTATGTAATTATCCGAACCAGAAACCCGATATTTCCGAGCCTTTCGAACCAGGAAAGGTCACAGATTTTTGCAAGAAGCAGTAAAATGGAAATACCAGTCCAAAGCATGTATTGACTGAGGTAGATATCAAAATCGTTGAAGGACAATAAAATGTGTCTCATAGGACTTGAACCAAGAACCGTTAGGTTTAGATAATACGCTTATAGAAAACAAATTGAAGACTAAAATTAGAAGAAGTCCCCTGTTAAAGGTTGTGGTCATCGTAGTTGCAGTAATCTCCATCGGTAGTTGTGTTGCGCTATGGAATAGATTCTATACCCCTACCTGTGACTTAGACCAAGAGATTCAATCACGACTTTGGGCCCCTTCAGAAATACCCAATGTACATACCTTAATCGACTTTATGCCCAGTTATTGTGATATAAACCCATCGTTCTTTACTCATAGCCCTATGAGAACTATCACAATAAAATTTGGCTGGAACCGTCATTTCTGTTTGGGAAAAGTAGCAATAGAAACAATGTTTATAAATGATGGATATGGTTGTGGCGATATAGGGAACTTGATTATCATCGGGCCAAGTTTACAAGTGTATTATAAAAATGATAATCACTAATTGAAATTCATCACTATGGATATTATTCACCGATAGGATTAAGGATTAGAATATCGAACCGCCAGGTTCACAGCTGGCATCCGCAAGAAGGTGAAATTGTAGCCGTATTGGATTGGAACATAAATACGCCTGGTCGCAGGTCCCCTGACGGGGATGATATACCCTTTGGGCACGATGTCCGAATCCTTCTGGGCTCACCATTGACATTCATTGGCTTAAGCAGAAGTCGCTTTTTCATATTAAAGATCAAATGAAAAATGTTTTTTCTCGCCGCGATTTTCTAAAAATGTCTTCATTCGTTCTTGCAGTATTATTTCTTGCCGCATGTGAACGGCTCATTCCATCAACAAATACTCCAACTGTTGCAGTTAACTCAACGAATTCAAACCCGCTGCCTGTTGCAGTTACCTCGACGAATTCAAACCCGCCGATCGTCTTGAATTCTCCTCTCGATGACACTCCCGAAGTCTTCATGAATACCTATTATGGCGCCGTGGGCGCGTCGATTCCTTCCCCCCAGAACCCGCTAGGCATCCACCAGGGGATGGACTTCGTGGCGCCTACAGGTACACCCGTCAAGGCAACCGCCTCCGGGGTTATATCCAGAATCAATACCGAGACCAAGACGGAGTACGACGGCACGGTTAACACCTATGCCGAAGTCTTTCTTGACATTGGTGGTCAAAACTCTATCATATATATTTTTGAACCGCTCCAAAACCTGTTCGTAGCCGAAGGCCAAGTGGTCGACACCGGCGATATCCTCGGTACTCTAGCCGACAACCGCGGCCAGAACCTTCGGGGCACGCTGGAGACCGGAACGCTCGATTTTGGGCTTATGTCTCTTGTCGACGGCAGTTATAACCGGATCTGCTTTGTTCCTTACGCAAGTTCCTCCTTCAAGACTCTCATGGAAACATGGTTCTCACGCGCGTACACGGCTACAGCCGAACATCCGGGGCCGTGCGTGTGTCACTACCATTATCCGTAAATGTCCCCGGTCTTTTCACTCTAATAAATATCAACTTTTCACGTAAAGCTACTATACAGCTATCAAAGTAAAGATGGAATGATTTGTGGAAGAACTGTTTTTACCTTTTATTTATTACTCTATAGATACTTAGTTGATACATATAACAGGTTCACGAACTCAATAATTTCTCTTAATTGGTTGGTACTAAAAATCTTGTTTATATAACAGTAAAAATGTAGCCGAATTGTATTTGAACCTGAATACGCTTGGTCATGAGTCATAACAATTGGAATTGTATGTAATTAGGACTCGAACGTAGAGCCGCTAGGTAAATAACCCTCCACTCACCGAAAAGCGCAGATTTTTGAATTGGGATTTACTGTATACTTCTAATAATTCGCCGCTAGACCGTATTCGTCTCGGCATTAAACGCACCATGCCCGTAGAATCATGAGTTGGGCCTAAGGAAATTATTTGGAGGAGATTATGAAAAATGGACGATGTCCCATGTGTGATTCAAGCGAAATTTACGCAAATACAGATGTAAGCTTTAGTGTCAATGGAAATGATGTTTCACTGAGCGACGACATGGGAAGAGAACCATTAGTTTTCAGTTTTGTACCATATGTGTGCATGAATTGCGGATTTACTTCAATGTATGTTGGGGATATGGATGATATTACGAATCTACCAAAGACCAAGGGATGGAAAAAGGTTACATAATTCCGAAAAGATAACAATATTATTTATGAAATGAATACTATATATTTTGTGGTTATTTCCTGAATAATGATTTAAGAAAAGTATCTAGCGTCAAGTAAATAAATTAGTTTGGGTAATTATGCGTAATGATAATAACAAAAACGAATAGAAATATAAAACTAAGATCAGGCCCAACCCGCGGCTGCAGCCGACTTGGTCAAGGCTCAAAATAAAAAAGTTGGATTACGATTTGAGAATACCTACTAAAATAGTGCCTTGAAACGGGAGTGGCCAAGCTGCTGAGCTGCCAGCCGTTAGCAAGAATGTAACGATAAAAAATGTACTTGTATAGGACATAAACCTGGAATCGCCAGGTTAACAACCACGATTTACAATAACCAAAATCATAGCCAAATATGATTTGAGCCTGAATACGCTTGGTCGCAGGTCCCTGTCCAACCAGGCTAATAAATATAGTATTGTAGGAATTGAGCCTAAAACCGCTAG
>JBGPQK010000016.1:0-55654 GCA_041489005.1 Anaerolineae bacterium
ACCTTACTTTTGTTTCGATAGCAAACCCAATCCCAAAGCCAGCCCGCCAAGCACATCCAGTGCACCGGCAAATAGGAAAGCATCTTGCCAGAAACGCATCGGGAACAGGCGGATGAGTGTATCAGAGTAAAGGAACTGCCAGGAATCACCCGTGAAAAACAACGCGTGGAAAACTGTGAAGAACTGCCAGAAACTGATTCCGGCGAAAATACCGATGACCGCTGTTATCCCGACCGTCAGCCAGCCACCGTGCCAGACGCCGCGCACATACACCGCCCACCACCCTCCGAAACGCGCCCATAACCCAAGTCCGAGCACCAGAAACCAGACACCATATCCAACCCACAGCACAGGTTTTACTACATTCTTGACATCCTGCATGTGGCTCAATTCTCGTCCGTTGAACAGCGGAACACCGTTCGGGAAGGTAAGGTCGCTGAGGAAGGAAATATCAGCATTGTTGAGCAAATAGTCAATGGATATTACCGACCATTGCAGGCGGTCCTGGAGGGTAAAACCATACTCGTCCGCCGGAAAGCCTGGCGTGCGGTATTCGATTTCAGGAAAGGTTTGCGTCAACAGGAGCCGAACCCCAAGAAAAGTCAACGCTACCGGGAGCAGGAGGGTAACAAACCGCGATAGAACTTTCTGCAGGGTTCTCATTGGATTGTCTCCATTTCCCCTTGCAGGATAAAGTTAAGGATCATGGTATTCGTAATCCACTCAATCGGTGACCGATCATCGGTGAAAACAACTGTATCTTGCGGTGCAGGCTGAAGGTTGTCCAGCGTCAAGGTAATGGAGTCATTCAACAGAACATTCACGTCCTGGCGCCCGGCAAGCGATGCAAGATTCTTCTCTAGATTGACCGTGGCGGTCGGTTGGAGCGTGGCATAAATCATTGAGTTAAAGGTATTGGGAATATCCATTACGTAAATCGAGGAGAATATCGTTCCCAGTGTCGTCGCCAGCCCATCAATCAGACGCCGGTCACCGGGAGCGCGGCCAACATTGATGACCAGCGCTCCGTCGGGGTTGAGGTGGTCAGCGGCAATCCGGAAGAACTCCTGTGTGGTCAGGTGTGGCGGGATATACGGCGGACGATAAGCGTCCACGCAAATCAAGTCGTAGTACTCCAGGCTGCTCCCCAGCCCCCAACGTCCATCCTGAATAATGACATTCAAGTTGGCTATATTCATATCGAAATATCTCCTCCCTACGTCCACAATCTTCGGGTCAATCTCGAAACCGTCTATGACTACGTTCGGGAAGACAGTCGCAGCCTGCCGGGCGGTCGTTCCAGCAGCCAAACCGACAATGGCGATGCGGCGCACATCCTCCGGCCGGCGGTCGGCGTAAAAGAACGGTCCAACCAAAAACTGCTGCCAGGGTCCGCCATATTCCAGTGTTTGCGGGTTGTACTCAGAGTGAATACCCTGCCCCTCGTTCAGTCGCAAGTAACGCGTCCCGTTGAATTCAACTACCTGGATATAGTTGTAGGCTGACTCGGTCTCGTAAATCTGTCCGCTGGACCTTTTTATACCGCCCCTGCCTCCGAAAATTGCCAGCAAAACAAGAGCAATAACCATCAACAGATACATAAAGACAGCCCGCCGCCCCGCGGTCAGACCAAGACCTGCCAGCGCGACGAAGAGCAAGACCAGGCTGAAAACGAGAAAGGTTCGGGTCGTTCCGATGGTCGGGATCAGCAGCAGGGTAGGCAGGAATGTGCCGATGAAAGACCCAATCGTCGAGATGCCGTAAATGGTCCCGGATACATTCCCGGCTTTGCCAGCGTCGTTCATCGAAAGCCGGATGGCAAAAGGCGAAATCATCCCGAATAGCGTCACCGGAACGGTGAACAGCACCAGCACGCCGACAAACGCCCCTGCCAAGATGCCAATCTGTAAGCTGTCAAAGGCATTCGCTGCCAGTCGCAACACCGGGGTGGCAATATACGGCACAATACCGAGCGTAAATGCGCCCCAGGACAGAATGGCATACATCGTTTTTGGATGTGGTGACCGGTCCGCCCAGCGTCCGCCGAGGAAGTAACCCGCGGTCAGGTAGACCAGGATCAATCCGATAATCACCGCCCAAACCGGATTGCTGGTCCCAAAGATATTGCCCAGCAGGCGCGAAGCACCAAACTCGGCAGCCATCGTTGTCATTCCAGAGACGAAAACGGTAAAGTAGAGGTATTTTCGCATGCGTGAATTATAACCGTGATGAAGAATAGCATCTGCTTGTCAAATCCTTGCTGGCCGTGTATAATTCCGCCCGCTTCCGGTACAGGCCGGATATCATCCAGTAACGCTGGAAAAATTCATGCGAGAGCGAAGGTAATCCCTGGTGGTAGCCGCGATTTCAGTTGCTTGAAGAATGGTTAACACCATAGCTACGAACGAGGGGTGAGAGGCGCTCAAGGAAGGTAGAGATGGAGAAAGTCATTTTAAAAGCAACGCCCCGTACCGCAACCGGACGACAAGTTCGCGCTCTGCGCCGCAGCGGGCTGTTGCCAGCTGTTATTTACGGGCATAACGTGGAGCCAATCAGCATTTCATTGGCAGGCCGCGATGCCGGCCGGGTACTTGGACGGTTATCATCCTCCAGCCTGATCACAATTGATTTGGAAGGCAAGGAATATCCATCTATAGTCCGAGAGAAACAGCAGAATCATATCAAGCGAACGATCATTCATGTAGACTTCATGGTCGTTTCCCTGACCGAGAAGATCCGTGCCAACGTTGGCATCCTACTGACCGGCAACTCGCCAGCCGTTAAGGACTTTAACGCCATGCTTATCAATGGCTTAAGCGAACTCGAGGTCGAGGCCTTCCCGCAGGACCTGCCGGAGAGCATTATGGTGGATATTTCCGCACTCGTCAAAATTGGCGATGGTATCCATGTGCGCGACATTGTCCTTTCTGATAAAGTACAAATACTGGATACACCCGATGAGATGATCGTCCTCGCAACAGCTCCGGCCAAGGAAGAGGTCGAGGAAGTCGTCACCCCAGAGGCCGCCGTGGTTGAAGAGACCACCGAACCCGAAATCATTGAGAAGGGTAAGAAGGAAGAAGAGGAAGGCGAAGAGAAGAAATAAACTCCGCCTGGTTAGAAATTCCTGTAGGGACGCATTGTATTGCGTCCCTACTTTATTATTCCCTTGACTCTCCTATCGCAGGAGGGTGTATCATAACAGCGGAGGGCAGCATGGAAAAACTTGACCTGAAAAAAACCCTGAAATATCTCTACGAGCCATCTGCCAGGGCGTTCTCAGTAGTGGACGTGCCACCGATGAACTTCATAATGATTGACGGGCACGGTGATCCCAACAACTCTCCAGAATATGCAGAATCATTGCAAGCCCTGTACGCGGTGGCCTACACGCTCAAGTTCAAGTTCAAAAAGGAACTGGGGGTGGATTTCCCGGTCATGGCCGCCGAGGGACTTTGGTGGATGGACGACATGCGCGAGTTCAGCCTGGCGCGCAAGGATGACTGGAAATGGACAATGATGATCATGCAGCCGGAAATCGTCACACCACAATTGTTCGCCCAGGCCGTGGATGAGGCCACGGAGAAAAAGGGACAACCTGCCATGTCGCGGTTGCGCTTGGAGCGCTACCACGAAGGATTGGCAACACAAATAATGTATTTCGGGCCATATGCCAACGAAGGTCCTACCATTGCACGCCTGCACCAGTTCATCGAAGAAAGCGGGCACGTCCGATTTGGGAAACATCACGAGATCTATCTGGGTGACCCCCGCCGCACTGCACCGGAGAAACTTCGCACAGTCATCCGTCAACCAATGCGGAAGCCGTAACTTTATAGGGACACAGAATCGCTGTGCCCCTATTTGTTTAGCAGTCCCAACACCGATAGAAAATTATGGGTTATCCTCGCACTGGCTCCCCACAACACTTCGCCCTTATAAGGAAGATAGGAAATTACCAGGAAAGAGCGCGGCACACCATCTGGGGTGACCGCATGCTCCTTCCAATTCTCACGCTGGGATAGCCAGAGTAGAGGGATGGTAAAAACACGTTCCACTTCCGCTGGTTCGGGCTGGACCTCATACGGCCATGGCATCACCCCTACCACCGGTGTGACCCTGTAATGGGTAATAGTAAGCACTTCATTCATCCGCCCTAGCAGGCGGACATCGCCCGATTTCAGCCCGATCTCTTCCTCGGCCTCACGCAAGGCCGTCTGCTCCGGGGTGGTCTCGTCTTCGTTACTGCCGCCGCCCGGGAAGGAGACCTGCCCCTTGTGGTGCTCGACAGTCTCGGTACGACGGGTAAAGACAAGATGCCATTCGTCTTTCCACCAGACAAGAGGGATCATTACAGCCGCGGATTTCAACTGAACGCCTGCATACATTTCAGCGTAACCGTCGGTGGATGCGACTACACCTTGCTGGTAAGCTTGACGCAGGCATTCCGCAATGACGGCTTCTGTCAGAACAGGGGGCATGATCACCAGGGGTTTGGTTCTCCAAACAAATAGGAGTTCACTTAGCACGTACAGCGTTGCCGCAGTACGGACACTCTACTGTTATTTCGTCTGTCCACTCGACTTCATCGGCGTGCAGCGGACCACCACAGCTGGGACAGTTGATCGGGAGGACAGGTTTGGTTTTTTCCGGCCAAGCACCGGGTCCGGGAATGAAACCGGCAGGCAGTCTGTTCTTCAGAGTCGCCTCGATTTGTTTGACTTGCTCGGTTAGGCCGTGCTGAGATAGTTCCGACACTACCCTCTGACCAGAGTTGATATACCGCTGCCACTGGCCACGTGCCGCAAAAAGCTCCAATCCCTGCTGGAGATGTGTCATTCCTAAAGGAACATGGCCAGCCAGGATGCGCATCCGTCCCGCTTGGAGCAGCAGCATGGGAGTTCTCGGGCCGTTGCGAGCAACCACCCCGTGAGACAGCTCTTCGAATGCCTCGGCTGCGCCGGGATAATCGCCAATTGCCATCAGTTCGTTGGCCCGTCGAAGGGCGGGAGGAATATCAGGGATGGGGGGGCGTCCGAAAGGTCGAACAAAACCGCGTCGTCGGAACATGATACCTCCTTGGGTTATTTTCACTCTGATCAGTCCGGGGATTCAACCCCAGACTCGGGATCCGACTTTTCTTCTTCCGCTGCCCCACCTGCTTCCTCCAGCAATTCCTTCGCCCGTTCATCTTCACTCGGCTCGATGCGCCGGCCAAAGGTCAGAAAGCCGGTGTGCGCCACCATCCGGTCAGTGGGACGAAGGCGGGTTGGCTCCGGCTTGTAGTAGCGCAGCAGGAGTTCACACACTTCAACAAAGGCAAAATGCTCCCGCCGCAAAACGTAAAGCAACCTCTCCACCTGGTTGAAGGTCGGCACCAGGTTACAGAAAAAACCACCCGGCTTGAGTGCGGAACGCACCTGCTGGATGTAATCCCACGGGTTGGGTACATCCAGGAAGAAGGCATCCACGTTCGTCTCAGCAATGCTGTCGGCGATATCTCCCAGCTTGAACTCCACGCGCAAGTCTAGCCCCAGGCGCTCCAGATTCTTACGCGCCAGATTCTGGAATTCCGGGCGCTTCTCGTAGGTAACGACGCGTCCCAGAGGACCGACAGCGTAAGCCAGTGCCACCGTCATGGACCCGGAACCGGTCCCTGCTTCTAGGATGGTTTGCCCCGGCCCGATGGACATGCAGGTCAGGATAAAGCCAATGTCCTTCGGATACATGATCTGGGTGCTGCGTTTCAGGTCAACCAGCAGGTCGGCTAGCGACGGTTGCAGCATGAAGAACGGCGCACCCTGATGGCTGAAGACCTGCGTGCCCCAGGGCTTGCCGATCAATTCATCATGGGACAGGATACCGCGGTGGGTGTGGTATGTTCCGCCAGGAAGAATGGGAAAGATAAAGTGCTTGTGCCGCAGACCGACCAGGAGGGCCAGGTCACCGGCGGCGGCGTGAGTTGTGTTCAAATTCCAGGGCATGGCATCTAGGCTTTAGGAATCAGGTGATCAGGAAGGTGGAATCCCCAATTTCATGATTACCTGTTTACCTATCTCCTTTATGGTTTGAGAATCTTCGCAAAGAAATCAGCGATGGTATTGTAGCAGGTGACACGGTTGGTATACTTCAAGACATCATGGCCTTCATCCTCAAAGACCAGCAATTCGATATCCTTCCCTTTCTTCTTCAAGTCAGCCACCAACTCTTCGGACTCCTTAACCACCACGCGTGGGTCGTTTCGACCCTGGATGACTAGCATCGGACAGGATATGTCCTCAAGGTAAGTCTTGGGTGAACGCTCAGTGAGGAAAGCGAACCCTTCGCTGGTCGCCGGGTCACCGAGAGCAATCTTAAAGTACGGTTTCCACGTCTCGGGGATGCGCTCGCAGAAGGTGATCAAATCGTATGGTCCGAACATATCGCAAGCAGCAGACCAGAGGTCTGGGTGACGGCCAGCAAGGGTCAGGGTCATGTAACCGCCATAGGAGCGTCCTACCACTGCGGTACGTTTCACGTCAAGGCGTTTGTCTTTTGGTAAGACCTTTGTCACCACATACACATGGTCGAGGCGGTCCTGCCCTCCCCAATCACAGTCCACCTGTTTCATATAATTCAGGCCATAACCGCTGGAGCCGCGTACGTTCGGAACAAAGACGGCGAAACCGCGCAGGGTCAGAAACTGAATGAGTGGCATCGAGAACCAGGCAAAATCTGGACGTTCCTGGCTCTGCGGTCCGCCGTGGATGTAGTAGACCAGCGGTCGCGGACCTTTGTATCCGAGATTTTCGGCTGGCAGGTATAAGCGAGCTGAGATGTGCATGCCATCGTAGGAGACAAAGGAGGCGTCTTCACCCTTCGAGAGATGGTCTTCGGGGATACCCAGGATGCGCTCCTCGGTATGCATGACAATGGTCTCGCGGTCTTTGCCTTCCACGGTGTAAATCTGTGTCGGGCTGACAGCAGTGGAAAACGACAGCGCGAATCGTTCGCCTTTCCTGTCATAATAGATGCTTTCCAGTTTGCCGTCCGAGAGGTCGCCCTCCCCGACGAGAGTGTACTTGAGCGTCATAACGCGCTTGGCTTCGTTGTAGATGCCCTCATATTCCCACGAACAACCGTCAATATTGAAGCCGACGGTGTAATGCGTCCCTTTCAGGTGCGAGAGGTTATTCATCTCACCTGCACCGGTATGGAGGATACCCTCCATTTGAACAGGCTGGATCTCGCCTGGTTTGGAAAGGTCTATCACGCCCAGGCTGTATTTATCGTCGAACAGGGCGCTCATCACCAGGACTCCGGTCCCGGATGGCGTCCAGACGGATGCCCCCAGTCCGTTGGGTGGCACCGTTTCCCCTTCTTTTCGCTTTTCAATCGGCTTGCCTAACAATAGACTCTTCTTCCCGTTCTCCAGCATCCACAGGACACTGTCACCAGCCAAGTAACCTTCCCCAATCATGATCCGGCTGTGGTCTTCATTTGCGCTGGAAGGGAAGGCACCCCACTCGGATTCATCCAGTTTGGTGAGCTTGTTCGTCCGCAGGTCGGCGCGGTAGGCTTCCTGGATACCCTTGTCGCGTCGTTCGGTGTTTAAGTAAATTATATTCTTCTCGGAATCACACTCGATCAGGTGGACGCGGTAATTGCTCTCGAAGAATCCCTGGAAGACCGCCTCGGGGAAACCACCGTCGATGGGGACGAATATCGGCTGGTAATTCTCGTCTCCATCGTGATCGAGCATGACCAGGATCTTGTCAAGCAACGGGAAGACATAGAACGAGTACCCGCCGACCAGGTCCGGGTTCTGCATGGCAAGATGTGGAGGAAGGAGAGGTTCAGGCACCGATCCACCGTAGTACATGGCATACAGGCTCAGGCGTCCCGAAAGGTTGCTGACAAAATATATCCGGTCACCTACAAGCTGAGGAGAGAGATGCAAACGGGCAGAGAGGAAGGATTCTATTCGAGCAGACAATGGTTTTTCCTTTATGTATATGGAATTAATCTTATCACGAAAGTCTTGACGAATTCTAACCCCAAAGATAAAATGTGTCGTGTAGGTGGTAAGTGTTCGTGCTGGAATCGCAGGGAGCCGGCCCATGAGCAATCCACAAGGGTCGGTGTTTTTTAAGAATACATCGCCACAGCACCTCGACCGCACTGAATACCGAACACCACTATCCTATTCTTTTTTTTGTTCACGTAAGGAGAAGTAATATCATGGCAGAGCGTGTGACCGGTACGGTCAAATGGTTCAATGCGTCGAAGGGCTACGGCTTCCTCGCACGCGAAGGCGGCCCAGACGTTTTCGTCCACTATAGCGCCATAGAGTCCGATGGGTTCCGCACCCTACAGGAAAACCAGGCGGTCGAGTTCGAAGTCGAACAAGGACCAAAGGGCCTCCAGGCAGCTCACGTCAAACCCCTGTAATCTCTCAATTGAACCTAAAAATCCTCCCCACGTCAGGGAGGATTTTTTATTTCAGGTTACTACGCAATGATGGGAAACACAGGGTACTGCGTAAATATTTATTCCAAAATTCCTGGAATAGCTCGCAATTCGATATTTGCGAGTTCAAATATTTATGCAATAAGCTATAGAAGATATATGAATTATTTCTTCGAAATTTCGACTCTGCTCAACCATTCTCCTACAAACAAAAATAACGCGCTACCGAGGGTCGCCATCCCGGCATTGATTGGACCAATCGCTGCGAAACTCCATCCAAGTGCGCCACCAACAATGTGGCCGGCCCAGAACCCCAGCCAAGACAGTAGGACGTAAAGGAATAACCGATTCAGGCTGCCACCTTTCCAAAAGTGGAAGGCGGTACCGTAAACCGTAGAAAGAACAATTCCATAGATAATGGCAGGAAAAGTCATATTTCTCTCATTGTTGGCAAGTATATCATAAACTGGCTATACGCAGATTATTCAATCAGCCCACCGCCGAGGACCAAATCGCCATCATAAAAGACAGCGGCTTGTCCGGGTGTAATGTCCCGCTGCAACGCGTCAAAACGGACCCTAAGGCTGGGGGAAGTTCCACCCGGTTGGTTTACGTCGAACGGAGTGATCTCGGCCCAGGCCTCCTTAGCCGTATAGCGCGTTTTAACTTCAGCGCGAAATGGTTCTTTTGGGTCTTCTCCTGAAATCCAAGTGACATCTTTGGCAATCAGCTCGCGCGAACCCAATTCCTTCTCACTCCCGACGATGAGTGTATTCGTTGCCGTATCCTTCGCCAGTACATAGAGCGGGATGAGGGATGCAATACCCAGTCCCTTGCGCTGGCCGATCGTATAATAGGCCAATCCCTGATGCTCACCCAGGGTTTTCCCGTCACGTGTTAGGATGGGACCGGGAAAACCAATCTCCGGGACATTGCGGCGCAGGAATTCACGATAATCCTCCCCGGCAAGGAAACACAAATCCTGGCTTTCTGACCGGTTGGCAGTAGGCAAACCGAAAGTCTCCGCAAGTTTGCGGATTTCCGGTTTGGGGTACTCCCCCACGGGGAAGAGAGCCTTCGCCAATTTCTCTTGCGTCAAAACATGCAACACATAGGATTGATCTTTCGAATGGTCAGTAGAGCGTAAAAGCTGCCATCTGCCATCCTCGGCCTTATGCTTTTTCGCATAATGTCCGGTCGCCAGATAATCCGCTCCGATCGCAAGGGCATGGTTGAGCAGGAAGTCCCATTTGATCTGCCGGTTGCAGATCAAGCATGGATTGGGCGTCACACCCTGGGCATACCCATCCAGGAAGGATTGTACAACAGTCGAGTGGAAAAGTTCCTTTGCATCAACAACATAGAAAGGGAAGTCGAGCTTTGCGGCCACGCGGCGAGCCAGCGCCATCGAGTCGGGTGTGCAACAGCGATTGGAATCTTCCCTGCCGGTTTCACTCCATAGGCGCAGCATCATACCGACGACATCGTAGCCTTGCTGTTTAAGCAAGGCTGCAGCGACAGAGGAGTCTACGCCTCCAGACATGGCAACAACAACTTTGTTTCCCATAACGGCTTTGATACCCGAACCTTGAATGAAGAGGTGTGAACGTTTAATCTTGGGGTTATCCCTAAAGTTTGATGTTAATAGCTTGCATAATCCTATCCTTGTCGCATTTCGCCTTAAAAGCAGTTCGGATATTTATTGGTAATGAGTTAAAATAGAATGGGAAAATTATAGCATGACTCCCCTTTACAGATCAAAATGGCTCCCCCATGCCCATCCTGACCCTCACCACTGACTTCGGTACCAAAGACGGCTTCATCGGAACGCTGAAAGGCGTCATCTGGAGCATTTGCCCCTCAGCACAGATTGCCGATATCAGCCACGAAATTTCCCCGCAGAACGTGCTCGCAGGCGCGTTCGCTCTCTGGCGCGCATATCCATTCTTCCCGGAGGAAACCGTCCATGTGGCAATAGTGGATCCTGGCGTCGGCACGTCCCGCCGCCCGATTGCAGCGCACCTTGGCAGGCATACCTTTGTCGGCCCGGATAACGGCCTTTTCACGCCCATGTTCGAGGATGCCGAAAAAAACGGATGGCTTGTGGAAACCGTCCATTTGAAGGAAGCGAAGTTCTTTCTGCCGGAGGTCAGCGGCACATTCCACGGACGCGATATCTTTGCCCCGGTCGCCGCCCACCTTGCCAACGGCGTCCCGCTGGCGAACCTGGGACCAGCCATCCTCGACCCGGTGCGGTTGTCCATGCCGAAGCCCGAAAAGACTGCCGGAGGCTGGCGCGCCCACGTCACCGTGATAGACATCTTCGGCAACTGCACAACCGACCTGCCAGCTGCAGTCTTAACTGAACGCGAACGGGTTACCTTCCATCTTCGTGGGCACGAAGTGCGCGGCCTGGTGGCATCTTACGGCCATAAACAACCCGGTGAGTTGGTTGCCCTGGTGGATAGTGAAAACTACATCGAGATTGCCGTCGTCAATGGCAGCGCCGCAAAAACATTGGGAACCCAGGTCGGCGAAGTAGTTGAGGTGGTAGAATAGAAGCCTCCTCAGATTCCTGGTGTTATATTGAATGCCCATGACTGAGACGCCGCTATTCGTCGAAAAACTATCTTTCCGCTACCGCGACCGGCAGTCCCCCGCCATCCGTGATATTTCCTTCTCGGCAGTCCCTGGCGAGATTCTGCTAATTGCCGGAGCCAGCGGCTGCGGTAAGACCACCCTTATCCGTGCCATCAACGGTCTGATCCCCCGCTCCTACAAGGGCGAGTTATCGGGCCGTATTCTATTAAATGGGCAGGATACGGCTGATTGGCGCCTTTCGAAGATTTCCCAGATGGTAGGCACGGTCTTGCAAGACCCGGAACGGCAAATCCTTGGCTCGAAGGTACTGTATGAGGTGGCTTTCGGGCTGGAAAACCTCGGCATGCCGCGTAACGAAATCTACCAGCGCGTGGACGCTGCCCTCGATTTCCTGAAAATTACCCCTCTGCGTCTGCGCGAGACCTTCAGCCTTTCGGGCGGGGAGAAACAAAAACTTGCCCTGGCCGGGGTACTGGTAATGCGTCCGTCCATTCTACTGCTTGATGAACCACTGGCGAGCCTGGATCCAGCCTCCGCGTTTGAGACCCTCGACATGGTCCGCCGCTTGGCCGACGAGGGCATGACGGTACTGATGATCGAGCACCGCGTCGAGGATGTATTGCGCATCCGTCCGGAGCGGGTAATGTTCATGTCGGACGGCGAAATTCGGTACCTTGGTCCGCTGAATGGCTTGGGTGCGGTGGTGGACTACCGAGAAGTGAAACTCCAGGCTCCGGTCATCATGCAGCGTGCTAAATTAGACCCACCTCCAGTGGAGATAAAAATTCTTCCGGGGGTGGCAGGCTCAAGGCATAACCCTGAGCCAATTGTCAGGTTCGAAAATGTCGCTTTTGGTTACGATGAGCGCGAAGTCCTCCACGGCATTAATCTGGAGATCAAGCGCGGTGATGTGATTGCCGTCCTTGGACCGAACGGAGCAGGCAAGACGACCTTTGTCAAGCATGCTATTGGCCTGTTAAAACCGAAATCTGGGCGTGTGCTGGTGCAGGGACGCGACACGAAGGAAGCCAGTGTGGCGCAGATTGCCAGCACACTCGGGTATGTGTTCCAAAGCCCGAGCCATATGCTCTTCGCCCCGACAGTGCGCGAGGAATTGGCGTTCGGTCCGAAAAATCTCAGGCATCCTAAAAATGAGATCGAAAAGGAGGTGGTAGAAGCACTCCGGATTGTAAATCTCGAAGAAAAGATCGATGACCCACCGCTGGCGATGTCATTTGGCCAGCAGAAACGGGTCAGCATAGCGGCCATCCTGGCCATGCACTCTCGTATCTTGGTGATGGATGAGCCGACTGCCGGTCAGGATTACCAGAACTATATGAATTTCATGGATGCCATCCTGCAGTTGCCCGGGTTCGAAGCCATTTTGTTTATAACGCACGATGTTGATCTGGCAGTCATCTATGCCAACCGGGTGCTGCTGGTGGCCGACGGTAAACTGGTGGCCGATGGTTCCCCGCACGATGTGCTGGGTGATGCCCGGCGACTGGAAGCCTGCCGGCTGGTGCCTTCGTCCCTGCTGGCGGAGAATTTGAAAGCCTGGCCTCGGACAAAACGATTCATGCGCGCCGAAGTTCTGGCGCATATATAATTCCAAGAAGAGGAGAAAAAGATGAAAAAGATTGTTGGTGTAGTCATTGCCCTGGTCGTTATCCTGGCGGTCATCATCCTGACCGTCGTGATTGGCGGCAATATGATGGGCATCGAACGCTTGCAGACCGGTGAGAACCCGATCCTGCGCTTTGCGTTCGTGATCGTGGGCGGATTGATCGCCTTGGCTGTCTTTCTGGCCACCAGAGAGAACAAGGCTTGGGAAGTTGGGACGCGCGAGGTGGTGTGGATGGCCATTGGCGCAGCTCTCTACGCTGTCTTCTCCTGGCTGTTCAATGGGACGGTATTTGTCGTGCCATCACTGAGCCAGGTGTCCTTGCGCCCGGCGATTGCCATCCCAATGTTCTTCGGCTATGCTTTTGGCCCGGTGGTGGGCTTCTTCTCCGGCGCGGTCGGAAACATGTTTGGTGATGCCCTGACTGGTTTTGGCCTGTCACCGCAATGGAGCATTGGCAACGGACTGGTCGGTTTCATTGCTGGTCTGCCCCTGTTGTTCAAGGATAAGAAGAAGAGCCTCGACACTGTCTTAGGCGTCGGCGCGATCCTGTCTTTGGTCGCAGTGGTGATTTACTTCGTGAACAGGTCACTGCCCAATATGCAGTTCTTCGATGTACCGAATAATATCTTCGGTGACGCGCCGATCACCTTGTTCGCAGGTATTTCCATTATCGTTGGCCTCGTGCTGGTGGTGATTGTCCGCTTTGTTTTCGGCAAGAACATTGATATTGCCGCGGCTGTCACTTGGGCCATGCTCGGTAACATCCTGGGCATTGGCTTTGCCGCCATCTCCGACATCTGGATCAACGGCTACAGCCCGGCAGCGGCTGTCGTCGGTGAGTTCCTCCCGGCGGCCGGTCCCAACCTGATTTTCGCTGCCATCCTCGTCCCGTTGCTGGTGGTGGCTTACGCAGCTGTCCAGCGGCAATCCGGAAGATAGTTATTTGAAAGAAGAGAGTAGAGAGTCATACCTGGCTCTCTACTCTTCAACCAACCACTGCTCTACATTTTCATTACTTTTCCTCTTATGCTTGTTACCTGGCGCTATCGCAAACGCAAGTCCCTGATCCAGTGGTTTGACCCGCGGGCATGGATCATCTTCTACGGTTGCTTCCTGGTCTCCAATCTCTTCTTCTGGGATATCCGCTTTTTACTCCCGTTCCTGACCATCTCGGTGGTGGTGCTCCTGACCTCCGGTGTGACGTGGAAGGAAATCCGGCGCGCTTTCCTGTTCATCATTGGTTTTGTTTTTATTTTTACATTCCTGACTTTCCTGACCGGACGCGGCGGCTCAGAAGTTTACGCCCAAGAACATATCATCCGGGAATTCCGGGCCTCATTTTCGATCCTGGGCTGGACTCCGGTCCTGCAAGTGACTGTTGAACGCGCTTTCTTTGCGGTGAGTCAGTTTGCGCGCGTCTTCGGTATCGCAGTGATGACAATCCTGGTGCCATATTCCCTCGATCCATCCTTTTACGGCATCACTTTCCGCGGCCTGGGCTTGCCCGATAAGATTGCCTATGCTATGGATCTGACCATGCGTTTCATCCCCACCTTTGGGCGCGATTTCCAGCTGACGATGGACGCCCAGCGTGCCCGCGGCTACGAACTTGAGAAGATCCGCGGTGGATTGATCGAACAGGTGCGAAAGCTGGGTCCCCTGATGGTGCCGGTGACCATCCATGCAATCATCGGTTCGGAAGACATTATTGATGCTATGGATTTACGTGCCTTTGGGATCGGTCCCCGTACCTGGCTGGAGCAATTACACTACCTCAAACGTGACCGGTTTTTAATTGCCTTTGGAATTCTAATCCTAGTGGTTTCTTTTACTCTGTTATTATTAGGTTATGGGGGATTCTGGGTCCCGGATTTCTGGCTGAGGCTGGCGGGAGGATAATAACCGGAGCCTGCACCAAGTAGTGCAGGCTCATTTTATCGTTGCTTATTCCAGGACCGATTTCCAATCCAACTCTTCCGCCGTCTTATGCAAGCGGTGGTCGTCCTCCACGACCAGATAAGTCAGATGTGTGAAGACATTTTCAGCAAGGTCTCGGGCGTCCTGCAGCGAAATGAGTTCATCCAGCGTGCCTTGGACAATAATCGTTGGAATGTCAATTGACCCCGGAGGAATTACTTCAAACTCGGGCAGGGTCAGCGCAGGAGCCAGAAGTAACAGTTTCCGCACCTGACCGGGAGCCTTCTCCGCAAAAAGCGCAGCCATCAGCCCTCCCAGACTGGAACCGATCAGCGTCCAGCCGCTTTCTTTTCCGAGGATGGCCCTTAGCCGCTCCATCCGTTCAGGGATGTCGCCGTCGAAGTCAGGCGTTACGATGCCAGGAAATATCTTGCGCAGGAGGCGGGCTTTGTAGGTCTGGCTCTTATCCCCGCTCGAGCCGTGGATGAAAACAATTCGGGAATTATCCATACGCTGATTATATAACAACCCGGATCTCTCCACGAAACCCGGGTTGCGCTTTCATTACCAGATTTAATCTATTTCGCAGTGACAAAGACCACGGCCACCATTCCCGCGCCCGTGTGAACGGACAGCCCCGGCGTGATATCGGTGAAAGTGATTTTGTCTGGGCAGGGCATGGCCGCGTGTATCAGACTCTCGAACTGGTGCGCTGATTCGGGGGCTTTGACATTCAGGATAGCCATCTTTTCGATCTTACGCCCGGCGGCTTTCTCAACCGATAGTTCTACGGCGCGGTTCCAGGATTTACCCTGGGTACGGATTTTTTCCAGAAGTTCCAGTTTCCCGTTTTGCAGGGTCAGGACAGGCTTGATATCCAGAAGTCCGGCCATGCTAGCCGCCAAATGGCTTACACGCCCGCTCATAGCGATGTATTTTAGTGTGGCAAGTGCCCCGAAGAGGTACGTACGGCTGCGTACATCTTCCGCCGCGGCGATTGCCTCTTCCACGGATGCACCGTGCGCGACCGCTTCGGCCGCCGCCAAGACCATGTAGCCCTGTCCCATGGCGAGACTGCGCGTGTCCAGCACTTCGATGCGTTTCCCGGGGAGCGTTTCGGCCGCCTGCCGGGCTGACACGTATGTGGCACTCATCTCGCTGCTGATATTGAAGCATAGCACCGAGTCCGCGCCAGAATCTAAAGAATTCTTAAAAGCTTCAACGAATTGTCCGGGCGAGGGGGCTGCGGTTGTGGGCAGTTTCCCTTCCCGGTCTATGCGTGTAAAAAGAGAATCGTTATCAATCTCATAAGCGTCGCGGAAGGAGTCATCCCCGAACTGGATAATGATGGGCACCTGGATAATGCCGTATTCTTTGGCGAGTTCAGAAGGCAAACTGGAATCGGTATCTGTAATAATGGCAATATGAGACATTTATTCCTCCAAAGGAGATTTGATTAATATAACCCAATGCTCAGCTCCAAGGTTCGTTATCTTATCATTTATATTGGGGCTGTGCCATTCCATCTTTTTGGATAATTGGGAAATTCTTCAGCATGGCGAATGATAGGGGGTTGTACCTATTTACCCCATTACCAACGCTCCCTGAGAATCAAATATTAATCTTGACAACATGGAGTAGTTTGGGGTAATATAGGGTACCCCACCCCCCTGGGGGGGATAGGAGCAAGAGATGAAGAACGAAGAAACCTTGAAACGACTGAAGATTGTCGAGGGTCACATGCACGGCGTGATTCGCATGATGGAAGAAGATGCCTATTGCATAGATGTCATCCGTCAGATTCAGGCGGTACAGGCGGCGCTGAACAAAGTCAGCGCGGGCATCCTTGAAAACCATCTCAACTCGTGCGTGACGACTGCCATCCGTGGGGAGAACCCGGCGGAGCGTGAGCGCGTGTTGAAAGAAATCACTGACGTGTTTGAGACAGCTACGAAAGTGTAGCGTTCTGACAAATATCCGTTCTATCCATATCGATATCATCTAAAGGAGATAACCATGACCACTGTTACCTATAAAGTTCCCGCCATTAATTGCATGCACTGCGTTCACACCATCCAGACCGAGGTCGCTGACCTGGCTGGAGTCAAGTCTGTCAAGGCGGACGCAATGAGCAAGCAGGTTGAAATCGCCTTTGAAGCCCCGGCTTCCGAGGAAAAGATCAAGGCACTACTGGCAGAGATCAATTACCCCATCGCAGCATAAATTAACCGCATCTTATGAGGCACGTCAACGCCGTGCCCAAACGCTATTAATGAGTGCTGCGTGGATGATTGACCCAAAATCCTGTTAATTTCGAGCTCTTCGATACAGGTATATTTATTGATATATTCTGGAAGCAGTATTGGTGAAATATGTCTGAAACAAAACAACTCACTCTCCCTATTACCGGTATGACCTGCGCCAACTGTGTGGCGACAGTCGAACGCGGCCTTAAGAAGCAGGAGGGTGTTCAAGCAGCGGTGGTCAACCTGTCTTCTGAGCGCGCCACGGTGACATTCGACCCATCGGCGGTTGGCTTACCAGACCTTGTAGCCCGTGTAGCGCGCGCCGGGTATGGTATCGCGACTGGTGAAGCAGACCTGGTCATCAAGCGGCTGGCAGACGACAACGATGCCCGTCGTCTCGAAAAAACTCTGGCAAGACTCGAAGGTGTGCTCGAGGTCTCGGTCAGCATTACTACCGAACGGGCACGGGTGAAGTACGTGCCAACGGTGGTGAATCAGGCTGAGATAAGGGCAGTAGTGGCCCGCTCCGGTTTTGAAGCGGTGGAAATGGGTGGCGACGCCGAAGACGCAGAAGCGAAAGCGCGCGAAGCTGAGATCCGCCAACAGAAGCGTCTGCTTATCATCGGGTTACTTTTCACCGTCCCTCTGTTCCTGTTCTCGATGGGTTTGGATTTCCGTATCCTGCCAATGATGTGGATGGAGCAGGTGTGGCCGATATTGTTGATGTTCGTCCTGGCTACCCCGGTGCAGTTTTACGTGGGTGGTCAATATTACCTTGGCGCTTACAAGGCGCTGCGCAACCACTCCGCCAATATGGACGTGCTCATCGCCATGGGCTCATCAGTGGCATATGTTTATTCCATCGCAGTGATGCTGGGACTACTGTCGGGGCACGTCTATTTCGAGACTGCTGCCGTCATCATCACACTTATCCGGCTGGGTAAGTTCCTGGAAGCGCGGGCAAAGGGACGTACATCCGAAGCCATCAAAAAGTTGATGAGCTTGCGCGCCAAAACCGCTCGCATTATTAGGGATGGCATCGAAGCAGAAGTCCCTGTAGATGAAGTCAAAGTGGGAGATTTGGTGCTCGTCCGCCCGGGAGAGAAAATCCCGGTGGACGGTGTGGTTGTCGAAGGTCGCTCAGCCACGGACGAGTCGATGTTGACCGGTGAATCCCTGCCGGTTGAAAAGGGCCCTGGCGACCCGCTGATTGGCGCGACGCTGAACAAACTGGGTTTGCTCAGATTCGAAGCCACCAAAGTTGGTAAAGAGACCGCCCTGGCGCAGATCGTCCGTCTTGTGGAGGAAGCCCAGGGCAGTAAAGCACCCATTCAAAAACTGGCAGACCAGGTTTCGGCGATTTTTGTCCCCGTTGTGATTGGCATTGCGGCGGTCACGTTCCTGGTCTGGTATTTTGTTGCCCCGGTCAACCCGGCTGTTTCACAGTTTTCGCGCGCACTCATTGATATGGTCGCTGTGCTGGTTATTGCCTGTCCGTGTGCTATGGGTCTTGCCACTCCGACTGCTGTCATGGTCGGGACCGGTAGAGGTGCGGAGATGGGAATCCTGTTTCGCACCAGTGAAGCCCTCGAACGTGCAGGTAAGGTTTCGGTCGTTGTTTTGGATAAGACCGGGACTGTTACTAAGGGCCAGCCAGCGGTGACCGACGTGATTACTAATGGAATGATGGTTGACGTGGACCTGCTGAGATTGGCGGCATCGGTGGAGAAGGGTAGCGAGCATCCGCTTGGGGAGGCAATCTGGGCCGAGGCCACCACTAGAGGTCTCGGGTTGTCTGATTTGAGCGGGTTTAAGTCCGAGGCCGGGCACGGAGTTGAAGCGGAAGTTGAAGGCCTCAGTGTGGCGGTCGGCAATCTCCGCATGATGAACGCCCGTAATTTTCCGCTCAACGGATTCGAAAATGATATCGATCGGCTTCAGTCTGAAGCCAAAACTGCCATGCTCGTGGCGGTGGATGGACAGGTGTGCGGGATAATTGCTGTGGCTGATACCATCAAGGACGGCTCGAAAGAGGCGATTGCTGACCTGCGCCGCATGGGGTTGAAAGTGGCGATGATTACCGGCGATAACCAGAAAACTGCCGAAGCGATTGCAAAGCAGGTTGGTATTGACACAGTGCTCGCCGAAGTGCTACCGGATGGTAAATCCACCGAGGTAAAAAAGTTGCAGGAATCCGGTGCGGTGGTGGCAATGGTTGGTGATGGGGTAAACGACGCCCCGGCCCTGGCACAAGCAGATGTCGGCTTGGCGATTGGCACCGGTACGGATGTGGCGATGGCCGCTGCACCGGTGACACTCATCAGCGGCGATTTGCGCGGTGTTGCGCGCACGATTTCACTCTCACGCAAGACTCTCGGTACCATCAAACAGAACCTGTTCTGGGCATTTTTCTATAATGTGGTGCTAATCCCTGCCGCCGCCCTCGGTTACCTCGTCCCGATGCTGGCGGCGGGTGCGATGGCTTTCAGTAGCGTCTTTGTTGTCTCCAACAGTTTGCGGTTACGAAAATCAAAATTCCAATGAGTGTATGGTGAAATGAATCAGCTTATCGTTGCGTTTATTACCGGCTTGACCACCGGCGGACTAAGCTGCCTGGCAGTACAGGGCGGCCTGCTGGCCAGTTCGCTGGAACAGCAGTTGGAACAGCAACTCGACCTGCAAATCGAACAGGAGATAGCGGCGCGGCGGGCTCACCGGTCCGGGAAGAAACGGGATCGGATTTTGGCACATCCGCGGCTGGCACTGCCTATCGTACTGTTCCTGATTGCCAAACTCGCTGCGTACACCCTCATCGGGTTCCTGCTTGGGGCGCTGGGTTCGGTACTCCAGTTGAACGCCATCACGCGCGCCATCCTGCTGATTGCAGTTGGCATCTTCATGCTCGGCAACGCACTGCGGATGTTCAACGTCCACCCCATCTTCCGCTTATTTGCGATCGAACCGCCCAAGTTCATCACGCGCTATATCCGCCGGAGGGCGAAGAATAAAGAGAGTTTCTTCGCCCCGCTGTTCCTCGGTGCACTGACGGTCTTCATCCCGTGTGGCGTAACGCAGGCGATGATGGCCGTGGCAGTCGGGACTGGTAGCCCACTTGAGGGTGCTGCGCTGATGTTTGCCTTCATCCTCGGCACAAGCCCGGTGTTTTTTGTGGTGGCTTACCTCACCATGCAGTTGGGCGCCCGGTTGGAAAAGTGGTTCATGCGCTTTGTGGCGGTGGTACTCCTGGTGCTGGGGTTGGTCTCGGTCAACTCTGGGTTGACCCTGATGGGGTCCCCGCTTTCGGTGACGAACATGCTCCAGACCGTGAAAGCGGCCCAGACAGACCTGGCATCTGCCCCTGTTCCCCAATCGGACGGCGTCAACCTGTATCTGAGCGCCGGGAATAGCGGCTACTCGCCGCGCCTCCTTCATGCCCGGGCGCAAACTCCGATCACGTTGAACTTAGTGACCAGGCAAACCTACTCCTGCGCGCGGTCGTTTGTCATTCCCGCGCTGGGAGTGGAAAAACTCCTGCCCGAATCAGGAACGGAGGCCATTTCCATCCCGGCCCAAGCTACTGGTACAGTAATGCGTTTCTCTTGCTCGATGGGTATGTATACTGGCGAGATCGTCTTTGACCAATAAGCACTGTTCCGGAGGTTGATTTGGTAAAAAAAACTTTTCGCGTGGAAGGGATGCACTGTTCCAATTGTGCAATGAATATCGAAGGTATCGAGGATGACTTGCCGGGCATCAAGCAGGTGGCTGCCAGTTACCAGAAGGGGCGAATGTTGGTGGAATTCGATGAGGCAAAGGTGAGCGAGGTGCAAATACTTGCTGCATTGGAGAAGCGCGGCTATCAGGCTTTCCCGTCGTGATTAGGTAAGAGTAAAAATGAAACAACCCCGTTAGAGATAGTAGCGGGGATGTTCTTTTGTTCTTCAGGAGTTCTAATACATGACGAAGAGGTGTTCGTCATAGATGTTTGGTACAATCGAGCACGAGATATCCGGAAATCCAGATTGTGGTGAAATAGTTCGTTTTACTTTGGGTGTATACTTTCCGCCGGCAAAGGAGACCTCATTGCATGAATAAAGGCATCGTGTACGCCCTCGGGGCATACATCTTCTGGGGTCTGTTCCCGATCTACTGGAAACTACTGGCGGGCATCCCAGCCCTGCAGCTTCTGGGTCACCGTATCTTCTGGTCATTCCTTTTACTGCTCGGTATTGTCCTGGCCGCGCGGCAGGGAAAAATCTTACAAGCCGCTCTTAACCGGCGCGTGCTGGTCATCTACTCTATCGCCGCGGTGCTCATTGCCATCAACTGGCTTACCTACGTGTGGGCGGTGGGGGCGGGATTCATCGTTGAAACCAGTCTGGGCTATTTCATCAATCCACTCTTGAGCGTGCTGCTGGGGGTGGTTTTTATGCGCGAGCGCCTGCGCCCACTCCAGTGGGTCCCCCTCGGTCTGGCAGCCGTGGGCGTGCTCTACCTGACCTTCGCCTATGGTTCGTTGCCCTGGGTGGCCCTTACGCTGGCGATTTCTTTCAGCTTTTACGGGCTTGTCAAGAAAACCGCACCGTTAGGGGCTCTGCATGGTCTGACACTGGAGACCGGTATCCTTTTCCTGCCTGCGCTGGGGTTCTTAATTTATTCCGAATTCGTCGGGACGGGCGCTTTCCTGCATTCCGTCAACCTCATAGAGTTGATGCTGGTCGGCGCGGGTCTCGTGACTGTGTTCCCGCTTCTGCTGTTTGCCTCAGCCGCGCAGCGCATCCCATTAACCATGATCGGTGTCCTCCAATACGTCAACCCGACCATGCAGTTCCTGCTGGGCGTGGTGATTTTTAAGGAGCCTTTTGATCACCACCGTCTCATCGGTTTTGGCGTCGTCTGGGTGGCGCTGATCCTTTTCGGGGTGGAAGGCTTTCTGGCGCAGCGCAGGGCCAGCATTCAAACCTGAGCCTTTCAAAGAGTCCAGGTGATGCGGTAATAATCAGATTGCGGATGAGAATCTCATCCGCAATCTGATTATTGGTGCAATTAAAGAGCCTAACTGCTTTTAGCTTCAGACGGGCGCTTCAGCAAAGCCAAGACAACCATCAGGATACCCAACGCCAGTACAATTGCTGGACCGATCAGGCGCGTGATCCACAGCGAGGTAACCAGGACGGTGGACATGGCGGCGAAGGCCAGACCAGCGAAACCGAACAGGATGATACCGGCTATTTTTACGCCCTCGATCTTCTTGAACATGCCAATGAGCAGCAGCGGCAGACCCACCGCGAACGGCTCCACCGTCCACAACACGGCCCAGGAACTCCACCAACCGGTCGCGGCGCAGAATTGCAGGACCAGACCGGTCAGACCGATGATGGATGCCGGGATCATCAACCAGGGGACCTTTAGAAAGATTGCCATCAGGACGAAACCGAGCGCCACGCTGATCACTTCCAGCGGCCATAGATAAGCCCAGATGTGCCAGCTGCCGGTGATGCTGGCAATGAAGAGCAGGATACCCGTCGTCAAAGTCGGGATGCCGGGGATGAACAACCCGCTCAAACCGTGCACCTTTGAAAAAATGAAAGGGGGCAAGCAGAATAAAAGCCCGGCGCCCACCACGAAAATCGGCCAGGCGCGGAAACCGAGCAGGAATCCACTTCCGACCACCCGGATGAGCAGGTTGCCGGCCAAAGCCAGTACACCCAGCAGAATCAGGGTCATACCGAAGAGAAGAGAAGTTTTCTTTTGCATATGAACCTCCTTTAGGTTCCTTTTTGAATGGGCCGCGTTTAATAGAACTGGCAACTTGTGGTTCCAGCGAATGAAAAACGAAGCCTGATGAAAGGACCGTGAATTACTTGGAAAGTATCCCAACAGCCAGCGAAACGATGAAGACGATCCCAGAGAGAATGAGCAGAATTTTTCCAGTGCGGCGCGTCAGCCATAGTCCGTCTGCGCCACGGCGTTTGAGCAGGAAGGGCACAATGATGCAACCGGCAACAAGAAGCGGTTCCAGCGGCCAGAGAAAAGTCCAATTTTGCCAATTTTCACTCAGCGCAAAATACGAAAGCAGAAACCCATTGCCAAGTACGATCCCCCCGGGGATAAGAAGCCAGGGGCTGGGCAGGGATACCATCAGGGCGACCAGCAATACCCCGAGCACCACCAGTTCCATGGGCCAGATGTGCCCGAATACGTTCCAGCCGAAGATTCCGCTCACCCAGAGCATAAGCATGTTGGCAACAACAATCCCTGCCACTGATGAGAGCACTGCGCCTCTTACATTCTGCGGACGTACCTCGGTCAAATCCGCAGGAGGAGTGAAAATTGTTTTGGCTTTGCCAAGCAATTCTGCGATGGTTGTCTGGGACCGTCCGGGTTTCCTGCCAGTCGTGATGTCGGTATCGCCGGAAGCAAAACCAGAATCTGGGATGTGCAGACGCGCCGGGCCGGAGAATACAGCCACCACGGCAGGCCTGATCGATGAACCGCCATCCGTCTGCTGGAGAGTAATCGTCTCCGGTATCTGGATCCCGGCTTCCTGCGCAGCGCCTATCATTGCTTCAGTCATCGCCGCCGCGCTCTGGAAGCGATCATCAGCACATTTGGCCAGGGCTTTGAGCGCCACACGCTCAAAAGGTTCCGGAATACTTGGGTCAAGCTTGCGCGGCATCGGTAGGGGATCATTGATGTGCTTCATCAAAATTGCCAGTGGCGTATCGGCATCAAAGGGGACGGTACCGGTCAATGCCTCGTAATAGGCAATTCCCAGGGAGTAGATGTCGCTGCGCGCATCGCAGTGACCTTCCAAGCCCTGTTCGGGAGCCATATAGCTCAGGGTACCCATCAACGCACCTGAGACGGTATACTGTGTCCCTCCAACAATCTGGGCGATGCCAAAATCGGTCAGAACAGCCTGGCCACGCCTGGTCAGCATAATGTTGGCAGGTTTCAGGTCACGGTGGATGATACCTTCGCCATGAGCATAGGACAGTCCATCCAGCACATCGGTAAAGATGCGCACCGTTTCTCCCAACGGCAAACGTTCACCACGTACTCGCATGGCATTCAGATAAGCCTTGAGCGTATCTCCTTCAAGCAGTTCCATGACCATGTAGTACTGGTCATCTTGCGCATCAAAATCGTAGATTTGGACAATATGGGGGTGCCGCAAAGCAGCTACGGCGCGCGCTTCCCGTCGGAAACGGGTCAGGAATTCCACGTCTTCTACCAGGTCAGAGCGCAGGATTTTAATCGCCACGTAACGATCAAGCTGCGGATGGTAGGCTTTATATACCTGTGCCATCCCGCCGCGTCCCAGCGGCTCGAGGATGCGGTATTTGCCGAGGTTTTGTCCTTCCAGATATAATGGGGCCATTTCGTTATTCTTTGCGTGTTTTGCAGCCATAGGTTTCATCCGATACAGATGATACCTGAGGTGGCTGGAATCAACCTATCAACTGGCTAATATCAGGCTACTTGATTGCAATGAGGAAATTATCAAATCGGCGGGAATACGTCTGATATGAGCCTTGCAATGACTATAACCTTCCCTTCGTTCAAGGCATGCCTTGGCAGGATTTATGCTGCCAGCAGTTTGTATCCCAACCCACGCACAGTGAAAAGCAATTGCGGATTGGCTGGGTCGTGTTCAATGCGCGTCCGCAGGCGGCGGACCAGATTTTCGATTTGATAGTCAAATATTCCTCCAGCCTCGTATTCCGGCCAGACGGCGTGGCCGATGTCATTTTTCGAGCAGACCTGACAACGGCGTTCGTAGAGGTACGCCAATAGTTGATATTCCTTGGGTGAAAGACTGACCGCTCTGCGGTTTACGCGCACCACTCCGGCCGTGGTATCCACTTCCAGATCTGGGACGGGATTTTCGCGCGTGGTTGTATCGGGGTCATGGAAGATAAACGTCACGTCCCCCACCTTGATGCTGTCACCATCACGCAGGTTCATCTCCGTGATGATCCTTTCTCCGTTCAGGTAAGTCCCGTTGGTGGAACCTAAATCTTCCACAAACCAGCGGCGTCCCGTCTTGCGGAGTCGTGTGTTCTCGCGTGAAATTCTCTTACTGGCAATGACGACGTCGCATTCCATGGCGCGTCCGATGGTAGCAGCTTGCGCTGGCAGGCGGTGTTCCTGACCATTGGGATCGGTGATATATGGGCCGGGATTATCTAGAGGCATAGCTCTCTCGAGTTCACTCTTTTCTTGGTAATTATACTCGCGAGGATTATAATTGCAGCCAATTGCACTAATATTTTCTTGTTAAGGAGATAAAAATGAGCAGGAAAAAAACGGGAGTAATCGGTATTCTAACCGGAGGTGGCGATGTGCCGGGGCTGAATCCGGCCATCCGCGCGGTTACAATTCGCGCGATACGTGAAGGGTACAAGGTGATAGGCCTGCGGCGCGGATGGGCGGGGGTAACAGAAATTATCCGGGATAAAGATGCAGACAACAGCAACAATTACCAATTCTTAACCGAAGAATCTGTCAATAAAGCCGGGCGTACCGGTGGTACCTTCCTGCACACCTCGCGCACGAAACCGAGCAAGGTGAAGAAAGATGAAGTGCCGGTGCACTTGAAGGACAAGTATGAGGCCGATGAGAATGATCTTACTCCAGAGGTCATTAAGAATCTGGACTGGCTGGGTGTTGACTATCTGATCCCGATCGGGGGTGACGATACCCTGAGTTATGGCGTGCGCCTTTATCAGGAAGGTTTGAAGGTCATTGCCATCCCTAAAACGATGGACAACGATGTACCGGGTACCGATTATTGCATCGGCTTCAGCACCTGCATCACACGCACGATTGCGCTGACCAACAGCCTGCGCACCATCGCCGGTTCGCATGAACGCTTTTTGGTGCTGGAAGTCTTTGGGCGCTATGCCGGTTTTACCGCCATGTTGCCTACAATGGCTGGTGCAGCACACCGCTGTGTGATCCCGGAATATAAGTTCAATATCGAAAAATTGACTGAGTTGATGATCAACGACCGCAACCACAATCCCAGCCGTTACTCTGTGGTGTTGGTCTCGGAGGGCGCAATGTTCGAAGGCGGGGAGATGGTCTTTGCCGACCGCTCAACGGACGCTTACGGCCATGCCAAGTTGGGTGGAATTGGTGACTTGGTCGCCAGCCGTATCAAGGAACTTTCCGCGAGGCACAATAATGGCAGGACGATCAACACCATTGACCAGAAGCTGGGCTATATGGTGCGCGGCGGAGACCCGGACGCGATTGACTCCGTCGTCCCGATGGCATTCGGCAACCTGGCGCTAGACCTGCTCCTGAAAAGTATCCATGGGCGACTGGTGGTGCTTAAGAATGGCCGCTATGACAATATGCCTCTCGATGTGGTCACTGGCACAAAGAAGGTCGTCAATGTGGATCATTTCTACGATATTGAGCGCTACCGCCCCAAGTATGAGAATTTTGAAATGAAGCCGCTGTTCATCATGACCAGCGAAGGCTGATTAGAATAAACCCAAAAGTGCCCCGAATATACTTCGGGGCGCTTTTGAGTCAACGGCGGATTCAAGGTGCTCTCATGATGAGAACGATCAACACGGCTGCACATGAAAGAATGCAAGTCAACAAGACGATAGTCGTAGCAATAATAACGGCTCTGCCATGATCTATCCCCGTTTGGGGAGTGGATGTTTCATTCATTTCAGCCTCCTGAAAAGTGAAATTGTATTGTTAATTAATATACGGCATTTCCCTGAACCGGTTGCGTCCTGGGGTGACTTTACAGGCCAATAATAAACCGCGCCACGCGGCGCGGTCAAAAGACAACGGTCAGGATTGATCCCTTTACAAGAATATCAGGCCCTCGCGGCGGCCAGTTCCACTTGGGTGTATTTCAGGCGCTCCAGCACCGCAGCTGCCACGTTTCGCATCAACGCGTAGCCGAGCAATTTATCCACCTGCATTAGGGCACGTACAGCCGGTCCGTCAATTTCCACAACCTTGGCGGGGACGGTCGCCCGGGCAGATGAAATGTAGACATAAGGTTCGATGAGCGACGAGACTCCCAGCATCTCGCCCGGGGCGATTGAGCCTACCAAGGCATTGGAAATGGCTCCTTCGCCGCCGCCACTGTAAACAAGATCCACATCGCCTTCGAGCAGGAGGATGAGTTTGTTGGCGGGGGTGTTTTCTTTCACCAGGAGGGTCTCTTTGGGATAAATCTTCTCTTCGGCAATCATAGCAATTGCCTTGAGCTGGTCATCCGTAAGTAGTGCAAAGAAGGGATTACGCCGCAAGAGTTCAAGGGAAACCATATCTCTCTCCTTATTTTGGTTGGATCAATTGTAGCACAGCCCCTACCGCTTGAGGCACAGCCGCTTCGACCGGTGGAGACAGTGTTTCGGAGAAATCGTATACGTTCTCGGCCTCAATGGCAATGATAACCACATCCTCGTCGCGGGGTAGGGGGATGTCCATGCTGCGTCCCACATTCAACGCGTTGTGCAGGGATGTGTCGTGTACCGAGGCGGAATGACCGGCCGTCAGGTCCGGTAAGTCGCTCAACGCGAATTGGCTGATGGTCCCGATAGGTTTCTCTCCGGTGAAAATGGAATCCACCAGGATTACGTGCTCGTAACCTGTCAGCCTTTCCATCAGGCTCAATCCCCCTAGAGAGACGCAATCCACCTCGACCTCGGGCCTGTGTGCCGTTTTACGGGCAATTTCCTCCACCACACGCCAGCCAACGCCGTCGTCACCTAAAATGGGGTTGCCGAGTCCGATAACCAGGGTTTTCATGTCTTAGGTTAAAAGTTGGAAGGTTGAAGAATTCACGGCCTTCAACCTTCCAAATAACAACTTATTCGCAGAATTGTTTTAAGATTTTGACCGGGTTGCCTTCTGTATCACGGATGGTGACTTCAAGTGGCATCTGGCCAGGCAGGGAGTGAGTCGCACAGCCAAAGCAAGGATCATAGGCGCGGAAGGCCATCTCGACCATATTCAGCAGACCTTCGTTTACGATGCCCTTTTTGATTAGACTGTCAGCAGCCTTCTTGATGGACATGGTGATCGGGGCGTAGTTGTTGGTAGTGCCAACAACCAGGTTGACTTTGGTCACCACGCCGCGTTCATCCGTCCAGTAGTGATGCGTGAGTGTGCCTCGCGGAGCCTCGACGATGCCCACACCCTCGGTGGGGGTGGCTGTCGGAATGGCATGGAAGTTGGGCGACGTAATTTCCGGGTCGGTGGCCAATTCCACCCAGCGTTCGGCCGCGTAGAGCAGTTCGATAAGGCGTGCCCAGTGGATCGCCAGGCGCTGATGGACAGGCTTACCACCCAGAGTGCTATAGAACTTCTCGTATTCGGCCTGTGCGAGAGGAGTCGCCATGCCGTCGGCTGCGTTGAGGCGTGAGAGCGGAGTGGCCATGTAAACTCCAGAATCGGGTCCGTCCACGAAGCCTTTCCAACCGACATTCTTAAGGTATGGGAATTTCAGGTAAGTCCAAGGTTCGACATGCTCGGCGATGTTAGCAGCGTAGTCCTTCGGCGCGTACTTGACGTATTCCTTGCCATCCGGTCCAACCACGCGGACTTTACCGTCATAAAAGTTCACCTTATTATTCTCATCCACCATGCCCATGTAGTAAGTCTTGTGGGTGTAGATGTCACCGACGATCAGGTCAAGGTAAGTCTTGTTGCTCAGGACAATGTCGTTGAAGGCTTTCAAGGAGAACTGGGCAAACTCAATTGCCCAGCGGCCCATCTGCTCGATTTCCTTGCGCTGTTCCTCGGTGATGCCCTTGGTCAAGCCACCAGGGATGGAGGTGCAGGGATGGACCTTGCGACCGCCGATGATCTCGACCACCGTGTGGCCGTACTTGCGCATTTGGATAACTTTGCCACCAATCTCCAACCCGACCTTGTGGATGACGCCCAAAATGTTGCGCTCGGCAACCGGGGCATCCGGGCCCATGATGAAGTCCGGGCCGCCCAGGGCATAGAAATGGGTGGTGTGGTCGGTGGCATAGAAAGCAGAGTAAAGCAGTTCGCGCAGCATCTTGCCGGTACGCGGTACTTCCACGTGATAGACTTCATCGGTGGCCTTGGCAGCAGCCATGTGGTGTGCCTCGGGGCATACGCCGCAGATGCGGTTGGTCAACAGGGGCATTTCTTCGACGGGGCGTCCGACGCAGAAACGCTCGAAGCCGCGCAGTTCCGGGATCTGGAAGTAGGTGTTGGTGACATTCCCCTGTTCATTTAGAAAAATCTCAATCTTGCCGTGGCCTTCCAGCCGGGTGATGGGGTCAATTGTGATCCTTTGCATGTTCAATTATCCTTTCTGCGCGGACTTGCTGGAGCGCAACAGGGAGCCAGCCAGGTTAAACCGATAGAACTGTCCGGCGGGATCTACCAGGCCGTCCAGGATTTTGTCAATCTCATCTGGCTTGTTGCTGTCTATGACCGAGGCGAAGGCGGAGATCAGGCGCGCGCCATAATCCACCACACCCTCGGCAGGACCGTAGCAGCCAATGCACTGCGCACCAACTGTTGGGCAACGGGCATTGCAGCCGCTGCGAGTGGCCGGACCGTTGCAGGGAATACCCTGTTCGAGCAGGCATAGTTCGGGGTCGGCATGCATTAATTGGATCCGGCCGAACTCCTTGATGGTCTTAACGTTGCGCTTGCGAGGGCACTCGTCGCAGACGGTGGAATTGCCGGCGCCAATGGTGGCACCCTTGGGAGGAAGTTCAGCTTTCCCTTGAAGGACCTGTACCACCAGGTCAATGACTGCCGCGATCTGATGCGATTCAGGCGGGCAGCCGGGCATGTAGTAGTCCACGTCCACTACCTGTTCGAGAGTCTTCAATACCGGGTAGAGGGTCGGAATGGTGATGATCCCTTCGGGCATTGCATAGCTGGTCTGCGGGCGAAGGTTGTCGGGATTGTCGGTGGTGATGGTTGTGAAGGCGGTGTCCACAACTTCCTTGATGGGCGAGAAGTTGGCCAGGCCAGGGATGCAGCCTTCGCAGGCGCATGAGCCAAACGCCACCAAAATCTTGGATTTCCTACGCAGCAGGTGGGCTATGTGCTCATTCTCGTCATTGCGGATGCCGCCGTTCCATAGGGTCAGCAGGATCGAGCCATCCTCCATCGCCTCAACGTCTTTATATTTGGCATCCATGGCGACCGGCCAGAAGACCACGTCGAAGTTGGCATCTACATCCAAGATTTTTTCGTGGATGTTCAGAACGGCTATCTCGCACCCGCCACAGGATGCGGCCCAGTACATCGCGAATTTAGGTTTACTCATGCTGTCACCTCCTCCATGATGGGTGTACTGACTATCTCCCCTGGTTGTGACCAGTTGAGTGGACCTAGCGCGCGCACTTCCTCGGTAAACTTGTTGATCTCGGCAGCGAAGATGGCACCTTCTGCCGCGCTGGCCCACAGCAATTTCAGTCGTCCGGGTTCGATGCCCATCTGGACCAGCACGCGCTTCAGCAGATGGAAGCGGCGCATGGCTTTATAATTTTGTTCGACGTAATGGCAGTCTCCAGGATGGCAACCGGAAATCAGCACCGCGTCTGCGCCGCCGGCGAAGGCTTTAAAGACAAATGTGGGATCCAGGCGTCCGGAGCACATCAGCCGGATCAGACGGATATTCGGAGCGTACTTCATGCGGGCTGTGCCAGCCATATCGGCAGCGCGGTAACTGCACCAGTTACAGGTGAAGCCGATAATGACGGGTTCGAAGGGTTTGCTTTCTTCAGTCATGTCTCACTCTCCTCAATTAACTCTCTACAGGTACGGCTGCATGCGAGATGTTCAGCAGGAGCAGTCCGTCAATCTGCGACAGGATTTGGTCATTACTGAAGCCTGTGCCGCTGATGGCGCCAGCCGGGCAGCCTGCCACGCAGGTGCCGCATCCCTGGCAGAGCGCCAGGTTGACTTCAGACACCATTTTGTCTTCATGGAAGAGAATGGCATTGAATGGGCACAAGTTATTACAGATGCGACAGCCGGAACACTGATCTTCGTTGATCGTGGCGCGTACCGGTTCGAGTGCAATTTCCTTTTGCTGGATCTTGCCCAAGACACGTGCCGCTGCGGCTGCACCTTGTACCACGCTGGCAGGGATATCTTTCGGTCCCTGGACGCAGCCAGCGATGTAAATGCCATCGGTCATCGTCGCGACCGGGTCAAGTTTGGGATGCCTTTCAATGTACCAGTTATCCGCGCTGCAGGAGATTCCGAACAATTTAGCAACATCTTTGGAGTCGTGACGTGCTTGCATCCCGGATGAAAGAATGACCATGTCCACGGGGATACGTCGCTGTTTGCCAATGAGAGTATCCTCCACCTGGATGATCAATTTTCCTTCTTCCTCGGGTACTCTGGCAACATTGGTTACCTCGGCTACTTTGCCGCGCACGAAACGCGTTCCCTCCTCAAGTAGGCGCTGATAGAACTCTTCGTAACCCTTGCTCGGGGTGCGAATATCGATATAGAAATTGTATACTTCTGCACCGGTGCGTTCGCGTACCAGGTGGGCGAACTTCAGGCTTTGCATGCAGCAAATGGCTGAACAATAGGCGTTGTAGTTCTTATCGCGCGAGCCAACGCAGTGGACAATCCCCACCGTTTTCGGCGCAGTCTTGCCATCCCGCAGGACAATATTGCCACCTGTCGGACCGGCTGCGTTGCAAATGCGCTCGAACTCCAGGTTGGTAAAGACGTTTGCTAACTTGCCGTAGCCATAATGAGGGATGCGCCGTGCATCGAATAAGTCATAACCTGTGGCCAGGATGATGTTGCCTACTTCAACAGTAATCTCCTCTGCTTTCTGGTTGAAGTCGATGGCATTGGTCGGGCAGAATTTCTCGCAAGCTTTGCAGGTACCCTTCAAGTAATATGTGCAATTAACATCGTCAATCACCGGATACTTGGGCACAGCTTGCGGGAAAGGCACATAAACGGCCTTGCGCTTGCCCATGCCTGCTTCGAAAATATCATCAACTACCTTCTTAGGACATTTTTCCCAGCAAATACCACATCCGGTGCAGTCTTCCGTCTTGATGTAACGAGGTTTCTTCTTGATCGTAACGGTGAAATTGCCAACGTAACCGTCAACTTTCTGGACCTCTGACCAGGTCAGCAATGTGATATTGGGGTGGTTGCCAACGTCCACCATTTTGGGTGTCAGGATGCAAGCTGAGCAGTCCAGGGTGGGGAATGTCTTGTCGAACTGAGCCATGTGCCCACCGATGGATGGTTCCCGCTCCACCAGGTAGACACGAAATCCAGCGTCAGCGATTTCGAGGGCGGCCTGGATTCCGGCGATACCGCCACCGACAACCAATGTGGCAGGATGGATGGGCACGCGCAAAGGTTCGAGCGCTTCGTGATGAATCACGCGGGCTACGCCACCCGAGACAATAGCTTTGGCTTTTACCGTGGCAGCCGCTTTATCGGTGTGCACCCAGGAGTCTTGCTCACGGATGGAGACCAGTTCGCAAAGGTAGGGATTCAAGTCTGCGCCTTTACAGGCATTGCGAAATGTCTTTTCGTGCAGGTGCGGAGAGCAGGCTGCGACAACAACACGGGTCAGTTTCTGCTCTTTGATGTCCTTCTGGATCAGTTCCTGACCCAGGCTGGAACACATGAACTTGTAGTCGCGGGAGACAACAACACCTTTGTCTGCAAGTTTTTCTCCAGCCCATTTACTGACGTCGGCAACGTCAACAATACCGGCAATGTTTGTGCCGCAGTGACAGATGTATACGCCAATTCTTTCACTCATAGGTTTCTCTCCTGTTTCGCATTCTGAGCAAAGGCAAGCATTGATGCACCGGATATTTGTTCTTTCCCAATCCCCAAGTTACCGGGAACGATCCCCAAGGCCAATCCCATAAGTTGCGTAAAATACATCACCGGGATTGAGTATTGTGTACCAAATTCTCGGTTGACCTGATTTTGATAAACTTCCAGATTTACATTGCACATCGGGCAGGTGGTGGCAATCACGTCGGCATTGTGGTTAATGGCATCCAGTAAGAGTATGCGCACCATGTCCAGGGCGGCCTTTCGGTTCGTGATGATAAGGGAGCCGCCGCAGCAACGGGTTTTGGAGGCATATTCTATTGGTTCCGCCCCAATCGTTGACAACAGTCCTTCGAAATATTGCGGATTCTCAACGTCTTCGTGGTCCTTCCGGGGTCTCAGAATTTGACAACCGTAATAGGGGGCAACGCGAAGCCCTTTCAGTGGATGCGTGACTTTGTTCTTAATCTCCTCTAATCCCACGTCGTTGATAAAAACTTCGATGAGGTGTCGAACCTTTGATGTGCCAGAAACATGCAGGTTATCTGCTTCCAGGGCGTAGTTGATGTGTTCGGCCAGATCGGCATCTCTTTGGAGGTAGGAATTGGTGAAGTACGCATTCTTGTAGCACGCGCTGCAAGGGGCGACGAAATCAAGACCTGTTTTTTCGGCCTTCGCCAGGTTCCGAGCTGTTAGTGTGTATGCCAGTAATTCATCTACTGGGAAGTAAGCAGTCGCACCACAGCAGTTCCAATCCTCAATTTCCTTAAGCTCCACATCCAGCGCGCCAGCAACAGCCATTGCGGAACTATTGTAGCTTTTCCCTAAACTTTCGAGAGAGCAACCAGGGTAATATGCGTATTGCTTCATGACGGCTCTCCTATCGGGATGATTCTCCTCACCATCTGTTGAAACTTCTTAAGCCCCTTGATCTTTTTTGGAAGCAAAGGCATCTTCCCCGATAGAACCAGGCCGGTGGCCATTAGACCTTCCTGAATAATGTCTCGAGCGCTAAACTTGGGGAGGTAGGTAGCTGCCAGTAACGGCTCAAAGGATCTCCCGGAGTTCACAATCATCTTCACAAAGGCTTCAGAGAAATCGGGGCCGATCAAACCCTCCCGGAATTGACCTTTCCACATGGAGTAGCGCTTCAGAGCGTACATCATATCGGCAATATCTATTTCAGCCGGGCATCTGACTGTGCAGTGGAAACAAGATGCACAAGTCCAATAAGTGTTGCTGGCCATTACTTCTTCCTTGAGGTCAGCCCGGATCATTCCGATGATCTGACGGGGGGTATGATCCATGAATTCAACCGCTGGACAAGTCCCGGAACAAGTACCGCACTGCAAGCAGTTTGTGATTGGCTCCCCATGTGAAGCATACATTATGTTGGCTATTTCATGACTGAAAAAAAGTTCGTCTACCATTCAATTACCTCCTTCTTATAATAAGATTTACAACTTTTTCTTTTCTGCCAATTTCAGCAAGGAACTCACTTTTTCTAATAGTAACTTGGGTTCTACTGGTTTCTCAAGCAATTCGTCATTCTCGACGAAATGGGGATGAACAGGCTGACCCGGGAAGAGAAAAGCAATTTGCTCCCTGAGTCCGGTGATGATTAATACCGGCAATTCTCTCAATTTTGGATCCTTCCTTATCTTCCGTGCCAATGCAACCCCTTCTGCGCCTCTTCCCATCATAATGTCAAGCAGGAGCAGGTCATAGCGGTTGGTTTGCAAAGCCTTGAATCCGTCCTTCGGGTTGTAAGCTACGTCCACGCTATAGCTGGCGGTCTCAAGGACGGATTTAATCCCGGCGACGTAATCAGGATCATCATCAATAATTATGAGTTTTTTTTGTGTATTCATTTTACATCTCCTTAGATTATGATTTGGCCTGGTAATTGATAGCAAAGTCGCATTAAGTGCTCTTTAATACCGGAAGATGGATTGCAAATGTAGCACCTTTGCCCAATTCGCTTTCTACTGAAACAGATCCGTTATGCGCCTCGATAATACGGCGGGTGATGGCTAATCCCAATCCACTGCTCTTTTCGATCTTCTGGCCGTCCTTGCCAGTGTAGAAATCATTAAAAATATATGGAAGGTCTTCTTTCGATATGCCAATACCGGTATCAGCAACTGAGATTACAATATTGTTTTCGCTTTCTTCGGCCTTTAATATGATTTGACTTCCGGTTCGGGAATATTTGATGGCATTACCCAAAATATTCACTACTGATTCAACCAGAGTCCCCTCGTCTCCATTGACAAGGGATAAGGGTTCTTTAACCGAAGAGATTATTTCAATATCTTTGCGGGTCGCATGAGGGATAACGCTCTCTGCTGCTTTGGATATTATTGTGGATATGGATGTTGGTTTAAAATTTTCTCGAATCTTCATCACATCAACGGACAGCACTCGCAGCCAGGTGAGGATAAGATTAATAAGATCAGTGATATTGGTCTGCATCCGTCCAAACCGGGCTTTTTGATCTTCAGTGAGTTGATTTGATAATTCACTAATCAATACAAATAGATTTTGTTGTACTGCACCCAGAGGAGCCTTGAGCTCATGCGAGACGATGGCAGCAAATTGCTCTCTGAGCATTTCCTTTTCTCTTCTGAGTTGGATGGTTTCGAGAATTAACCCTCTCTTGTCCAGACCTCTCTGGGTGATCAACCGAAATTCATCAGGCGTGAAAGGCTTTGGTAGAAAATCGTATGCGCCATTTTTCATTGCTTCAACGGCCGAGCTTACGGTTGCAAAGCCAGTAATAACAATGACCACGATCGTCGGATCGGCTTCGCGTATCTTTTCAATTACTTCAATTCCTGAAATTCCCGGCATTTTGAGATCAACATAAACCAGATCTGGTTGGAATTCCTTCACCATGTCCAAGCCAAGGCGGCCATTCGTCGCCGTTGCGATCTTGTATGCACCGCCTTTTAAAATGCGCGAACAAGAATCCAGAACAACTTCCTCGTCATCAATGATTAAAATTCTAGATTGAGTTTTCATCTTTCTTGCTTTCTTCTTCAGCGGTTACAGGAATCCTCACAATAAATGTAGTTCCTTTGCCAACTTCGCTTTCAACTGAGATGGTTCCCTTATGTTCTTTGATTATCCCAAAACTGATAGCCAGGCCCAATCCAACGCCGTGGCCAGTATCCTTGGTGGTAAAGAAGGGGTCAAAAATTTTTTCCAAATTTTCTTTTGGAATGCCATGACCAGTGTCAGTAAATTCCACTTCAATGCAATTGTCAACCGGGTCAAATCTGGTCTCTAAATCCAGTTTTCCATTGCCATCCATCGCATCTGCTGCATTTACGATCATATTAATAAACACGCGCTCTATCTGTGACGGGTCTATGACCGTCAATGGTAGTTTCTCGTCCAGATTGGTTGTTATCTGCACATTATGAAATAGAGCCTGCTTTTCCAGGAGGGAAACACAGTCTTTTAAAACGTTTGTAACGTCGCATAACGTTTTATCGGGTTTCCTCTGCCGTGAAAAATCTAACAAGCCTCGAATGATGTCTCTACTTCGGTCGGCCTGGATAACGATCTTTTCGAGGGAATCCCTGGCCGGGTCATCTTGGGGCAATTCCTCCAATAGCAAGTGCGAATAAGTGACAATTCCCTGGAGTGGATTATTCAATTCGTGGGCCACATTTGCAGATAATTGTCCAATGAGCGCCAGCCTTTCAGACTCCATGATCTTGCTTCTGGTGAATTCCTTTAATTTGTCATCGCGCTCTCTCAGAGCCAGTGCCATCTTATTGAAGGTGTATGCTAATTTGCCTAATTCGTCCGTTGTCGTGATTTCAACCTTTGTATCAAGGTTGCCGCTGGCCACTTCCTTGGAGGCCAGGACCAATTTCTTGATGGGGCCAGAAATGCTGCGAGAAAGTAGGTAGGACAATACCGTCGAAACCAGCACGCCAATCAGCGCAATAGATAAGAAAACAAGAACAGTTTGCTGCTTGATATCCTGATATTTTTGTTCCAAGATGCCAACATACAGAATACCGATAATTTGATGATTAGTGTTTTCGATCGGCTCGTAGGCTGTGATGTACCAGTTGTTCACAACATATGCTCGCCCGATATAGGGTTTCCCATTGAGGACGACCTGGTTGTATACCTCTTCTGAAACACGTGTCCCAATCGCTCTTGTGCCATCTCCGTTCTTGACGTTTGTCGAAATCCTTAGGTCATCTTGAAAGATCGTTGCGGTTCCAATATCCTGGCCTTTATATTGCAGGTCCTGAAAAACGGTTCGTTTGATCTCGTCAACAATCTCATAATTCTTGTTCAACAGAATGCCGCCATACAAGAGACCAATCAAATTATTCTGATAGTCGAAGATCGGAGCAGCTGCCCCCAGCATCATACCGGAGGTTTCCTCGGTCTCGCTTCTTACTCTTGCCATCGGAGTGTCGATAAAATTGAAGTGCGCCTGGTCAACCAGGAACTGTGATTCCAATCGCAAATCTTCAATGGGCACAATCATTGTGCCAGCAACAGGGACGTTTCTATCTATTACCGCTGCAACAAGCTCGTCATGATATTGGCTGTCTCCAGAGAGGTTTATATTGTTAGCTCGTAAAAGAACATTACCCATAGGATCTGTGATTGTTAATAAATCCAAGCCTTCACTTACTTTTACTCGCACCAACTCCTCGGCGAAACTTCCGATATCACCGGATATTAACGCGTCTCTAATATAAAACCGGTCAGCCGTGAGTCGGACCACATCGTTAAGGTGGTTTAACTTGCTTAGATAAATTTCTCGCGCCGAGTTAAGATCGCGCCCAACCTTCTCTTGAGCTTCCGTCACGATGCGGTCGCTGATTAGTTGGATGCCCACGACGGTGAAGACGGCGCTGGTGATGACAATGATCAGTAGAAAGCTCAGGATGAGCTTGGTGGCGATGGGTATCCTTAAGCTTCTCTTGCTGTTAGTCATCGTATTTGTGCACACATCATAGCGCCGCGTGGACCAGTTCGATTAAATCCTTTACCTCGATCCTGCTCTCGTTGCCAGTGGTTTTCACGGCGTCACGGAACATGGTGACATCCTTGGGGCAGGCAACGACGAAAGTTGTTACTTTGTCTAGTTTTACTGCCTCGTGAATTCGGGATTCGCTGGGGCGTTCCTGGATTTCACCTTCTGGCATCCAGATGCGTCCACCTCCCGCGCCGCAGCAGAAAGAACCATCATGGTGACGTGGCATCTCGACCAATTCACAGCCAGTCGCCTCGATCACCCTCCGAGGCGCATCGTAAACACCATTGTAACGACCCAGGTAGCATGGGTCGTGATAGGTGACTTTGTAGCCCAATTTCTTGCTGAACTTTAGTTTCCCGGCAGTTATCAACTGGTCGAGTAGTTCGGCATAGTGCAATACCGGGTGGTGCTCGTCTCCGTTCGCTGGGTATTCGTTTTTGAGGGTGTTATAAGTATGGGGATCAGTGGTGACGATCGCCTTGTAAGTGCATTTGCTCAATGCCGTGGAGTTCTTCTCCATCAGCATCTCGAATAGGCCTTCCTCCCCAACGCGGCGCACATCGTTGCCGGCATTCCGTTCGGCATCGTAGAGAATGCCAAAATCCAAACCGGCTTTTCGGAAAACTTCGGCAGTTTTGACTGTAACATCTGTTAGCGTTGGGCTGTACGAGGCGTAATCACCAAGGAACCATAGATATTCCACAGGCTCGCGACGGGCATCTTTGATGGGAGGCTGGATCGGTTGAGTCCAGCGGGCGCGCATTCGCTCCGACTGTCCGAATGAATTGCCATAACGGCCTAGATTAGCGAGAGCGTCTTGAAGTTCCGTACCCACGCGCCCTTCGATAACCAGGAAGCGCCGCATTTCTACGATAGGAGAAATGTGCTCGATGAACAGAGGGCATTCCTGATCGCAAGCAAAGCAGGTCGTGCAGGCCCATAGGACCGACTCGGAGATCACATCGCCAACCAATGGACGTACCTGAGTGGCCTGCGTTGTGCTGTTCGAGGCATGAGTTCTAAGAGCCGCACCGCGCTCTTTGAGGTTATCCCGTAATTCCATCATGAGCAACTTCGGAGAAAGGGGTAGGCCACTTGCATAGGCCGGACAGACATCCTGGCAGCGGCCGCATTCGGTGCAAGTGTAAAAGTCAAACATCTGCCGCCAGCGGAATTGTTCAATTGTATTGACGCCAACCTGGCCATTATGATCCGTCGCCGCAGGTAACTGACCGTGCGGGTCCAGATTGCGGAGGAGGACAGCAGGTACGGAAGTGACAACGTGAAAGTGCTTGCCTTCCGGCAGTTCAGTTAAGAAGATCAGGACCACACACAGATGGGTCCAATAGGCGATTTCAATGATAACCACTTGCGTTCCAGCTGCCGCTCCGGAAAAGATCTTGCCGACGGCCGTTGAAACGGGGCGCCAGTAGTGCAACGGATCCTGTCCAAGGTTGATGCGGATGCCGTTCATCACCAGTAATGATAGCATGATGGTGAAAATGAACATCAATACCATTACGCCCTGGCTTTTGTGACTGCCAAGGTAGCGTTTGGGGTTGACTATCAGGCGCACGATCATTGCGTAAATTACCGCAACCATCACCAATACTGCGAACAGATCCTGAAGTAAAGCCAGAGGGCCAAAACTCCCGATCAAAGGAAGTAAAAAGTGAGGGTTTGCGAAGCTGACCAATCCCTCAACAATTGCCTGTAGGATGGTCAGGGAAAGGATGAGGAATCCCCAAAAGATGAAGAAGTGACCGGTCCCCGGGATTAAAACGCGGAACAAGCGAAATTGCCCGGCTACGTAGACAACAACGCCTTTGATCCGCTCTCCCCATTGTTTGAAAGGGCCGCTGCGCTGACCAAGGCGCAGGTTTACCCAAAGCAGCTGATAGATCCGCCAGAAGAATATCCCTCCGGCGACCAGCAAGGCAAGAAGTACAAGAATTGACTTGATCACATCGTAGGTCATCATTCTACCCACCCTTGGATTGCTTGACCTTCTCAGTCAGGATTTCGATCAAGTCGAACATGTCTATTTCGGAACCGTATTTCGCTACTCCAAAAATCGGTGCAGCCGGATCGGTGTTGATGGCGATGATCGTGTCGCTGGTGGTAATCCCCTCCACATGTTCGGGAGCGCCACTGATCCCCAGCGCAAGGTAAATCTTGGGTTTTACACTCTTGCCCGATTTACCCACCAAGCGGGAGGTTGCCAGCCATCCCTGGTCTATGACCGGGCGCGAACCTGATACAGCACCGCCCAGCGCCTTGGCTAAATCCTCAGCCAATATGATGTTATCCTGGTTCTGGATGCCGCGACCAACCGAGACCAGGACTGGTTCTTTGGCAATATCTACATCGCCAGATTCCGGCTCGATGTAATTGGCCAAAGTGACTCGTAGAGATTCCAATACTGGGACCTCGACCTGGGTTATGGCAGGCGCCTGCGTACTCTGCCCCTGTTCGGCTTTATATCCACCGGGAACCATTGTGACCAGCGCGGTCGGGCTGGGCAAGCCTCCCTCAGCCATGATTTTACCGCCACAGATTTGGCTGACAAATTTGCCGTCCGCGCTAAAACTGCGGGTTGAACTTACCATCGGCAATCCCAATTTAATGGAGAGTGTACTGGCGAGGTCTGTACCTATGGAAGTACTGCCAAACAATACCGCCCGCGGCTGATCTTTGGCAATCAAGTTAGTCAGGGCTTTTTGATAGGCATCTGATGTGAAATCAGCCAGGGCTGGGTGATCAATGTAGAGAACACTATCTGCAGCCAGATACTTCCCTGAGCTTGCTGAAGGGTTTCCGGCCAATTCTTGCGCCTTGTGACCAAGCAAAACCGCAATGACATTTCCGCCCAATCCTTTCGCCAGCTCGCGTGCACCCGCTAACATTACATAGGAAATTTCCGCCACTTGCCCGCGCAGATGCTCTATGACTACATATATATTCTGATTCATGATGTTCCTCCTCTTAGAGCACGCCCAGTTCTTTGAAAATGCCCACCAGTTTGGTGGCAACTTCGTCAGGGCTGCCGGTGAGCATCGTGGCTCGTTGACCGGCTTCAGCCTGGAACATACGACCAATGGTCGGCCCGCCAGCCATGTCCAAACCGGACTCCGCCCGTTCTTCGATGGTGGAGGTCTTCATCATTTGGCGTACTTTGCTGACGGCCACATAGCGCGGCGGTTGTTCCGCGGCCTGGATGCCCAAAACAGCCGGCAGCGTCACATCCATCTCGGCAATTAATCCACCGGGATATTCTTTCCGAACCTTGGATTTCCCTTCGGTGAGCGAGACACCCGATATATAGCCGACATAAGGCATTTCCAGACACCCAGCCAGCAGAGGGCCTACCGAACCGTCCAGGTCGTTGTTGGCCTGTACACCGGTGAGAATAAGGTCTGGTTGAAGTTCCTTGACAACAGTTGTGAAAGCGCGCGCCAGGGCATGGTTGTTTACTCCAGTAAAATCCCCCTTAATCTTGATCAATCGGTCAGCACCTTTGGCGGCTGCGGTGAAGAGTACATCATCAACACCCTCTATATCCGGGGCTACAACCGTCACTTGGCCTCCACCGCGCTCTTTGAGCAGGATACCTTGCTCGATGGCGTGATCGTCAAATTCGTTGATGATCAGACGTAGCCAGGCCGTATCCAGCGCAACGCCGCTGGTGTCAATGGTGAGTTCTTCAACCAGATCGGGGACAAGTTTAACCAGAATTGCGATATTCATTTTTCACCTCTTTAATTGCCCATCGCCTCATCTAATAGTTCGGCGATGTCACTCACTTTAAGCTGTCCAGCTCCCTGGACAGTCTTGGTAGCGTCTTCAAAACGCGGCGATTCATAAGGACAGGCTACAGCTAAAATCTCAGCACCTGCAGCCAGCGCCTCGCTTACGCGCCACTCAGACAGACGGACGTGTGCTTTTTCCCATTGGAAACCATCCAGCCACATCCCGCCTCCGCCGCCACCGCAACACAGGCTGTTCTTGTGGTTGTGCGCCATCTCCACCAATTCCAAGCCGGGAATGTTTTGCAGGATTGCTCGTGGTTGGTCATAGATCTCATTGGCGCGGCCCAGGTAACATGGATCGTGATAAGCCACTTTGGCTTTCACTTCATGCTTCAGCAATGGTTTGAGCTGATCAAGCCGGTCGGCCAGAAATTCGGTATAGTGCCGGATAGGATAAGAGATATCCAACCCGGGGTATTCGTTTTTGATGGCATTGTAAGCGTGCGGATCGGTTGTGATGATTTCATTGAATTCGTACTTGCTGAATGCCATCCCATTCTTCTCAGCCAGCATTTCGAACAGTCCGCGTTCCCCGGCCAATCGCTGCGAGTCGCCGTCACTTGATTCCTCAGGACCGAGGATGCCGAAATCTACCCCCAAAGCGTTGAGCACTTTAGTCAATGCTTTTGTGATTAATTGAACGCGGGGGTGATAGGAAGGATAATCACCCACAAACCACAATACATCAACCTTTTCTTTGACTTTCCCCAATATCTTGACCTCCGGGACGATCCCCGTGGCCCAGTCTGCTCGTTTGCGGGGGGATTCACCAAGCGGATTGCCATAGCGTTGTGAGTTCTCTAATGCACTTTGAAGTTCTGTGGGAACATTACCGGCCAGAATTAATTCCTCTTTCGTACGAGCCATCAGGCCGGGTGTCAACGGGATTTGGGCCGGGCAAACAGCGGTACAGGCATAACAGGAAACGCACATCCAGACGGTATCGGTGTTCAGCACTTTCTCAAACCGATCTGCGCGCAAATGGGCGATCATCCTGCTCGGTGGATGGATCATGAGATAGCCGAAGGGACAAATGCCGCTGCAATCTCCGCACTGTAAACAGAGTCTCAGCCTTTCGCCATTCGGTGTGGCTTCAAGGACCTGGTCGTAAAACGAATGCTCTACTGCTCCATTGGCGGTCATGGATCACCTCACTCCCAGTCTGGGAAGAGCTGTTCTTCGGTTGTTTGAATTCATGGGTTTGCTCCACCTCGATAATAGAATCTTAGCCGCGGAAGGAATGCCTTCTAAGGCTTGAGTCTCTCATTAGTATGTTTTCTTTAGGGGTAAATCACCAGTGGGGGAAGTCATTCGTTCGTGTGACGAAACTCACAATCAAAATAAAGAGATTTCGCCATCCATATTCGAGTATAATCTGGCGGAATTCTGACAAGGAGTGTACGAAATGAATTTTGCGATGTGGAAGAAAGCCTTAACCGTAATACCCAACGTTACCAAAGAAGAATGGGACAAACTGGATATTATCGCCAAATGGCTTATCAGCACTCGCGCCGCAGTACTGGTGATGACCTTTCTCTCAGCGGTTCTTGCCGGACTTTTTGCCTTGCACGATGCCCGGCAAGGTGGCTTCACGGTAAATCCGTTCTCGTGGTTCATCTTGGCCCTTGGATTGGTCCTGGCTCACGCTTCCAATAACATTTTCAACGACTTCACCGATTATACACGCGGCGTGGATAAAGATAATTATTATCGCACAATGTACGGCCCTCAACCGGTAGCTGACGGACTCCTGACCAAGCGCCAGCATCTGACCTACTTCGCTATTACCGGCCTATTGGCACTGGCATGCGGTATATACCTGGTCGTTGTCAGCGGCGGGGGTCTTACCTGGTTGATGCTCGCGCTGGGCGCTTTCTTTGTCCTGTTCTACACATGGCCGTTAAAATATATCGCCATGGGTGAGATCTCCGTACTGATTGTTTGGGGTCCGTTGATGGTTGGCGGTGGATACTATGTGCTGACACATGTCTGGTCCTGGAATGTAATTTGGGCCAGTTTGCCTTATGTGCTGGGCGTGACCACTGTCATCTTTGGCAAGCATATCGACAAGCTGCTGATTGACAAAGCCAAGAAGATTTTCACTCTACCGGTGCTTATTGGTGAGAAGGCCGCCCGTTATGCTGTTTTGGCGATGATGGCGCTGCCTTACTTGCTGGTGGTAGTGCTCATTATCAACCATTATTTCACGCCGGTGCTCCTGCTGGTTTTTGTGGCAGTTCCGACCTTTCTGAAAATGTACCCGCAGTTCTTGAAACCCAAGCCAGAGACACGCCCCGAAGGCTTTCCCGACGGGCAGGGCGGTTGGCCGCTCTACTTCGCTCCGCAGGCGTTTGTAAATAACCGCGCCTTCGGGACCTGGTTCATGTTGGGAATGATCCTGGACGTAATCATCCGGGTGGTGTTCCCTCATTTTTGGGCGAATTAACCGCCGCGTTTCAGACCAGGCATTTGGCATCTGAAGAAACCGGTATCCAATGCGCCACTGATGGTTCAAGCTCTGGAAGTTGATTATCAAGAATGTGTGATTGGTACCAAGGGTTGATGCGTATATTTAAGATTGGTGTATAATGTTAAAAATCGTTCCCGGTCCATCTGACTTCTAAATCATGAATGACGCCACACTTCTGCTCATAGAGGGCAATCACGGAGACCATCCCGCCTTCACTCCTGCCCTGCGGAAAAAAGGTTTCGTTGTTGAACTGGTTTCCAGTGGCAGCGAAGCGTTAGCACGTCTTGCAGACGGTTTTGCTCCGGAATTGATAGTGGTCAATGCAGCCACCTTGCGGACCAGCGGTAAACGTATTTGCCAGTCGCTCCGAGAGAAAACCGCCGGCTTGCCTATCCTCCTCATCATTGATGAAGACCGGATAGCGGAAAAAATGAACACAGACGCCGTCCTTTCACTTCCCTTCACTGCCCAAAAACTGGTCAACCGCATCCGCCATCTTCTCCCCGGCGATGGCAAGGATAGCATCCATGCCGGACCGATCCGCCTGGATACCGAAAAGCGCATGGTCCGCTGTTCGGGGAAACAAGCTCGCCTAACGCCGCGTTTGGTGAATTTGCTGAAAGCATTGATTGAGCATCGCGGCGAAGTTGTTGAGCGCAAGGTGCTTTTTTCCCAGGTATGGGAAACGAATTACACTGATGACACCCGCACATTGGATGTGCATGTTTCCTGGCTGCGGCAGGCCATTGAGGCCGACCCGGATGCCCCGCAATTTTTGAAGACGATCAGGGGAGTGGGATACCAGCTAGATGTGTGATTGAATTAATGAACCGTCTACGGTGATTGCCCGCATGCAGACATTGGTCGGCGCAACGGGCATTTTTATTTCTAAGGGGATTTCAGCTGATCGGTTCGGACGCCGGGCCTGGATTGCGCTGCGGAAGATTTTTCCATCCCAGGCAGGATCAATTTCCCAGTAATCGAGAGCCGGGGGATCTTTCAACGATATGGTCAAGTTTGAAACCGCAATTGAACAGGTAAGGGAACTGGATGGGATTTCGGCAGCGGTTTCACTATTTAGCGTAAATGGTGTTCGCAATGTCTCGATAAGCCGTTCGCGTGTAGTATGGATGGCGCGCCAGGCAACATCCCCGGCCAGGAAACGGCGACCATGGCGGGCAGCAACGAGAGGAAATGTTCCAGAGCCGCAAAAGAAATCAGCAACCAGGTTGCCGGGATTGGATGACGCAAGGAGAATGCGTTCGAGCAGGGCTTCTGGTTTCTGGGTTGGGTAGCCGGTGCGTTCACTGTGCATGCGAGCCACCACCGGGAAGTACCACCAATCTTCAGGGACTTTCCCGCGCTCCAAATTTGGTACTTTACCGAACCCGGCTTTGGATGATGAAGCGAATGTTTTGACAGTGTTCGGATTATAAGGTTCACGCACGGCATCAGCGTTGAATGTGTAATCGTCACCTTTGGTATAGACAAGAATGGCATCGTGCTTGCGGTTGAAAGCACGCCGGATGGGGGATGGCCCGTGATAAGTCCAGATGATTTCATTCAGTAAATGCTCACGTCCGAAGAGTTCGTCAAGGAGGAGGCGGGCGTAAGCATCAGCGTGCCAATCCAGGTGCAGGTACAGGGTCCCTTGTGGAGCGAGAAGTCGGTACATCAATGCCAGACGCTGGTAGAGAAAATCTAGGTAGGTATCCAAATTTTCCCAGTGATCTCCGTAACCTTCAGTCATCTGCCATTCTTGGGGGCGTCGCGAATCCTCGCCGCGCCCTATGCGGGCAGGGTATCGCTTATTGGTAAAGAAAGGAGGATCGGTGTAGATTAAATCCAGACAATTTTCATATGCCGGGAGCAGGGCAGCCATGATTCGCAGATTATCTCCCAGGAAGAGATGGTCTTCCGGTGTGGCATCTGGATAGCCAATGCCGCGCGGGTAGAAAACCGAGTCAAGGATCAGGTCGGCAGGCTCTAGTTCCGGCAGCGCTTTCGAGGGCCAGGTCAGGATGGGCATTCTAGTTGTGGATGTCTATGGCTGTACCGTAGCCTTTGGTATCCAGGGTCAGTTTGTTAATTTCATCGAATCCGGCTGAGGGCAGGCTCCAGCGGAAGAACCATTTGGCTTCTTCGGTGCGCATGTTGACACAGCCGTGGCTCATCGGGACTCCGAAGTTGTCGTGCCAGTAGGTGCCGTGGAAGGCATGACCTTCGGTGGTGAAGAAGCTGCACCACGGGACGCCAGCCAAGGCGATTTCGTCAGAGAAGAGGTTGGTGGTGCTCATGCGCCGGGAGGCCAGTTTGACCATGATATTGTACCGCCCGGTCGGTGTATTTAGCCCTTCCACTCCGGTGGAGACATCGGTGGTGAATATGGGCTGGTCGTTTTCGTAACAGGTCAGGGTCTGTGTGCGTAGGTTGACATCAATGTGCTTTTTTTCGATCGGCGTTTCGGGAGAAAGGGGGGCGATTTCTTCGGGGGCAATCGCTCGCAGTTGCAAGGCCGGAACATAATAGAAAAGGCTTTTGTCGGCATCATCCTGGGTTTTGTACCAGGCGTTTCCATCCGGTCCGGCTTCGATTCCGGTAATCCACTGAATGGAAGTGTAATATAAACGATAAGAAAGGGGGATCCACCCCCCCCTCTGGTTGTAGCGGTAGGGCTGGGCATAAGGGACGGTGAGTTCAGAAAGTAGTTTTGTTTCTGGGACGCTGGTTAGAGGCGGGGTGTAATGGATGTATACTTTTTGCAGTCGTGCCCGGTGCATGTACCCGCCAAAGACGCGGTACCAGATCGGATTATAGCCGGGGGTCCCGGAGTTGATTGTCTCGTAGACATGAACCAAGTCATCACGTACCCAGGTTCGGACGATCCGGCTCTTGTCAGTGGGTTCTTTATAAACGCTGACCGAATCATGTGCAACGCGGACCAGGTCAATATCTTCAAACTCAGTAAATTCCGGTAAGAATGAAGTGAAAGCCAGACTGGCCAGAGTCATGCCTCCCAGCTTGAGAAAATCACGGCGAGAAATTGGTTTCATGGATGCAAATTGTACCTGAAAACCTCCGAATTGTATCCACAGGGTATTGCGCAAATATCTCTAACGAAATTTACTCAATGCCAGTATTTTCATAATGGCACGTTCATAAACAGGTGCCAAAAGCAATAAAAACCTCCGAGGCCATGCAGCCTCGGAGGATATGGTTTCGTGCTGGTTTTCTCAACCTGCTTCTACAGGGACAGATACCATCCCTTTGAGGATATAGTCTGACAACGATATCGAATGCGTACAAACACCCCGTGAGCGGAAATAGTCACAGTCACAATCCCATTTGTTGTCTGCAAATTTAATCACATGCGAATTGTTCTCGCCGTCAATTTTAACGGTGAAAGTTTCAAAGTGAAAGCGATGAGGTTCTTGTGCGTAACGCTTGGCTTTGTCAATCTTACCGATCATTCCAGAGTCCATATTCAATCTCCTTATCTAGAAGATAGTGAAAGGCACGCAGAACAATAGCGTGCCTTTTAAGAAAAAAACCGGGAAGATGAAGAAAACACTCGCATAGGCGGGTACTCATTTATCAGTATAGTGCGATTTCTTATAAAAGTCAACCGTCGACCAGTCTTTTTTCAAAACTGTATAGTAGAAGTATAGCAAGCGTAGGGGAAGAGTCAATCTGTCGGAACCTGCGGCTGCAGATATTCATCGCCGTTATAAGTACGCAGTTGCGGCCATTTCAAGACAATGAACACCGCACCCACGACGCAGCCGATGCCTCCTGAAATAATGGCAGCCGGAACCCCGAACAGGCTGGCGACAATCCCGGATTCCACTTCTCCCAATTGGGGTCCGCCCTGGAAGAAAATCTGGTTGACTGAAGTCATGCGCCCGCGGATGTGGTCTGGAGTATTCAACTGACGGATGGTGTTGCGGATGATGGTGCTGACCGCGTCGGCGGCACCCATCAGGATCAAAGCAAGCATGGCAATGGCGAAGACGCTGGTGGCACCAAACAGTACTGTGGTTGACCCGAAAATAACCACTGCGATAAGAAAGATCGGTCCCTGTTTGGGAAGTTTTTGAAGTTGCGATACCACAATGCCGGCCGCCACCGAACCAATCGCTTGTGCTGACGACAACCAGCCATAGCCAATTTCACCAACCTTCAGGATATCCTTGGCAACGATGGGCATCATGGTATTGGCCGAGGCGAAGAACGTGGCGACGAAGTCCATCAGCATGGTGGATAAAATGATGGGCTTGGAAAAGCTAAACCGGATTCCATCCAAGGCTGCGCTCAGATGGATACCAGATTTTTTGGAATCCTGCAAGACGGGGCCAATAAAAAACAGGGCAATGATAACAGCCAGGAACGAGACGGCATTGAAGAAATAAGTGTAGCCCTGTCCGAGAGCGACGATGACGATGCCGCTTAATGCTGGACCGATAATCGAGCCGGCATTCTGTGCAATCGAGGACATACTGAATGCACTCGGCAGGTCTTCCGCCGGGACAATATTCGGAATCATCGCCTGGCGGGCCGGCCCATCGAAGGCCACTGCGGTAGCTTGGATGGCCGTCAGCAGATAGATGTACCAGATGGTGATATGGCCGGTAAAGGTCAGAAGTGCCAGAACCAGTGCCACCAATGCCATGGCGCTCTGAGTGACAAAGAGTATCCGACGGCGGTTAAGCGTATCCGCAACTGGTCCTCCTACGAAAGAAAAAACAATGACCGGTAGGATGCGAGCCAGCCCGATCCCGCCCAGAGCCAGGGGCTGCGGCTCGCCGGTTAGGATGCGGATATGCCAAAAGAGGGCGGAAATCTGCATTTGTGAGCCGGCAATTGAGATGAGCAATCCCAGCCAGAGATAGAGATAACGTTTGTGACGGAGTGCGGCGGGGATGGAAAACTTCATGTTTATCCTCAAAAAAAAGGTCTGAGGTCAAATCCTACCCCAAACCTTTGTGTGTAGTATCCAACTTGATTATGTTCCCCAGTCGCGCAGGTACAGGAAATCGTAACCGACGGAGCGGTTGCTGAGTTTGGCAATGGTCGGCAGGACGCGCTTGAACTGGTTCTTGCGGACTCGTTCGAAAACTCGACGGACGAATTTCTCATCAAACCCTGCTTCGACACATTCCTCAGGCCGGTAGCGCTGGTCGACCAGAAGATAGAGCAGTTTGTCCACTTCCTCGTAGGTGAATCCGAGTTCGCCCTCGTCGGTCTGACCTGCCCACAGGTCCGCGGTCGGAGGTTTTGCGATGATTGGTTCCGGAATTCCCAGGCCCTGCGCCAGTTGTCGCACTTGGGTCTTGTAGAGGTCGCCGATGGGATTAATAGCGCAGGCTGAATCGCCGTACAGTGTGGTATAGCCAAGCAGGATTTCGGTCTTATTGCCAGTGCCGACGACAAGTCCCTTGAACGCTTCTGACTGGTCATAAGCTACGATCATGCGGGCACGCGCCATGATATTCCCCTTGCGTATCTCTGACATCCCCGGCTCGCGGGAAATGAGTGGGTCCGTCATTTCGGTGATTGGAATGGTCAATGAGGGACAGCCGGTTTGGTCAATCAGCATTTGCGCATGTTCAAGCGAGTCGGCTGATGATGTTTTGTAAGGCAAACGAATTGCCAACACGTTCTGCGGCCCAAGCGCTTCCGCAGCCAGCACGAAGGAAACAGCCGAGTCAATCCCTCCAGATAGGTTGACTACTGCACGCGAAAAGCCGACGCGGGTAATTTCTGAGCGGATGAATTCCGTCAGGATTTTGTGGAGAAGTTCAAGGTCAATGGAAAGATTAATTTCCATGCAAGATCCTTTCCAGTTCACGCTGCAACAGTTCAGGGCGCTCGTCTCTCAGCAAAGGCAGGCGGGCGCGTGTACGGTGCAACTGGTTCAGGTCAACTTCGGCTATTGTCAGGGCTTCCTCGAAATACGGAGCCTGAGTGACCAGTTTCCCGTTCGGGTCGAAGACAGTGGAACCACCCCAGAAATTGAGTCCGTCCTCGAACCCAGACCGATTGGTGTGGGCGACAAAAACAGTGAAAAGGCTGGCGTATGCCCGATTGGTGTGCTCCACCCAGGTGGATGATTCCAACTTTGACCCTCCATCCAGCCCGCGTCCCGGCGATGCGGACGAAAACAACAGCACGTCTGCCCCGTCTTGCCAGAGGATGTAGGGCGGTGATGCATGCCAGAAATCCTCGCAAATGAGCATCCCGAAGCGTCCAAAACGGGTTTCGAAAGCCCGTACGGATTCACCAGGAGCAAAGAAACGGCCCTCGTCGAATAAACCATAGGTTGGCAAATAAACCTTGTGATGAACGTGAACGACTTCGCCTTGGGAGAGATACGCCGAGGCAATGTAGAAACGGTGACGGGAGTCTTCGTCCACAAAGCCGACTACCAGGTCAATGTTAAGACTGGCATCGAGGAGCTGCTGAAAAAACGGATCGCTGTTCTCGGGCCGGCAAGAGACCGTTGGCACGAGGTCCTGGAGTACGTAGCCGGTCAGCGAGAGTTCCGGAAAGACCAGTAAATCCACGCCGTCCTTAATGGCCTGTTTGGCCAGAGTCAGGTGCTTTTCCAGGTTGGCCGGGACGTTGCCGAGTTTAGTGTTGATTTGGGCAAGAGCGAGGGTAAGTTTCATAGATTATGGATAAAATGAATTGACAAACTTGATTATACTTGACACCATGAAAAATAATAAAAGTATTCTCCGCTGGCTACCTGCCATTACTGGGATGGTTGTCATCTTTGGCTTTTCATCCATTCCATCCCGGGAAATGCCCAATTTCGGACTGTGGGACTTGATTGTCAAAAAGGGGGCACACATGCTAGGCTATGGCCTCTTGGCACTGGCATACTGGTACGGCTTGCGTTTCAACAAGCGCTCCTGGTGGCTGGCGCTTCTCCTCGCCTTACTCTATGCAATCACGGACGAGTTACATCAATCCTTTGTGCCGGGTCGGCACCCCAGTTGGGTGGACGCGCTCATCATTGATGGCGGCGGGGCAGCCCTGCTATTATTCGCATTCTCAAAGTGTCGCAAAAGGATGCACTAGAGGGTGCATCCTTTTATTCTTCCCCAGTTCATTCCCTTATGCAACCGGCGGCAGTTCAGCGGGCGGTTCGATGGGCGGGGGCGGCAGTTTGGGTTCCCGGAAACCCAGAATGAATGCCAGGACGATCAGCAGGATTCCGAAGAACAGTGACGGGCCAGTGGCGCAGTAATAGGTCATGTCAAAAGTGTCCCAGTTTGGCGCGGCTGTGTTTCCGAGAACTCGCAATATGAAATTAGCATACAACGAAACCAGCCGGGATCATATAAGAATAATGGCCTATTCTTCAGGCCATTATTCGAATTCGATTTCCATGTCTTCGTCTGTCCCCCAATCTTCCAGTTTCTCAATTCGAATGTCGCTGAACAACCTCTCCTGTTGGGCTGAAACGGCGTAGCGCTTCACGAGCTCCAGGAGGGCTAGGAAGGTGACCACCACTTCTAGCCGTGATGGTTTCTTTCCCAACAATCCGCTGAAGTTGGCGTTGCGGTTCTTTCCCAGGCGTTTGGCAATCAGTGCGATTTTCTCACGGATGGTGATTAGCGGTGCCGAGATGACCGTCCCCAGCGCCTGTTTCTCCGCTTCCTCGGCAAATATATCTTCGGCAGCGGCCGCCAGGTCAGCCAGGGTGATGTTCGAGAGGTCGAGGCGGCTTTCGACTTTCAGAGGTGGAGCGACGCGCAAATAGGTCCGTAGATGACGCCTCTCGCGATCATCCAGCCAGTTGGACAATTCCTTGAAGAGTTTATATATTCGCAGTTGACGGGCGAGCGCCTCACCCAGGTCTTCCTCGCCTGCTTCCCGGACCGGAGGCCTGGGCAGCAAAGCCTCTGACTTGATCTGGATTAACTTGGCCGCCACCACCAGGAAAGCAGAAATCTCGTCTGCCGGGATTTGCATCTGATGGATGTAGGTAAGGTACTGGTCGGTGACCAGGGCCAGCGATACAGCGGTGATGTCCAGTTCGGCGTGCTCGATGAGTTGCAGGAGCAGGTCGAGTGGTCCCTCGAAAACAGGGATCGTGACAGTGTAGCCGCCGGTCTGGTGGCTGAGTTGGGCCTGTCGCAGATTCGGTTCCATAGGCAAGCGGGATTATATCATCCCCCTTGGGGATATCATCCTTACTGGGGTTTCTCTTCGGGAGAGGTACACCGTGCCGCGAAGCGGTATAATCGCTTTCTATGGTTGATCCCATCTATCTGGACTATGCCGCCACCACGCCCGTTGACCCGCGCGTGCTGAACGCCATTCTGCCTTTTTTCAACGAAACGTTCGGTAACCCTTCTTCTATCCACATTTACGGGCAACAGGCCGAGGCTGCGATCGAATCAGCGCGCGAGTCTGTCGCGGATGTGCTTGATTGCCGCCCCGATGAGATCGTTTTTACCTCCTGTGGCTCTGAGTCTGATAATCTCGCCATCCGTGGGACGGCGCTGGCGATGCGCGAAAAAACCGGCGCAAACTGGATCCTTGCCAGCCGGGCCGAGCACCATGCAGTCAGCAGAACTGTGGAACAATTGGAAAAACATGATGGCTTCCGGGTCGATTGGCTGGATACAGACGAAACTGGAATGGTTTCCCCTGAAACGGTTGAAAAAGAAATTAGCAAGGATACTGCCATCGTCTCGGTGATGTACGCCAATAATGAGATCGGCACAATCAATCCGGTGGAGAAAATCGCGGCCATTTGCCGGGCTCACAACGTCCCATTTCACACGGACGCGGTCCAGGCAGCGGCTTATCTGCCAGTGGAGGTTCAAACTCTGGGTGTGGACTTGATGTCACTTGGCGCGCACAAGTTTTACGGGCCTAAGGGCATTGGGGTTCTCTATGTCCGCAAAGACACACCAATTTTCCCGCTCCAGACGGGCGGCGGACAGGAATCCGGTTTGAGGGCGGGGACACCAAATGTTCCCTATATCGTCGGTATTGCTGAAGCGCTTCGGTTGACGGTTGAGGAACGCCCACAACGCATCGCCCACGTTCGCCCGTTGCGCGATCGTATCATTGGGACTGTCCTGGAGGAGATACCCGATTCTTGCCTGACCGGTCACCCGAATACCCGGTTGCCTAATCACAGTTCTTTTAGTTTCAAAGGCATGAATGGTAACTTGCTTGTGACCTTGCTCGACGCAGCTGGCTTTGCCTGTTCCTCTGGGTCTGCCTGCAAGACGGGAAATCCCGAACCAAGCGAAGTGATGACTGCGATCGGATTATTGCCTGAATGGGGGCTGGGTTCGTTGCGGGTCACGCTGGGTACGGGGACAACTTCTGAACATATTGATGCACTTCTAAAAGCATTGCCCGAACTGGTAAAGAAAGCCAGAGTTTTAAATTACTGATTCTTGAATAAATATCTGGATTGGTTTGAGATATATATGAGTAAAAAGAAAAGAAGACCACAAGGCTAATAATAAACCAAGAGCTTACGTAGTCTGGCAAATAGCCGAGTCTCCCATGACTCGGCTTTTTCTATAAACATCCTGTTTTCTATACAACGATATACCGATCAGTCCAACAACTTTAGTCCATAACAACGATTATCCACCGGATGCCCGAACCATTTAGTCCAAAACCGGTCGGGGCGGGCATCCAGCAGGCGGAAACCCATTTTTTCATATAACCGGCAGGCGGCTTCGTTGAGGCTGGTGGTGTCCAGGTGGACACCAATTACTCCCAACTCACGTAATTGCCCAAGATAGGCTTCCATCAGCCGCTGGCCGAGTTCCTGGCCGCGCCACGCAGACTCCACATTGATATGCAGGTGGGCAGGATAAGTACCCAGGTCAACGTGAGTGACCTCTCTGCGCAGAAGGCCTCCCACTATACCGCCGAAATAATGCCAGGAGCGTTTCCCAAAATAATACCTGCCGCGTAGCAGATTGCCGGTCAGACGCGGGATTAATACGCGCAGGAGTTTCCAATTATGAACGCGCGTATCCACGCTTCCAGTCAGGAAGCCGACCACCTCCCCGTCTGCACAAGCCACCCAGGTATGCTCCGGTTCCAGGTCAGTGTAATAGGCGTAGAAAGCGTCCAAGAACGCATTCCGGTCTTCCAGGTAGGCTTCGATGGGCGCACCGAAGAAGGCGGTATCGGCTCCAATTCGGAAAACAGCCTGCCGGTCAGCGGGCTGATAGGGACGTATAACCAGTTCAGGCATGGCTTATGGCCTTTTGATATACACCATCTGCCAGCCGGTTTCGTCTTCGATGCGCCCGCCGCTTTCCGCGGCTGCGCCCATAAAGACCGCCCAGGGGTTTCCCAGGGCTGCCAGGGAAGCTGTGACGCAGGTATAGACACCGGAACGATGCAATGGATACCACCCGGTTGGGGCTTCCCCCGTACGTGCCTGGTAAGCAAATATTCCGTTATCGGTCAGCGCCTTCAGGCGTATAAAGTAGATGATTTCAGGGATGGTGTTCTCATGCACCTGAGCACAAACCAGCAGGTTGCCCTTTCTATCCTGAGTAGCGTAGACCGCGGTAAAGTCCCCTGCCGGGATGATGCTGCGGGTGGCATAGTCGGCTACCGGGTCCAGTTCGACCGGCATTACCGGCTGGCCAGAAGCATCCACCCAGGAGGAGGGATTGTACGGGTCACCTTTTGCAACAGTCGCCAGGTCTGCATAAGTTACCGGGGCGAAAGTCTCATTGGCGCGCACAAAGCTTTCCATCAGGTTGCGCAACAGCGGCAACTGGCTGCGGTAGGCTTGCACCGCCTGGCCTTTGAGGGTTGTATCCGCGAGGGTCAAATCCAGGCGGTACCAGTCGGGGGAGAGCGCATAAAGGATGGCAGGGGGAGTCAGGCTCTCCTTCGGTTTCAGGCCTCTTATTTCCGGGAAGTCCGGCCGGTGGACGAGATAGGTCAATTCGGTGGGTTTGAAAGATGGGTCGTTGTGGCGCATGAGCGTGAGCGCCAGGCGGGTGAACACGTTCAGCCCCCAGTGGTCAGGATGTACATCCTGGGGGTGCGGGTAGACGACCAGGTCAGGGCGGTATGACTCGAGGATGTAGGCTAAATCCGCCAGGTAATCGACACCGGCATACACCGATTGCGGGTTGTAGGTGATTGCATAAGGGCTTTTGATATCCCCGCTGTATGGTGAGCGATAGGGGTTGGTTGGCGCCCAATGGTCGTTCCACAGAGCAGGCGTGCCGCGGTCTGGATAGCTCAAAAAGGTAACCTGATCCGGCCGCACACCCAGCACAGCCAGCGCCGCCAATGATTCCTGCTGACGCAATTCTCCCATGCGGATGAAATCCGCATGCGTTGGATAAATTTTCCGGAAATCCTGCATGGTGGCGAATAAATAGCCATCGCCGTTGGTGGCGATCACCACCCGGACCTGGATGCTCGCCCGCTGCGCCACCAGGATCAACCCAGCCGAACTGAGTGTCTCGTCATCGCAGTGCGGAGCAAGGATGAGCAGCCGGTGGTACCCGTCAAGCGTAAACGGCTTCAGGTCCGCGATCGTTACACCGGGTTCCGGCAGAGCCAATTCGTGGGTCAGCAGGGTAATTGCCACCAAAAGAATAATGATAAATGCAACTCTCCCCCAGCGCGACAGCCTCTCCTTGGGAAATTCAACCATGCGGGATTCCTTTTCGGTCAGAGAGTAAT
>JBGPQK010000017.1:0-53208 GCA_041489005.1 Anaerolineae bacterium
GTTGTAGAAGCAAATGTAATCATCAATGACCTGTTGAGCCTCCTCGAAGGAAAGGGATTTGTACTGGCGGAGAGCTTCTTCTTTGAGATGTCCAAAGAAGTTTTCCATGGGGGCGTTATCCCAACAATTGCCACGGCGTGACATGGAAGCAGTAATGTTATACTCATGGGTGAGGACAAAATACGCCTGCGAAGTGTATTGCTGCCCTTGGTCACTGTGGAGGACTAGTCCATCAGTGACCTTTTCTTTTTGTTTGGCCTTACGCAGGTTTTGTTGGACCAGAGCGACCGAGTTCTCCCGTCCGAATTGATGAGCAACAATGAAGTTGTCGTACAGGTCCTTGATGGTGGACAGATACGCCCAGCCTTCATGGGTTAGGATGTAGGTTACATCCGTGACCCATTTCTGGTTGGCTCGGGTGGCGGTGAAATCCCGGTTGAGCAGGTTGGGATAGGAATGATAGGTCTCAAGTTGGCTATTCTTATAGATCCGGCGTTTTCTGGCCACTGAATGGATCCCCAGCTGGTTCATCAGGCGTAAAACTGCTTTGTGGTTGATCGTGACGCCACATTTCTGGGCAATCCACCAGGTCACCCGCCTGTACCCGTAGGTCCGATGGGAGGCCTGATACGCTTTTTGGATCAACTCTTTCCTTTCTGCATCAGAATCGGGTCCCTCGATCCGCTTGACCCAGGCATAATAGGCCGCTCGCGAAATATCAAAGAAAGCGCACATGGCTTTCACTTCGTATTCTCTTCGGTAGTGATAGATGACCCGATATTGCGTTTCGCGAGCAAACTCTTTCGCAACTCGGTATGATATTTTTTTAGCAGCGCATTCTCCATCTCCAATCGCTGCAGGCGACAGGTTTCATTCTGAATCTTACGCGGCCGCCCAATTGGCTTGCAGAAACCATCTTCTCCTTCCCGACGGTACCGTCTTACCCATCTTTCCACACATTCTCCGCTGCTGAGACCCAATGCAGCGCTGATCTCTTGCCTCGTCTTCCCTTCCTCGTAAAACAACCGAACCGCCTCCAGCTTCAATGCTACTGGATGGTGAACCATTCCCTTTATTCCAGACATAATAAAAGTACCTCCTGTGGTCTATTTTCTCACAGGGGGTACTTTCTTTTCGTGTCTTGTTTCAGGGGGTCAGTTCAAACTAGCGGGGCTTTATTGTTTAAGAAGAACGAACTTTCGAATTTCTACTGGAACTTTATCCTCAGGAGGGTTACCGCAAAAACATGATGATTTCTTACCATATTTCTTCCTATTTCATATCCATATATCGTCCAAAGAAATAACGGGTTTCTGCGGTTTCCTATCCGTAAGAAAAGCGAGAAAATATGATTGTTCCATTGAAAACATGCCGCTTTAGAATGTCTACAACCTGCTCTCATCGAAATCCATTGAGCAATTGGTACTGTCAAGAAAGATTTGGTTAGCGATTTGAAGGAAAAAGATGTTTTTCGGAAAATGTACCCTACCGCTAAATGAAAAAAGCCAGCTCACCCTGCCATCCAATTACCGTGATGTGATGAGTAATACTGTCTATATAACACAAGGATTTGACCGGAATCTTTTTCTTCTGTCTCCGCAGGCTTTTAATGCCATATATTCACACGTGAAAGCAACCAGCATTTCCGATCCTTTGGCACGTCTTCTGAGCCGACTATTCCTGGGAGGTGCGGCAGAGATTGCGGTTGATTATTTAGGGCAGATCGAACTCCCGTTAGACTTATGTGAGTATGCTGGGCTGAGTAATGAAATAACAATTGTTGGACAAGGTGAATATTCAGAAATATGGTCCTCTAGCCTTTGGCAAAAGCAAATTGACAGTCTGAATGATTTTGATGCAAATACCCACCGTTTTGAGAAATTCCATGTTTCTCTTATTTGATATGCTTGCTTACATCCTTTGCTGAAAATCACCAGTAAAGAAAATCTGGAGAGCTGCTATGACAATTCTTGGCATTGATATTTCAAAATGGAATGGTAATTGGAATGCTGTTAAAGCGAAACAAGCCGGCGCAACTTTTGTCTTTATAAAAGCATCACAAGCCACGTTTACTGATCCTCAGTTCCTGGTAAACTGGCAGAAAGCCAAAGATGCCGGGTTATTACGTGGTGCATACCACTATCTGGATTACACCAAGCCAGGCATTGATCAGGCTAATTACTTTGCCGATCTGTTGAAAAATGATCCGGGCGAGCTTCCTCCTGTAATTGACTATGAACTACGCCGCACGGATAATAATCCATCGGCTGCGCTTGGATTTCTGCGGGATTGCCTGGACCAAATGATTAAGAGAACGGAGTTGTTTGAGGATGCAAGTGTCAAACGACCGATGATATATTCTGGGCCCGGGTTTTGGGTCGCGTATGGGGATCAGACAAAAAGTGATTATTGGATCCAATTTCCCCTTTGGAATGCCCACTGGACAACATCCAGCGCTCCATTAATTCCGCTGCCATGGACCATGTGGCAATTCTGGCAATTTACTTCAAAAGGTCCGGGAGAAGCATTTGGTGGAGAAGGCCTTTCCATGGATATGGACCGGTTTAACGGAACGTTAAATGAGTTAATGGAATTTGCCGGAATCAGGATTCCTATAGTCAACCTTAATGAGAAATTTGAAACATTGGATGAAAAAGTCAATACCTTGGAAGGTATTGTTTCAACGATTGATCCGACCGGAAATGCTAAATCCGGGATATTCAGCCGGGTTGATAATCTGGAAGTGCAAATATCGAATCTTGGTGGATCGATTAACACTCTAACGACAACGCTTACCCAACGAATCACTGCAGTTGAACAGTCAGTCGCCAACCTTGGAAATACTCCTTCTAACTCGACTGCTCCGACCAATACTTCTTCAAACTCGACTACTCCGACTAATACTTCTTCAGACTCGCCTGCTCCGACCAATACCACTTCAAGTAATGATACTTATGCAACTTGTATCACCAGTGCTCTTAATGTGCGTAGTGGTCCAGGTGCATCTTATCCCATGGTGGCCGGGTTACGATACGGGCAACGTGTGAAGGTTATTAATCGTCAGAATGGCTGGGCTCAATTCGAGAATCCCGTTGGTTGGAGTAGTGAGGCTTATCTATCGTTTGAGCAGAGCATTTCGTCTATTCCAATAGATAGTCCCCAACCTGCAACCACCCCTGCCAGCTATGGGATCTGCAATACGAGTGGGTTGAATGTCCGTAGCGGTCCAGGAGTCACAAATACAATTGTTGGGGGCTTGACCTATGGCCAACGAATTAAAATTCTTACCAATAAAAACGGATGGGTGCAAATTGAGACCCCGTCTGGTTGGTGCAATGCAAGCTATCTAAGCTTCGCTTAACATCAAGCCACCCATCTTTTTAAGCGCCGCTCCTTGCCAAATTGCCGCTTCATTCTCATTAACGTGAGCCAGGAATTGCTATGACCAACTATGAATATATAAAAGCAAAGGATTTCGATCGGGCCTGGTTGAATTTTGAACTAGACCTTCCCCTAGCACCCGGGAAAAATGGCCAACCCAATCCATTCTATATTTCCAGGCCGGGTAATCCAATTAATGAACTGGCTGATGCAATCCTGGCACCTTTTTTCCGGGCGCCAAAATTCTTCTTTTCAGGCCATCGCGGTTGTGGAAAGAGTACAGAACTCCTGCATATCTTATCAAATTCTGAAATTCATAAGAAATTTTGGCCGATCAACTTTAGTATTAGAGAAGAAACAGACATTGTTGATCTCGATTTCCACGATGTTTTATTGGCCATTGGCAGTCAGATGTATCGGAATTACAGAAAAAATGGTGGCGAGATTCCTGAACAATTATTGAAACAATTAAATAGTTGGAAAGGGAAAGTTGAACAAGAAGTTAATACTGTGCTATCAGGTCAATCTTCCTATGAGTATGGCGCCTCTCTTGATGCATTTTTCATAAATGCCGGCATGAAAATGAAACTTGAGCCTAAAACGCGCATCGAATTACGGCAGGTTTTTGAAAAAGATATAACAGGTTTGATTGACGTAATAAATATGATTGCAGCAGCTATTTTTACAAAAGAAAAACGAATTCCGCTCTTACTAATCGATGATATGGACAAACCCGATCTCAATAAAGCTACCGCTATATTTCATGATCGGCGTGAAATCATGATGCAACCAAATTGTGCCATCATCTACACGGTCTCGAGTGCATTGTTTTACAGCAAGGAATTTGACGCCATCCGAGATCAGGCAATTTTTCTGCCAAATATTAACTTGCATCCGTATAGAGAACCTGAAAAACATATTATCGAAGGTTATGATGCATTACGCCGATTTACTCATGTCAGAATGGATCAATCCTTGATTGATGGACAAGCATTAGAGGACGCAATCACATATAGCGGAGGGGTATTCAGGGAAATGGCAAGAATTATGCGTTCTGCCATCGGCAGTGCCAGACGCCGCAAAGCAACGAGGATCATTGCAGATGACATCGAATGGGCGGCAACAGAAATACGTAACGAATATCGGCGCATTTTGGATAGCAACGATATGGTCTATTTAAAGAAAATTCATGAGCATAATCGTCTTGAGTATAACGATCGCTTGAGGCCCATGCTTCAATTACTTGCCATTCTTGAATATCGCGATAGCGAAAATTGGTGCGATATCCATCCTGTTCTTAAGAGGCTGGTAAATGAACAATGAATCTCGACCATTAGAAAATGATATAAGCCTTCCATTCGAAGACCGGATAGACATTCTCTTCCAGGAGATTGAATTGGCTGTGAAATGGGACCGGCCATCTATCTTGTTCGCTATATACAAGTCCGATTTCATTCGTGATGAAGTAAATACAATATTAAGAGAAAAACTAAAGAAAATTACCCAGAAAACGCACTCCATAAAAACAAACTACAAAAATCAATTCGATTTTCTTTCTCAAATCTCTCAACTACCGGATTTGTCGCAAACAGTGTTGCTCATTGACGGCTTTAATTGGGAGTGCGGGAAGGAAGGTGTGCGCGTCTTCAAAGAGTTTAATGAACATCGGGAATACTTCATTGACAATAACATCCGTGCAATTTTTTGGTTATTTGAAAATGAAGTATCAGATTTTGCGGCGAATGCAACAGAGTGCTGGATTCTTCGGCATCGGGTGGTCGAGTTTGTGGATGTTCCTTTACAAGCCCAGGAAGTAATTCAATCTGAAGAGTCACCTTTACATAAGGTGGAAAATTCTCCTGCCGACGAACACTTTTCAGACAATTCTCCTGAGGAGATTTTGAATTTACAGGATAGCGAAAAAGAAAATGCATCCCATGCACAAGCATTACTCGGTCTGGGTATGCTTTTTTGGAGAAAGGGTAACCATCAGAGAGCCCTTAAGTACTTAAAGACATCTACGGAAATTTCCAACTTACTTGCCGACCACTCCCTGCAAGCCCAATGTCAGAATGCGCTTGCTCTGGTTCAAACAGATCTGGGAAACATTGATGACGCCGTATCTTCTTACCAGCGTGCAATAACTCTCTCACCAGAATCAGAATTTCTCTGGAATAATCTGGGACAATTACTCGCGAAAAACGAGAGGAATGAAGAAGCAATTAATGCCTTTAAGAAGGCGCTCTCATGCTCTCCTCAAGACTTTCTCAGTTGGGATGGTATTGGTCATATCTATATCAAGTTTGGGGTATATCAAAATGCCATTTCTGCATTTGAAAAAGCCCTTGAAATTGCCCCCTATTACGAATATTCCTGGGCAGGAATTGGAAGAGCCTACTTGGAATCTGGTCAGTTGGAAAAAGCGAAATGTTCACTAAATAAGGCTGTTGAAATAAATGCCCACTTAATTGATGCCTGGATTAATCTAGGGAAGTGTTTTGCTCAAGAAGAGCGTGATATGGATGCCATCGGTGTCTATCAGCATGCGATAGAATTCAATCCCCAAAATACTGATCTATGGAACGAGCTGGGAAACCTTCACCTGCAAAGGCAAAACTATACTGAATCCATTTCAGTATTTCAAAAACTAATTTCTCTTAATCCCCGATGCGGTGAAGCACATGTAAGACTGGCATATGCTTTATATCAAATAGGCGACTATGCTACTTCCGCCTCGATCTATGAAGATAGCATTCCGCTATTTGAGGATGATGCTACCCGGGCAGCACTTTGGAATCGTTTGGGAGATAATTACTTGCTCTTGAAAGATTATGAAAAAGCCATCGCAGCCTACAAGCAATTGAATCAGCATCCAAACGAACTCAAGAAATGTTGTAATCAAAATGTCAAATTGATTAATGAAATCCAAAATACCCATCTCAATAATGATCAAATAATGGAACAGGACAATTCCGAAATCGAAAGAGGTGAAGAGATGATTGAGGCCAACCACTTATTTGACTTGAAAACCGCGTCAGAATGGAATGAACACGGCAATTCTCACCTGAAAGCAGGTGCGTATAACGATGCTATCGTTGCATACACTAAAGCGATTGAGTTGGCTCCCGATGCATGTTGGCCCTATATCCAGAATCTGGCTCATGTCCATTACCAAAAAGGCAAGGCAAGAGGCAAACTTACATTTGGGAAAATTGAAGACCCCGATATTTGGGAGGGAGAAGATGAGTCGGATTCGGTTTCCCTCTTCGGTATTGGGCCTATTCCAACCCCAGAAGGAAATGAGACTGTCGAAGAACCGGGGCTTGAAAAAGCAACCAGGATTTATCCAATGGGCCAATCTCCAACCAGTACAGATACTGAAATGGCACATTCGAATAATACTGATTCTATTGAAGGTTGTTCGATCCGGAAAAACAAAACCGTTTTCGAGCCGGGTGAAGACGAGTCCAATCCAACGACATGTAATTGCAGCACTAAAAACGAGGTACCTCAAAAGATAGAAACCGGGGTGAATACCCCATCCAAAAACCCTGTCACGCCTCAATTCGTTGATAACACCCCGCAAAACTCCATCGACTGGAACGATTTGGGTAATTCGTATGCCAGCTCTAAACAATTTGACAATGCAATTGAGGCATATAAGAAAGCTATCGAGATGAATCCAAAATATGGTCAGCCGTATAGCAATCTGGGTTTTATTTACTATCGCTTAGGGAAGAATGATGTTGCGATTCTACTCTACAAGAAAAGCATTGATTTCCTGGATACCCCAGAGGATAAAGCCGTTTCCTGGAACAGGTTGGGCGACGCTTATAGACGGTTGGGAGATTATGGGAATGCTTCGGCTGCTTATCAAAACGCCAGTGAAATGGCACCTGTGATGAGTCCGGTAATGGCTCGCGCCAGGGCTACTTTATTGGAGAATGTTGTTGCAGGTTAGTCTTGAGGCCGAGATGAGCGATGCATTGCTCTGGAATGAGATGGGTAACATATATTTAAAAATTGGATCACCTGAAAATGCAATTGCTGCTTATATCAAAGCAATTGGATTAGATCCTGATTCCGGAATGCCATATTGCAATCTGGGCCACGCATATTTCCTGACAGGAGAATTCGGCCACGCCCTTTTCTTATTCCGGAAAAGCATTCCATTAATGGATACACCTGAAAACCAGGCCTTGGTCTGGAACAACATCGGCGATACTTATCGTGCTTTGAAAGATATAAATAATGCAATCCAGGCCTATAAAAAGGCTGACGATTTGGCTATGGGGGGATCGCCATCAGAGCAAAAAATGCCCAAACAACCTGGTGACTCCTCCAATCCTCGTGAAACGAAAAAGGCGGAAAAGATCGTCTTAGATACAAGCATATTGCCGTCAGGTCATCCAAGAGTAGCAACGAAAAGCGAGCCTTCAGTGGAAAATCAGGCGCTTGATGATGGTTTTCAACCTGTCAATTTGGGAAAAGGAGGTGAAGAAAACAATCCACCATCAGATCGGCGAGAAACAAAGCCACCCATTTCACTTGATCCAAATAGGAAAAAAGATCAGGTTGTTACTTCGTTGTCTGTCAATAACCATCAAAAAATATCCCACCTGGTCAGGGAGGCGGAAGATCCTTCCCTTCCCAAGGAAAAATCGATTATCGTCATCCCCGCCTCTACAGAAATGGCTGAAAACCTTCCGATTGAAGGAACGTCCCATCAAGAACCCGATCAAATCAGGAATTCTGCTACAGTTATTAAGCAGGAAGAACTTCAATCCGGAAAATCAAAAGGTCATTCAAATATATATCCCTGTATTGATAATTTGGAAGAAATACTGGCCAAAGTTAATATCTATGAAAAAATTACCCGGGTCAATCCCACCAATGATCGGGCGTGGGATACATTGGGAAAATTATATAAGTCATTAGGCAGATATAAGGATGCTATTGCTGCATATCAAAAGGCGATTGAGATAGCTCCTGAAAGAGAAGTTTATTATTATTACCTGGGATTACTCTACTCGGTTGAACAACAGCACGATGACGCAGTTCGAGCTTTTCTAATTGTTCTTCGAAAGAACCCGGATTATATCCTGGCACATAGCGCTCTTGCAGGTGTCTATCACAGGATGGGTCTTGAAAATAAGGCCAACCATCATATCGCCACTGCATTACCCAAAATGAATAATGAAAGTGCATATAATCGCGCCTGTTTTTATGCAATTTGCGGGGAAAAAGAACTCGCCTTCGAGTTCCTTCGGCTTGCGCTTAAGAACAAAGACACTACGATTGAGTGGATAAAATCAGATCCGGACTTGGATCCTATCAGAACCGATCAACGCTATCAAGAATTGATTTCAGAGAAGGACCAACCGGCTTCAGAGAATACCAACGAAAATTATTTTTCATCTGAGTTGGAAGGTAAGCACAATCGGCTCCTTCCAGTATTGAACCGTTCCTTGGCGAGGTGAACAAGATGTCCATTACTATAATCCTCAATGTTTTACTCGGTCTTTTTCTTACTTGGTCTATTCTAAGTCTTGCATCCATGCAAATTCAGGAATGGATAGCTGCCAGGATACAATTGCGGGCTCGAATGCTGGAGAAAACGCTCGGAAGAATGCTCACAGACTCCACGCTCGTTGATCAATTCTATAACCACCCATTGATCCGCAGTCTCTATACGGGGAAGAATAATGATAACAAACCTTCGTATATACCGGCCAGCCAATTTTCCCAGGCAATGCTTGATATTCTTTCAGCTACTGGAACAGAAGCTTCTCTCATCCAACAGCAACTCTACAGACTCTACAGCGAAACCCGTAGACTGCCAAAAAAGAAACGCCTCGATGCACGTTCACGAATAAGCCTGATGCTGGGGATGATACGTAAAGCATTGGTATCTGAAACTGGGGAAGAGGCTTGTAATGAAATCCTGGATACCGTAAAAACCGATCTTTTGACAATGGGACAGGATATTCCCCGATTTCAAGCGTCTGTGGATTCCTTATTTGATGCCATTAGGGTCCAGAAACAACAGATTAACGATGCACTGGTAATATTATCCCTCAAGGCAAATGCTTCCGAAGATGTTACAGTAAATAGAATCCAAGCCGGTATTACAGCGCTTAGTATCACCCACCCCCAGCTAAAACAGACTTTGTATGCCATTTTGAATAGTATGCCGCAAACAATCTGGCAAAAGGAAAACGAATTAGAATTGATTCGTAATAACATCGAAGAATGGTTCAATAATGCCATGAATCGTCTGACTGGCTGGTATAAACGTCGCAGCCTCATAACAACCCTGATTATTGGAATTCTATTGGCAAGCATTGTCAATGTTGACTCAATAAATCTCATCGGCCGTTTGTGGAGAGAACCCGATTTGCGCATTGCAATCCTGAGTAATATTGAAAGCATTCTTACAAACAATAACACTACAACTTTAGATATAGGACAATTATCCACCATTCAAAATCAATTTTCAGATATTACTCTCCCGGTAGGCTGGTTGGGGTCGCCTATTTCGCTTACTAGTGACCAGCAAACGAGCGTGCCAGCCGTTTGCACTCTTTTCCCCCAACTAGAAAATGAAATCTACGGCATTGCAATTTCAGGTCAATGTTATCCAATCATTAACTCCCCCCAGGTAACCGACCTGACTGGCTGGCTCATAAAACTTGTCGGGATCCTAATTTCGGGGGTCGCAGCCAGCCCTGGCGCGTCCTTCTGGTTTGACATATTAAAGAAGATCATAAACGTGCGCCTTACAGGAGTCAATCCTTCCGAGTTCCAAACCAATGCAAATACAGCCAATATGGGGTAAAGCTGGTTATCTCGGAGGAGGTCGCAAAGTACAAGAAACCGTAAAAAACACTGAAGGACACTTTTACGAGGTAAGCCTCTAACACTGGGCTCGGACAAAAGAGAACAAAAATTTCTTGGCATAGTCCTCTGCGGTATGGTCTGTGCCTCGGAAGGTTGGGTGGATGTTGAGAATAGTGGAAACAGCAAGTTGATCTGGTTGCAAATCTTAATAGAAATTCCCAAGGGTATTCCATTGCATGATGCCATCCGGGGAGTGTTCTCCATGGGGATTGGAGGTTGCCATAATAATAGATCAATGATGCATCCGTAAGATCGAATCCCTGATAACCTTGCAAATTATTACCACATTGCATTTTATTGGCTCAAAGAATAGAAAATTGCTCAAAGCGGCATCGGTGCGACACAACTTCAAGCCGCTCGGAAGATAAACTTCCCACTAAAAAAATTCGCCTCGAAAAATATGATGTGATTGCCTTGGGGTGAGGGGCTTCCCTTTTTTCCTCCTCAGGTATAATGGGTTTATGCCTTCGCTTGTCCCTCTTGAGCCGGTGGATTATCTCGTCATTGGTCATCTCTCTTGCGACATCACACCCGATGGGCCGCGCCTAGGCGGGACGGCTGCGTATGCTGCATTGACAGGCCGTGCGTTGGGTCTGCGCGTTGGTGTGGTTACTGTTTGGGGTGGGGAAGTGCCCCTCGATGTCCTGGATGGGATCAAGGTACAGAGTATTCCGGCCCAGCACAGTACAACTTTTGAGAACAAGTACACACCCGCGGGACGCATCCAGCATATCCATCACACCGCACCGGACCTGTCGTTTGATAATGTTCCCGAGGCCTGGCGGCGCGCGCCGATTGTCCACATAGGGCCGATAGCCGGAGAAGCCAAATCGCTGGTGAACGGGAAATTTACGTCTTCCTTGATTGGGCTGACTCCCCAAGGCTGGTTGCGGACGTGGAATACTACCGGACTTGTGGGACCCAGTGACTGGCTGGAAGCCCACGAGATGTTAGCAAAAGCTGGCGCAGCGGTGCTCAGTATCGAGGATGTCGGTGGAGACGAGGATTGCATTGAGGCGATGGCAACCGCCTGCAAGGTACTGGCCGTGACTGAGGGTCCGGCGGGGGCGCGGCTTTACTGGAATGGCGATCTGCGCCGTTTCCGTGCACCGTCCCTGGAAGAAGTGGATGCCACCGGTGCTGGAGATATTTTTGCAGCTGCCTTTTTTTGGCGGCTGTATGTGACCCGTGATCCGTGGGCAGCGGCCCGGTTTGCGACCCACCTGGCATCCTTTTCAGTGAAACGGCTTGGCTTGGATGGCATCCCAACGCAGGAAGAAATCCATACATGCCTGGTGGAGGTTTTGTAGTGGGACGTGTGTACACGTTGGTGAATCAAAAAGGTGGAGTGGGGAAGACCACCACTGCCATCAATCTCGGTGCCTACCTTGTGCAATTCGGTCAACGCGTTTTGATTGTGGATATTGACCCGCAGGCTAATGCCACCTCCTCCCTCGGTGTGGACAAGCACACCGTCAAAGGTGGGACTTATGAGGCGCTGCTGGGTGGGGTACCCGCTCCAGGATTGGTGTTAATGAACCCGCGCCTGAAACTGGCTATTTTGCCATCCTCGCCGTCTCTTGCCGGAGCGGAGGTGGAACTGGTCAATGAACTAGGGCGGGAAGTCAAACTCCGCCAGGTGATTGCTCAGCTGGTAGATCGTTATGATTACATCCTGATTGACTGCCCGCCCTCTCTCGGCATGTTGACTGTGAATGGATTGATGGCTGCTCAGGATGGCGTACTCATCGCAGTGCAATGCGAATACCTGGCGCTGGAAGGGTTGGGCGAATTGACCCGTACCATCCAGCGCGTTCGTTCGGCGCTATACCCCGCTCTCAAGGTGCGGGGTGTCATCCTGACGATGTTCGATGGCCGCACCAACCTTTCCAGCGATGTAGTAGCCGAAGTCCAAAAGTATTTCAGCAAGCAGGTCTTCGAAACCATCATCCCGCGAAGCGTCCGGCTGGCTGAAGCCCCGTCATACGGATTGCCAATCTCAGCCTATGCACCGGAATCGATTGCAGCCAAGTCTTATGAATCCCTGGCGCGCGAACTGCTCTCGGGCGATGGTGTTGCTGTTATAGAAAAAACGGAATAGGAGGAGCCTATGCCCCAAAAATCTGGACTCGGTCGTGGATTGGGAGCGTTGATCCCCGGTGGGGATAATTTACAGATGGAAAACGGAGTTGTGCTGGTTCCGGTGGAGATGGTCTTGCCGAACCCTCGTCAGCCGCGCAATATGATTCGTCCAGATGAATTGGGAGAACTGACTGCTTCGGTACGTGAACACGGTGTGCTCCAGCCACTGATCGCAACGCCGGGCGAGTCGACGGGGCAATACGTCCTGATCGCCGGGGAACGCCGCCTGGAAGCGGCCCGCTTGGCAGGTCTGACATCAGTACCAGTGCTCGTCCGCCAGGCAACTGACCAACAACGGTTGGAACTGGCAATCATCGAAAACGTACAACGCTCTGACCTCTCTGCACTCGAAGAGGCCGAAGCATATCGTCAGTTGGCCGAGGATTTTGATCTTTCCCATGAAAGCATCGCAGCGCGTGTTGGCAAGAGCCGCGTGGCGGTGACGAATACCCTGCGCCTGCTGCGGTTACCTGACTCGGTCAAGAATGCCCTGATCGAGAAGCGCATTTCAGAGGGACATGCGCGCGCCCTCCTGGCTCTTTCCACGCCGGATGCCCAGACCGCGGCCCTGCGAACTGTTTTGGCGCAGGAGTTCAACGTCCGCCAGACCGAAGAATTAGTGCGCAAACTCTCCGGAGAAAAACCGGTCCGCAAACCAAAACCGGCCACATCGCCGGATATTGCTGAACTGGAGGAGCGTCTGCGCTCCAGCCTGGGGACGAAGGTTACGCTGCGTTCCGGATTGAAGGGCGGGACGCTGACCATTCATTATTATTCTAACGAGGAACTGGACGCCCTGACGGGGCGGCTGTTGAATGGATGATTGCCAGGGATACACTTAATATGTATCTTCGAGTTTGATATGAGACTTCTCCATAATGCTCGCATCCATACTCTCGACACGGCTCATCCCATCGCCTCGGCAATTGCCATCGACGCTGGTTATATTCTTGCTTTGGGCGGCGATGAACTCCTGGTTGAATTCGAACGTGCTGAGTGCGAGGATATGGGCGGGCGGGTCATTCTTCCCGGCTTGACCGATGCCCACATTCACCTTCAGGAGTATGCCCTCAGCTTGCAGATTGTGGATTGCGAGGGGAAGACCAAAGAGGAAATCCTGCGCCGGGTGGAAGAACGCCTCCCCCAGACACTTCATGGAGTATGGGTGCGCGGACATGGCTGGGACCAGAATACATGGGGTGGTGAGTGGCCGACTGCCGCGGACCTCGAGACGGTAGCATCGGAGAACCCGGTCTACCTGACAGCCAAATCCATGCACGTTGCGTGGGCTAACAGCACTGCGCTGAAGCTGGCGGGGATCAATCCTTCAACACCGGACCCGGTCAATGGCCGTATCCAGCGGGATGCCCGCGGCGTCCCGACAGGTATCCTGTTTGAAGGGGCTGTGAGACTGGTTGAGGCGGTAATCCCGGAACCGACTCCTGAAGCGCTGGCAATGAACTTCCGGCAGGTTATTGCCGGCTTGTGGCGCATGGGATTGACAGGGGTCCACGATTTCGATAAACGCACCTGTTTCCAGGCTTTGCAGCTCCTCCGTGAGCGTGGCGATTTGCAGTTCCGCGTAGTCAAGGCCATTCCGCTTGAGCTGCTCCCCCAAGCTGTGGCTCTTGGCTTGCGCAGCGGGATGGGGGACGATTTCCTGCGCATAGGTTCGATCAAATTATTTGCTGATGGTGCTCTTGGCCCGCATACCGCGGCAATGTTCGAATCATATGTTGACGAGTTGCAAAATCGTGGTATTCTAATATTGGACAATGAACAAATTTACGAGCATGGCTGTCTGGCAGCTAAGAGCGGTCTCAGCCTGGCCGTCCATGCCATCGGCGACCGGGGTGTGCATGAAGTCCTGGAAGGGTTCTCGCGGTTGCGCGCTTACGAGCATGAGTGCGGTTTACCGGCATTGCGTCACCGCATCGAACACGTGCAGACCATTCACTCTGATGATGCCGGACGCCTGGCGGAGTTGGAGGTTATCGCCTCGATGCAACCGATCCATGCCCCATCTGATATGAGGATGGCGGACAAACTTCTGGGTGAACGGGCGGCGTTCTCATATGCCTGGCGGACTCAGGTGCAGCACGGGACGCGGCTGGCTCTTGGGTCGGATGCGCCGGTAGAAAGCCCGAACCCGTTCCGGGGTTTGCACGCCGCTGTTACCAGACGCCGCGTGGACGGCTCTCCGGGTCCGGAGGGCTGGTTCCCGGAGCAGCGGTTGACCGTCCGCGAAGCACTCGAAGGGTTTACGCTTGGACCGGCTTTCGCAGCCGGAATGGAAAACCGCCTCGGACGGTTGTCTGCGGGCTTTCTTGCGGATTTGATAGTCGTCGAGACGGATCCGTTCACCTGCGACCCTGCTGATTTGTATTGCATCCAACCGACAGCAACTATGGTCGCTGGTGAATGGGTCTGGCAGTCGTGAGGAATATCAAATGACATCCCCCCTGACCCCAGAAGTCCTTGTCCCCCGCCTGGGCGAATACCTTGTCCAGAAAGGTTTAATTATCGAAGCGGATTTGCTGAAAGCCCTGGCTTACCAGAATGAGAAAAAACGGACCGGGGAACGCTGCTTGTTGGGACAGGCACTGATGGACCTCCACCTCCTTACCCGCCTCCAAATTGACCATGCCGTGACCGAGCAGATTATCCAGCTGCGTAATGCCCTCGAGGATGCCAATCGCTTCCTGGAGAACCGGGTTGCAGAACGGACCGCAGAATTGCAGGAGGCACTGACCAAACTCTCCGATTTGAGCCAGTTGAAGGCCAATTTTGTTGCCAATGTTTCGCATGAGTTACGTACACCGTTGACGCACATCAAGGGATACCTGGAGTTACTGACGAACGAATCGCTTGGTTCACTGAGTGATGAACAGAGAAACGCTTTACTGGTCAGCCAGCGGGCCGCCGGGCGGTTGGAAAGCTTGATTGACAATCTCATCCTCTTCTCGCTGGCGGCACGTGGCGAGATGACCCTGCGCCTTTCGCCCGTCGATCTGAATAAAGTGGCGGGGGAAATCTTCAGTTATTCTCGCATCAAAGCGGAGGATCGAAATGTGGCTCTGCACTATACCGAACAGCCTGATCTTCCTTATGTCCAAGCGGATGAAGAGAAAATCTCCTGGGTAATTCTCCAGTTGATTGACAACGCTATCAAATTTACACCATCTGGCGGTGAAGTAACCCTGTCCATCCAGCCGGAATCAGATACGCTGATTATGGTTTCGGTCTCAGATACTGGTATTGGTATTCCAGCAGGCCGGCTGAACGAGATTTTTGAAGCTTTCCACCAATTGGATTCTTCCTCCACCCGCCGTTACGGTGGTACCGGCTTGGGACTGGCTCTGGTGCGTGAGATTATCAGTGCACATGGTTCTCTGATCGAAGTGCAATCTGAAGAAGGAAAAGGTACCAGGTTCCATTTCCCGTTGCTTGCGGTTGATAAAGGGTCTTGATTCAGCTGGAGGACTATGGACAGCGATACGCTTGAAACCTTCACTCACTTGAGCAGTTCATTCGTCAGGGATAACTGGAAGAAATCCCTGGATGCGATGTTCGTTTTACTCCGCAGGAAATTCGTTTTTGACAATCTGGTTATCTACCTCGTTGAAGGAAACGCCAAAACACCTGAAGTAGTCTATGCGCGTGCAGCCGGGCGTGGACGTAATAAAGAGGCTGAATCCTCCTGGGGTGATGAAATTGCCAACCAGGTCATCAGCACGTGCAAAGCCACCGAATCCGTTCCGACGGATCAATCCTCACCTGATCGGATTGCAAAGCCTCGCTTTCTTGGTCTGCCACTGTTCCTTCCTGGCAGGCGCGGTGCGCTGGTCTTTGTACGCTTCGGAGGACCGGAATTTGCTAATGAGGAAATGCCGCTGGCAACCCTGGCTGCCATCCAGACGGCGCGGGCTCTAGAAAAAAATATTCTTCAGGAAAGTATGACCCAATTGGAACATGCCCGTCATCGTGCCCAACTCCAGGACGATTTTATTGCCACGATTTCCCATGAGTTGCATACCCCGCTTGGCTTCATTAAAGGATACACTACATCTCTCCTGCGGTCTGATACCACCTGGGACACCGTTACTCAGCAGGAATTTCTGGCCATCATAGACGAAGAATCCGATCATCTTCTCACTCTGATTGACCATATGCTTGACTCTGCCCGTCTGCAGAGCGGAAACATGAACATGGACTTCCAGCCTGTTCGCTTGGACTCACTTCTGCGGGACGTGATCCTGCGTGTCCAAGGGCGGCAAAAAGATCTGGAAGTTATTCTGGACCTGAAGCCAGTTCCTCATATCAAGGCAGATGCAGTTCGCATGGCCCAGGTTATTGAAAACCTGTTTGATAATGCAATCAAGTATGCCCCCGGCGCGAAAATTACTATCTCGCTCCGTGTGAAGGAAAACTGGGAGATCATTACCTTTTCAGACCTGGGGCCGGGAATTCCGCCTGAGCACATTCCATTCCTTTTCGAACGATTCTATCGTGTGCCCGGAAAATTCAGCAAGAGCGGAACGGGATTGGGATTATTCATCTGCAAGCAGATTGTTCAAGCTCATCATGGCCGAATTTCGGTCAAGACTACCCCCGGCAAAGGGACAGCGTTTCGTATCGAACTTCCCCTTCGTCCGGAGAAATCTTTAAAAGAGGCATAAGCCATGTCCACACGTGTTCTGGTTGTTGACGACGAACCGCGCTATCTTCGCTTACTCGAAGCCAATCTTCGAACCGAAGACTACGAGGTGTTTTCGGCTACGGATGGCGAAGAAGCCCTCGAATCTTTTTCGGCTAACCCGGTGGACTTGATCCTGCTGGATGTAATGCTACCCCGCATGGATGGTCTTGCGGTTTGCCAGCGCATCCGCCAATTCTCTAACGTGCCCATTATTATGCTGACCGCAAAGGGCGAAGAGCAGGATCGGGTCCGTGGCTTGGACGTAGGCGCCGATGATTATCTGGTCAAACCATTCTCGGTGATGGAATTACTTGCCCGAGTCCGGGCGGTGCTGCGTCGCGCTCAAGTCACCGAGACCGGGCAGGATCGCTTTTTTACGCACGGCAATCTGCGCATTGATTTTGCCCGCGCTGAGGTCTGGCGGGGCGAACAACCGGTCAATCTTTCAGCGACAGAATATCGGCTCTTGCTTCAATTTTCGCATAATATCGGCAAAGTCCTGTCTGCCGAGGAACTGCTGACCGGCGTGTGGGGTCCGGAATATCGTGACGATAAGGAAATCCTATGGGTTACCATTGCCCGTCTGCGCCAGAAAGTGGAAGATGATCCGCATATACCGAAACATATAGCCACCCGCTCCGGGCTTGGGTACCTGATGACTCCAATTGAAGAGTGATTATCAAAAGGTTCGTATGGAAACAAAACCGATTTCAATTTTAGTCATTGACGGGGATCCAGTCAGCCGCAACTATCTGACAGTGATGTTGCATAAGAGCGGCTATACAGTGCTGTCGGCGTCTCTGGGCCGTGAAGGCCTGATATCAGCCTGGAAAAACCAGCCGGATATCATCATTCTGGATCCATTACTGCCCGATCTGCCCGGTCTGGAGCTGGTGAACCGCCTCCGCCAGGATCGCCGCACATCCATGGTCCCGTGCGTGGCACTCAGCAGCCGGGAGGATTCGCAGGACATGAACGCCCTCCTTTCGGCTGGTTGTAATGAATACATTACCAAATCCAGCGAGGCTCTACAGCGTCTTCTGGAACTGATCCCGCGGTTATTGAAAGGAGAATCAACGTCACCCAGTAAACGCGGAATTCTTATAGCCTTCCTGAGCGCAAAAGGTGGAACAGGGACATCTTCCTTGTGCGCCAATATCGCCATGTGCCTGGGCAGCGAAAAAAGTGAAAACCGCGTTGCAGTAATGGACCTGGTGTTACCGATCGGTTCGATTGCTTCTATCGTCGGTTATAACGACCGCCTGAACCTGGTTACAGCGGCGATGGAGGATCCAGCCAAGACAACCGCTGCCTTTTTTAAGGATCATCTCCCGCGTGTGTCAAACTGGTATTTCCATCTCCTGGCTGGTTCACCGGACCCTGAGTCGGCAAACCAGCTGGTGGTGGACCATCTTGATGGGATCTTAAACGCGATCCTGAAATCCCATGATTACATCCTTGTGGATATGGGTCGTACCCTTTCGCGTATCAGCCTGCCGATCATTAAGATTGCGGATGTGATTGTTCTTATCGTTGGCACCGATTTGTCCACTGCCATCCTGACCCAGACGGTATGGGAGTATTTAAAGAATCAAGGCATAGATCCGAGGCGTTTGTATCCTCTACAGAACCGGGCGGTTGGCCTGGAAGGTATGTCGAAGACTGAATTCGAGCAGATGACCGGCTTACAAATCCGGTTGACCATGCCGTATATGAGCGGTAATTTTACGATTGCCAATAATCGCCATGAACCTGTCATCACTAAATTTCCAGATGATTCGTCTGCGTTAACCATAAAGCAGGCTGCGTTACAAATAGCCGAATTGGGTCAACAGTCGCTCGGCTAGTGATGGATGTGGACAAACAACAAATTCGCGATAATTATGCGGAGAATTTGATGTGGTTGTCTTGAACGACATTTTCAAATTCAACCAAACCGTCATGGATGAGGATGGTAAAATTCCTCGTCAGGTAAAACCACAGGTATCCACCCCTTATTTGGTCCGCGCTTGGAAGCGGCTGGTTTCAAACTCGGTGCAGAGATTTCTGGCGCCACAACCGCGGATGTCCTGGCAGCCCATCAGCGGGGATTTCCGCGAGTGGTTTCTGCTATAATGATTCTGTCTTTTCCGAAATATTGTGAGGAAACCCTATGAGCATTCAAGCCCAAGTTAACCTTCGACAAAGAAAATTAGGTGTCTTGATCCGTGACGCGCGCCTGGCAGCGCGTAAGACCATCCCGGAATGTTCGCATACGGTCGGAGTGACGCCAGGGATATTCCGTGCCTGGGAAGAAGGTCGCAGATCACCATCGCTGCCAGAATTGGAAGTGCTGTCCTATTCCCTCAACCTGCCCATTCGCCGCTTTTGGAGCAAGGATGCTACATCAGACGATGCACCGTCCACAGAATCCCTGAACCTGCCTGCAATTCTTGGTATCCGCCAACGCCTGATTGGGGCGCACCTGCGTCAGGAGCGCGAGAAGGCCAGTATTTCACCCACCGCCCTCTCGGAGTTATCGGGCTTTTCGAGAGCGCGTATCAAGGCGTATGAGTTGGGTGAACGTCCCATCCCTTTACCTGAATTGGAAGGTTTAACCTCCTTGCTGGGCGGTCAGATTGAAATGCTCTTTGATCAAACCGGTCATATTGGTTTATGGATGACCCAGCAAAATGCCGTCCAGGATTTTTTACAGCTCCCGCCTGAGTTGCAGAATTTTGTCTGCAAGCCGGTCAACCGACCATACCTGGAACTGGCGATGAAATTGAGCGGCATGTCTACGGATAAACTGCGCTCAGTGGCCGAAGATATACTGGATATCACCTTTTGATATGGGGAACAAACTTTCTCCTCAGGAGATTGCAGACCAGGCCAAACGTACTTATCAAGCCGGTGATTATCCGGCCGCGGTACACGCCTTTGCTGAAGCCGCATCGGCTTATTTCGACCTGGGCGATGCGCCCATGGCCGCCGAGATGAAGAATAACCTATCGGTGGCTCTACTGCGCGATAAACAGGCCCAAGCTGCTTTGGAAGCCGCCCAAGGTTCTGAAGTGGTTTTCGCTGAAGTTGGTGATGCTCGTCGTCAGGGAATGGCGTTGGCCAATCAGGCCTCGGCTCTGGAAGCTCTCAAGCGCTTCAAGGAGGCAATTGACTTTTACACCAGAGCTGGTGCCGCCCTCGATAAAGCAGGCGAAGGGGATTTGCGCCTCGAAGTTATGCAATTGCTCTCTGCGCTATACTTGCGCCGCTTCAAATTTCTTGATGCGATCATCGCTTTACAATCCGGGCTGGCCGCTGTCAAGAATCCGACTCCGAAGCAGCGATTCATGAAGAAGCTCCTGTTTTTTCGGCTATGATTGTGGGTGTGGATCTTCAGGTGCGTCCGGCTGTTCTGACCGACCAGCGCCAGATTGCTAATTTAATCCATTTCAGTTCGCATGTTCACCGCCACCTGGATTGGCGCAATCCGCTCGATTGGATCGGTTTGCCGCCTTTCTTCGTGGTCGAAAGCCAGGGACAGGTTGTCGCCGCTCTGGGCTGTTCGCCCGACCCGCCGTCTGTGGCTTGGGTGCGGCTGTTCGTAAACTCTGGCAGAATTCCTGTTCAGGAATCCTGGCAGATGCTCTGGGAAAGGGCTCATGCCGAACTGGCTCACAAAGGCCAATTCGTCGCCGCTGTCATTGTTTTAAAGGAATGGCTTACCGAATTACTCCTTTCCAACGGATTCGCCTGTCGCCAATCCATCGTTATGCTCGAACGTGACGGTGGAAACCCAACTGAAATGGCTCTACCGCCGGAGATTTCCCTGCGGACGATGATGCCTTTTGACCTGCCTGCTGTTGCCGAAGTGGATGCGTTGGCGTTCGAACTGATCTGGCAGAACTCGCTCCCGGTGTTGAAGCGAGCCTATACTCAGGCTGGATGGGCAACAGTTGCCGAGACGGATGGTCAGGTGATTGGCTATCAGCTCAGTACCCGCAATTCGCTCGGAGTGCACCTTGCAAGGCTTGCGGTCCGGCCAGATTTGCAGGGAAAAGGATTAGGCTATACCCTCGTCGCGGATCTGATTCGGCAGGCAGGGCGGTCTGGCATATTACATTTAACGGTTAACACCCAGAGTGATAATGCCACCTCGCTGGCACTTTACCAGCGGATGGGCTTCCGTGAAACCGGTGAACGTTACCCGGTATACCATCTGCAAATCTCATCATGATGAGACCGGATGGTTGGTCCTGAAGAGACTGTCCTCGTCAATAAGATTTTGGGGTGGATCGTTCCACAAATTCCACGCAAGCCGGAGAAGGCGGAACTCTTTTAGGTGATTCTGGCTTGACTAGGAAAATTCTAACCTTGCTCGCATGAGAGTTGGATTAGAACAACCCCGTTTTCTTTCAAGTAGACGGGGTTTTGTCTGGACAAACCTCCCCGATTGTGGCAAAATTCCTGTACTAATGTTAAAGGAGATTATGAATGAGTAAACGTCAGGAAATCCGGCAACGCCGTCAGCGGGAGAGAATCCGCAACCGTATGCTGGTTATTCTTCTGGTGACAGCGGGTGCATTGCTGATCGCTTCTATTTTTATCCTGCCTGGCATCCTGAAGGCCACAGGTTCTTCACCGACCGCTGATAGTCCCATTGTGGCAATTACACCTAGAGCCATCAACGCCCCGATGTCTGGAACGAGCATGGGCGACCCCAACGCTCCAGTAAAGATGGATGTTTGGGAGGATTTTCAATGTTCAGGTTGTGTGTACTATTCAACGAATCTTGTACCGCAAATCATCCAGAACTACATCGAAACCGGTAAGATATATTACACCTTCCATTTCATGCCATTCATTGACGGCGGTGCGGGTGAATCACATCAGGCCGCTAATGCAGCCATGTGCGCAAGTGAGCAAGGCCGCTTCTGGGATTATCACGATATGCTCTTTGCCAATTGGACGGGTGAAAACGTGGGCGATTATACAGATACCCGCCTGGTTGCTTTTGCGGAGCAGATTGGTCTTGATATGAAAGCATTCAAGAATTGCTTCGAGGCGAATACTTATGCTAACCAGATCAGCCAGGATGCCCAAGCTGGAAGGGATAAAGGCGTGCCACCTACGCCGGGTATTTTTGTCAATGGACAGATGGTAGTCAGCAGCACCGGTCAAAATTTAATTCCCTCGTTTGATGATATCTCCAGAGCCATCGACACCGCGCTGGCGGGTAAATAGTCTTCTGCATGAATCCAGGGGCGGATAGCCGTCCCTGGATTTATTTAACGCCAAAGAATGCCAGGATTGCCACAACCAGTGGGGCGATGGCGAGAGAAGGCAGGAAATTCCCCACCCGAATGGGTTTAATTTCCAGCAGGCTGCTAATGGCAATACCGAGCAGGAGCACCCCACCAACTGCGGTCATCTCAGACATCATTGCCGGGGTGACGACGGCGCTCAACTGCGCAGCCAGCAGGCTGATACCCCCTTGGAAAAAAAGAATGACAATCACTGAAAATAAAACCCCCACCCCCAGTGTAGAGGCGAAGGCCAGCGCAGCGAATCCATCCAAAACCGACTTTATCGCCAGCAAACTGTAATCACCGTTCAGGCCGTCCTGGATGGACCCGAGAATGGTCATGGGACCAACACAGAAGACGAGAGATGCTGTTAGAAAGCCGCGTACGAAGTCCCTGGAAGGGGCAACGTGACTACCTGTGGAGAGCACAGTTGAATCGTTGAGTTCGCTTTCCGTTCCGACAACCTGTTTGCGGTTGAAACGGGACTCCAACCATTTTCCTATATTTTGAAGCCCTTCCTCAATCTTCCACCATTCCCCGAGCAGCGCGCCGATCAGCAGGCTGCCCAGTACAATGAGTGGATTTTGTGTTTTCAGGAAGTTGTACAATCCATAGGCCAACGTGAACAATCCCAATCCGGCGATGACCGTCTTCCGCAAGCGGTCGGGCAGGCGCGAGCCGAAGAGCAGACCGAGTGTCCCGCCGGCCAGAACAGTTACAATGTTGAGCAGGGTTCCAATCATTATTTCGCCAGGGTGGTATCGTGACCAGCAGATTGATTTTCAACCAATTCCAGTGCAAAGCACAGAGATGAAAGACGATTCAGATATTGCAACAAGATCGGGTTCTTGATTTCACCGGTATCTAGCAACGCAGCCACTCGCCTTTCCGCTCGGCGGACGATTGTCCGCGTGAGAGCCAGGGTTGCGCCGGAAAGCGAGTCGCCGGGCAGGATGAATTCTGTCGGCAAGGGTACCTTTGCGGAAAGGTTATCAGTCTGGGATTCCAGCCATTGAATGCGGGGAGGGCCCAGGGTCCGGAAGCGATCCGCATTTTCAGGCGTGGCGGCGATTTCGGCCATCATTGCATACAGGTCGCGTTGTATGTCCATCAGAATGGGTTTAGTTTGCGAAGTCTGGCACAGCGCGCGGGCGAGTCCCAGAGCTGCTGAAGCTTCGTCCAGGGCGCCGAGGGTTTCGATGCGGGGGTGGTATTTTGGCACGCGGCCCTCACCAAGCAGACTGGTACTGCCATCATCGCCATTGCGGGTGTAGAAAGGGGACATAGTGGAATTATAACCAGATTGGTAGAAAATGCAGCCTTTTGGCGGATAATATTCATGGTGAAAATGACCGCATTGAACCCTTTGTATTCCAAACCTTCTTGATTCCACTGCTATCGTTGTCTTATTATTTTCAATGCACAGCCGCTCGAACCGGTGCAGTACTGTGGAAAAGCTAACCGGTTGCGATTGAGGTCCTCAAAGACTCGAAATGGAATAGAGAAAGAAAATAATGCTTACAGGCAATCACTGCGCCGATAAAGTCCAAGCGATAAGTGCAAACTTTAGCCCGTCTGTTTTCGAGTACGAATTGACGGTACGAGTTACCGACAGAGGTCCAATTTCTCTTCTGCAGCAAGAACATTCCATCCCACGAGGTATAATGAAACAATGGAAACCAAATCCCAACTCGAAATTGCTCTAAAAGAAGCCATGAAAGCCGGGGACGATGTGCGCAAGCGTACCGTCCGCATGGTGCTGGCGGCGGTCCGCCAGGTGGAAATTGACCGGCAGGTGAAACTGGATGAAGCCGCCGTGCTCGCCATCATCCAGAAAGAAATCAAGACTCGCAAGGATGCGATTGAAGAAGCGCGTGGCGCCAACCGCTCGGACATTGTGGCGGCCACGGACGCTGAGATTGTTGTCCTTCAGGCTTATCTGCCCCAGGCGGTCAGCGCAGATGAACTTAAGGCAATGGTCGAAGCGGCCATTATAGAGGCAGGCGCAACCTCCCCTTCAGACATGGGCAAGGTGATGAAACTTATCATGCCGCGCTTGGCAGGCCGCGCTCCCGGAGATCAGGTCAGCACCGCTGTCCGTCAGTTGTTGCAGAAATAAGGTGTGCGGGGACGGCAGTCGTCCGTCCCCGGCTGGTAAACTGGATGGATTCCCCCCACTCCCCACGATTTTTCTCACGCCGAACACTTCTTCCCATCCTCGTGCTGGTATGCATTAGCATCTTGGCCTATGTAGCCATTGTCCAGCCGTGGTCCTTGCGCCAGATCAGCATGCCGCTTTCAGTGGGTGATGTGGCTCCGCAGGATTTGCGTGCTCTGCGCAGCATCCAATATGCCAGCGATGTGTTGACCGAAGCTGCTCGTAATGAAGCCGAGCGCGCCGTTGCTCCAGTATATATTGCACCGGATATGGCGATCGCCCGCACCCAGAGCGAGATGCTTGATTCCATCTTAGTGTCCATTTCTGCTATCCGGACAAACCAGGAAGCCACTATTGAGCAGAAAAGAACTGAACTGTTCGCAATCCGGGGGCTCACCCTGCAGCCGGGTTCGCAGGATGTTCTCCTGTTATTATCCGATGTGCGTTGGGAGTTGGTAAAGGCCGATGCCTTTACGGTGTTGGAGAAGGTAATGCAGAACCCTGTGCGGACCGAGGACTTGGATTCCTTCCGACAGAATCTTCCGTCGCTGGTAAGCCTCACGTTAACCGAGAAGGAAGCGGCGCTGGTTGTTGAAATCGTATCGCCTCTGGTTGTGGCGAATAGCTTTTACAGCCCTGAACTGACCGATGCAGCTCGCCAGGCAGCGTACAAATCCGTTGAGCCGGTAATACAATCCTTCGTCGCAGGGCAGACAGTTGTCACGCGCGGGCAGGTTATTACAACAGCCGACCTGGAAGCCCTGACTGCTCTTGGTTTGGTGATGCCTAAAAACCCGGCTTTCAACTACCTGGGTGCCGCGGTTCTGGTCGTGCTTTTGACCATCTTTACCGCCCTGTATCTCTACCGCAGCAAGCCGGAAGTAATTTCTGACCTGCGTGGCCTAATCCTGCTGGCCTTGCTTTTCGCTATCTTCCTTGTTGGGGCACGTGTCAGCAATCCAAACCGAACAATCGTTCCTTATCTCTTCCCAATCCCTGCATTTGCACTGCTGGTCTCTGCGCTCTTTGGAATGGAGCGCGGCGTGGTTTTTGGCTTGCTGATGAGCCTGCTGGCTGCTTATGGGATGCCGGATGCGCTTGGCCTGCTGCCGTATTACACATTAACCAGTCTTTGTGGTGTATTGGCACTGGGACAGGCACGCCGTGTGGGGCAATTCCTGTATGCTGCCATAGCAATGGCAGTGGCTGGGGTGGCCATCGTTGTGGCTTACCGCCTGCCTTATACCGACATGGATTGGGTAGGGCTGGCCACTCTTATGGGCGCGGCAGTTTTTTCCGGGATTGCCTCCACCAGCATTGCAATGCCGGTGCAGTATCTGTTGGCTCAATTTCTGGGTCTGACAACTGCCCTGCAACTGCTCGAAATTTCCCGTCCCGATTCGCCCCTGCTGAACTACTTCCTCCAGCGTGCTCCGGGGACCTACCAGCATAGCTTGCAGGTGGCCAACCTGGCCGAGCAGGCCGCAGAACGAATCCGCGCGGATACACTGCTGATACGTGTTGGTGCGCTATTTCATGATGTGGGAAAATCAACCAACCCGCTTTTCTTTGTTGAAAACCAGCCCTCCAGCCAGGTCGATTCCCATGATGACCTGGTCCCCGAAATCAGTGCTGAAACCATCATCCGTCACGTTCCGGATGGATTGGAACTGGCTCGCAAATTTCGTCTACCGCGCCGCCTGTACGATTTCATCGGCGAGCATCATGGCACGCTTATCACCCGATACCAGTACAACCGTGCTGTCCAGGCCGCGGAGGGGGATGCTTCCAAAGTGGACGAAAACCGATACCGCTATCCCGGCCCGTCACCGCGCTCGAAAGAGACTGCCATCCTGATGTTCGCGGATGGTATTGAAGCGCAAGCACGCGCTGAACGTCCACGTAACGATGACGAGGTGCGTACCCTTGTCCGTAGTGTAATTGAACGCTGCCAGAAGGACAGCCAGCTGGATAATACCCCGCTCTCCCAACGTGACCTGGCGAGTATTTCCGAATCCTTTATCGCTACCCTGCGCAATACTTACCACCAGCGCCTGAAATATCCTCAGGAACAACCTGCTTCGCAGCCCGCCACTGCAGTAGAGGTTCCGACTAATCCCAGACCAGTTTTATTCAAGAAGCATAAATGATTAATATCGAAATTACTCAAGATTTCAGGCGTGTCTTTATGCCCGACGTCCTGGAACGGGCTGCTAAGACAGCTTTGCTTCAGCAGTCCGCTCCCGACGCTGACCTGACATTGGTCCTTACCGGCGATACCCAGATCCAGGTTCTCGATCGCGACTTCTTGGGCAAGGATGCCCCGACCGATGTGCTGTCGTTTCCCGCCTGCGAAACAGACCCGGAAACGGGCCGCCGTTACCTGGGTGATATCATCATTTCAGTCCCGCGCGCAGAAGCCCAGTCTATTGCTGCGGGGCATTCCCTGGAAGCAGAATTGTCGCTGCTGGTCGTCCACGGAGTGCTGCACCTTCTGGGTCACGACCATGCTGGGGCGGAAGAAAAAGCCCGCATGTGGGCAGCCCAGGCCGAAGTCTTGACGCAGCTTGGTATTCCTCCAACAATCGTACATGGATAGAATCCGGAACTTTTTTGTCTCGCGTGCACATTCTTTCAGGCATGCTTTTAGGGGTTGGTGGTACGTTATCCGCACTCAGCGCAATGCCTGGATCCATGCTATCGTTACAACATTTGTAATGCTGTTGGCCTTTTGGTTACGTTTGCCGGTGCGCGATTGGGCGGTATTGCTCCTGACCATTGCACTGGTTTGGACGGCGGAGTTCATCAATACGGCTCTGGAGGCGGTTGTAGATCTGGCCAGTCCACAGAACCACCCCCTGGCTAAGATGGGCAAGGATGTGGGCGCAGCGGCGGTATTGATCGCTTCACTGACTTCGATTTTGGTTGGCCTGCTTCTCATGGGGCCTGCGTTGTGGGAGAGAATTTCTCCCTTGGTGGTTCGGTAAATCATAGGCCCTATGTCTCTCTCTTTTCGTTTTGGTACCGTCGGTTCCCCCGAAGCTACCCCACCCAAACCCGGTGGGACGGTGGGCGGGATTCAGTACGCGGCTTCTATCGGTCTGGATGCCCTCGAATTGGCTTGGGTGCAGGGAGTGCGCGTCGGCGAGATGACCTGTGCGGCTATCAAGCAGACGGCTTTGGAGACTGGCGTTGCACTGTCTGTCCATGCGCCGTATTACATCAACTTGAACGGTGACGACGAAAAATGGCCGCGTTTGCGCAAGTACCTGATCGACGCGGCACACTTCGGTAACCTGGCTGGAGCAACCGATATTATCTTCCATCCAGGTACATACTTTGGCCGCCCGGCGGACGAGGTGCTCAAGGTGACCATTCCTCGTTTGCAAGATTGCGTGCACGAGTTGCGCGCAACTGGCAACCCGGTCACGCTTCGTCCGGAGATCTCTGGCAAGGCGGCCATGCTGGGTTCGCTGATCGATGTGATGGAGATGGCGAAGGCCATTCCGGGAGTGGTCCCGTGTATTGACTTTGCCCACCTGCACGCTCGTCTTGGTGATGGAGCCATGAACACTTACGATGAGTGGATGTCAGCGTTGGATTATTATCGAAAGTCGCTTGGCGATGGTTCCATGGAGCATCTGCATATCCACCTGTCGGGAATCAATTATGGTCCGAAAGGCGAGAAGAACCACCTTATCATGGAAGAAGCTGACCTGGATTTCAGGAATCTGATGCGTGCATTGCATGCTGCGGGAGTTGAAGGCCGCATGATGTGTGAAAGCCCGGTCCTTGAAGTGGACGCGCTGAAATTCAGGAAGTTGTGGATGGAAGTGAGTGGGGAAGGCTAGAAACAAAACATCCGAGTTCTATTAGAACTCGGATGTCTGCTATTCGGCTGCTTTCATCACCGGTCTAAACTTATAGCCATAAATCAACATGCCGCGCTCGTCGCCGTCTGAGCGCAGGCGGCGGGTGACCATCTCAACCGGCATGCCGATCTCGGGTCCGGTTTCGCCCAAATCGGTCAATTGTGCTGTCACCAGTGGACCTTCCTCCAGTTTGACCAGTGCCACGGTGTAAGGAGCGGTCTCGTCGAAACCGGTCGGTGCTTCATAAATAGTGGTGAACGAGAACACTTCACCTCGTCCGCTAAAAGCGAAAGATGTTTTGGCTTCCTGTCCGCAGGAGGGGCAAATATCCCGCGGCGGGAAAATTTTTGTATCGCAATGCGGGCATACTTCACCAATCAATCCATACCGTTGTTGTTTAAGTCGCCAGTGGCGGGGAATTTCCATTTGTTTTACTCCTTGATGGACCTCAATTAAGATTTTATCCGGACGGTCTATCAGGAACTATCAGGCTTTCTCCTTATTGGGATCGTATACTTACGCCATACTTTCCAGGAGGTGTGTTACCGCGATGGAGGCTGACCCACCCAGACATTGAATAAGGGCATAGCGCGCCCCGGCAATCTGGTTCGCCCCAGCTTGACCTCGGACCTGCATCGCCGCTTCGACCGCCTGGTACACACCGGTCGCACCGCCGGGATTGCCCCGCGCTTTGAGTCCTCCCAGGGTCGCGCAGGGGAGTTGACCTGTCAGCGCAATGGATCCATCCCCGGCCATTTTCCAGCCTTTGCCGTGTTTGGCGAATCCGGCTGCTTCCAGCGACAGTGGTGCGAAAATGGAAAAGGCGTCGTAATATTCAAACAGGTCCACTTGCTCGCGGGAGATACCGGCTTTCTGGAATACCTGCTCCACCGATTCCTGCGCGGCGTTGAACCACAAAATATCGCTGCGTTCTGCCAGGGAGAGCGTGTCCGAGGCAATGGTCGAGGCTGCCAATCGGACAACCGGGTGGGGAAAACCTTTTGGGAGCAATTCGCGCCGGGTGAGGACTAGCGCAGCCGCACCATCGGCGTTGGGAGCCACGTCAAAGATATTCAGCGGTTCGCTGACCGGTTCGGCTTTCTGGTAGGCATCCAGCGCAATTGTCTTGCGGTACATGGCATTCTTGTTCCCAGCTCCGTTGGCGTGGGCAGTCAGGGGAAAGCCCGCCAGTCCTTCCGCCGGGACGTGGTTCTCGTACATGTAGCGGCGGGTGAGGAGCGCAGCCTGGGCAGTAAGCGTCAGCCCATGGACAGCCTCGTAGTCCGCGTCGGTCAGGGTGGCGAGCGCAGCCTCCTGGTCTGGCCCGATAACGTCAGTGAATTTCTCCACGCCGGCTACCAGTGCCACGTCCACCAGCCCGCTGGCGATGGCCAGATAGCCCTGTCGCAGGGCTGCACCGCCCGAAGCGCCTCCGGCCTCGACCGTCTCGGCTTCGATGCCGGTCAGACCGGCGTAATCGGCCAGTAAAGCCCCCAGATGCGCCTGGCGGGAGAGATTGGCGGCCAGCATATTGCCGACGAAGAGTGCTTGCGGTTTCAGCCCACCCGAATCCTGGATGGCGGCTTGAATGGCTTGCAATGCCAGCGAGCGCAGGGACGTTTCCCAATGTTCACCGACGGGGGTTTGTCCAATCCCGGCAATGACGATATCAGTCATAATCACTTCATCGCAATCTTGCCGCGCAGTCGGGCATACATGGCGTAGTCAATCTCGGTGCGGCGGGAGATGTAGTCCTGTGTCTTGAGAGCCTTGTCACGCCGCTCGGGTAGTTTGTCGGTAACGGTCATATCGAACGCATCCGACCCCGCGCCGGAGCCGAACGAGACCATCAGGATGCGGTCACCGGGCTGGGCCACGTCCAATGTGGCGGTCAGACCGATAATGGCCGCCCCGGCATAGGTGTTTCCGATGACTGGTGACAGGAGTCCGGGTTTGATTTGCTCAGGTGTGAATCCAAGCAGGGATGCAGCACGCTGCGGGAACTTGGTATTCGGCTGGTGGAAGATGGCCCAGGTGTAGTCTGAGGGCTTGGTCCCCAGCGCTTCCATCAAGAATTTACCGGCAGCGGTACTGTGCTTGAAGTAGGCTGGTTCACCGGTGAAGCGGTTGCCGTGCTCGGGGTAATGTTGGTACTCGCGTCGCCAGAAGTCGGGCGTATCGGTCACGTAGGAGTAGGAGGCGTTGATGGTTGCCAGACTTTCCTCAGCCGGGCCGATGACGAAGGCCGCCCCTCCAGCCGCGGCGGTGTATTCGAGGGCGTCGCCGGGCTTGCCCTGGGCGGTGTCGAGTCCGGCGGCGACGGCGTAGCGCGCCATCCCTGACCCGACCAGTCCCATCGCCATGACCATTGCCTCCGTCCCGGCTTTGCAGGCAAACTCCATGTCTGCCGCCTGGACGTGGGGCGTGGCCCCGATGGCTTCAGCAACGATCGTCGAGGTGGGTTTAACAGCGTACGGGTGCGATTCGGATCCGATCCAGACGGCGCGGATTTCAGCCGGGTCAATCCCGGCGCGTTTCAGCGCGTTCCGTACCGCTTCGAGTGACATGGTGACCACGTCCTCGTCCAGCCCGGGAACGGCTTTTTCCTTGATGGGCAATCCGGAGGCACGCCCGCCAACCCAGACGCGGGCGACTTCCCTGGCTGGTAAGCGGTAACGCGGCACATAAGCCCCGTAGCCGATAATGCCTACGGGCTTGTTGGGCTTTAAAAGAGTGATTGTCATGCAAATTTCTCCAATAGAAAAGTCTCAGGACTTGCCTAATTATCAGTCTTGTTCAATCTTTTCCAGTTGAATTTTACCTCAGCCTTTTCCCAAATCTCATCGGGTATGACCAGGCAATTTGAATATCCTGCCTGCTCTGCCAGCATGAAAGCGAATTGAAGAAACCGTTCGCTGACATTTTCTCCAGATTCAATGCTGTACAAGAAACAACGAGCCAATGCGCCGCCTGCCTCTAATAGACCACTTTCTGAGAAGTCAGCGCAAATACGAGATATATCATAGGGCTGGGAATATAATTGCGCCTTCCAATGCCCATCCATCCAATCTAATAAAGCATATTGCGTACCAACATAGCCATTCAACGGACCTGCAACTGAACCAGGATTGAGAGCCAATTTTCCATTCCGTTCTACACTCCATGGGCAATGAGTATGCCCACATACAAGTACCATTTCACTTAGATTGCGAAAATCAAAGTCAAATTTTTCTAGCTCTGTTTCTGGGTCATAACCATTAAAGGGATTGTCTAGCGAGCCATGAACTACCCGAATAGGAGCAGTACCATCCAAGGTGATGATTTGTTGCTGAGGCAAGTCACGCAAAAAGTCTAATGATTCTGATGAGATGTGAATGCTTCCCCAACGCAGCAAGGCGAATTGTTTTGCAGTCCGATAGGTCTCAGGAACCTGTCCATCAATATAACGAAGAATGTTGATGTCACTATTTCCAAGAATCATCCAATTTGGATTTAGAGACCGCAACAAATCAATCGTCTGATCAGGATTGGGGCCTCCAACAAAATCTCCAGCAACAATTAAACCATCTGGTGTTCTCGTTTTGAGGTCCTCAAAAACTGCCTCCAGTGCGGGCAGGTTGCCGTGAATGTCCGAAAGAACAGCAATGCGCACTGAATCGTTCTCCCTTTGATATTATGAAAGAATTAAATTCCTTAATATTTCTTCAGCGCGGTCAATTCTAACCGTCTTCTCGGTTACCATTTGTGCGGCAACTTCTTCGATTTGGTCGCCGGTTGCTCCGGCGGCAATCGCCACCTGCCGGGCGTGCAGCGACATGTGTCCGCGTTGGATGCCCTCGGTGGCCAAGGCTCGAAGGGCAGCCAGGTTTTGCGCCAACCCTACCGAGGTGATGATTCCGGCCAGTTCAGCGGCGGTTTTCACACCCATCAATTTTAACGCGGCTTTGGCTGCCGGGTGGACTTTGATCGCTCCACCCACGATACCAACCGCCATCGGCATTTCCAGTTCGCCGGTCAGGTTTCCATCTGCGTCCTTGCCCCAGGTGCTGAGACTGGTGTAGCGACCGTCACGGGCGGCATAGGCGTGAGCCCCGGCTTCAATGGCGCGCCAGTCGTTGCCGGTCGCGATGACCACCGCGTCCACTCCGTTCATGATGCCTTTGTTGTGCGTGGCGGCGCGGTACGGGTCGGCTTCGGCAAAGGCCCAGGCTTCAATGATTCCATCCCGCACCTGTTCGCCGGTGAATATGCGGCCGTCTGAATTCGTGAACGCCAGTTCCTTGAGCAGGATGGTGCAACTGGCTTTTGCCAGCCGCCGGTCCGCCAAATTGGAAAGGATGCGCAGGTGCACACGTCCGCCGGTGATCTGCTCGATGTGCGGAGCAAGTTTTTCGCAGGCGGTGTTGACAGCGTTGGCACCCATGGCATCTCTTACATCGTAGATCAGGTGCACCACCAGGAACGGCCCGATGGGAGAATCCTCGATGATGCGGATTTCCAGATCGCGAGCCCCGCCGCCGAATTTCGTCAGCACCGGGTCAATCAAGTCGACCTCGGCGAGCAGTTTACCTTTGTGTTCATGCAGTTTCATGCTGGCCGCCATTAGATCTTTGACTTCCAGCACCTGCATCTGGCCGATCATTTCCGGTGCGGAAGTGATGACCGTAAACCCGCCTCCGCTGCGTGCCAGTTTGGCCATGAACGAGGCCCCGGCCACCACCGAAGGCTCCTCAATTGCCATCGGGATGAGCACCTCGCGCCCGTTGACGACGAAGTTCAGCCCGATACCAAGCGGCAGGCTAAAGACCCCGACAGCATTCTCGATCATGTGGTCAGCTTGGTCCGCGGACAGGCCAGATGTATCGCCCTGTGCTTGAAGAGGGGTCCGGAACGCAGCCAGTTCGTCGGAACTAAGCCCGGTGGATTCAGCCAGTTTTTCCAGCCGTTCTACCAGCAATAGATTATAAAACCCTGCAATTCGGGATGTTGTCATGGGTCCATTTTATCAGGGAGAGCTGGCAAAATCTATCAAACTTGTCATAAAGCGGATAAGTAGAGTAAAATTATCTGTATTGAGGTGTCCGAATGCTCCTTACGCGTGAAGAGCTGCAAGACAGACTAATAGGGTTACACCGGGCGAGCTTGGAACTGGTCAAGGATATCTCGCTCGAAACTTTATTGGAGCGTATTGCCTCACTGGCCTGCGAACAGGCCGGGGCAAAATATGCCGCCTTGGGCGTGCTGGACGATGAGGGGAAACTCAAGCAATTCATTACCGTGGGGATGACAACCGACGAAATCAAGCAGATCCCTCACTCGCCGCGAGGACTGGGTCTGATTGGCGCGCTGATGCATGGCGATAGCGGTAACGTCCGCATCCCCGATATCGAAGACGATCCCCGCTCGGTCGGCTTCCCGCCCGGTCATGCCGAAATGCATGCGCTGTTGGGTGTGCCCATCCGTATCGGGGGAAGGCAGTTGGGCCAGATTTACTTGACCGAAAAAATTGGTGATTCCGAATTCAACCCGGATGACGAAAAGATAATTGAAATACTGGCCGCTTATGCGGGTGCCGCCATTGAAAATGCCCGTCTTTATGAGCGATTGCAGGAACGTGAGGCAACCCTAACCCATCGCAATGACCAACTGGATTTGCTCAACCAGATCGGGACGGCGCTGGCATCCTCGCTGGAACTCGAAGAAATCCTGAATAAAACACTTGGCCTGCTAATGGCTCATTTCCAGGTTGAAGCCGGCGAGATTTTCTTGAAAGAAGAGGATGGCGAGACTCTGCGCCTGGTACTGCACCGCGGCGAGGCCGCCGAAGCCTTTTGGACCCGTAACCGGTTTAAGATTGGCGAAGGGATGGTCGGCCAGGCTGCAAAGACGCTCCAACCGATCATTAGCCATCATCTCGACAAGGATGAACAAGGCACTCGCCAGGCGGTGGTGGAGGCTGGATTCAAGCAGATCGCCTGCATCCCGCTGACAGCGCGCGGCGAAGTGGTCGGCGTGTTGACCATCGCCACCCGCAGCCGCAAGGCAATCTCTAAGAACGAACTCCAGCAGCTGGTTTCGGTATCTGCCGGGGCAGGAACGGCGATCGAGAATGCCCGCCTGCATTCCAATGTGCGCCGTCTGGCGGTACTGGAAGAGCGCGAACGCATCGGCATGGACTTGCACGATGGAACCATCCAATCCATCTATGGTGTAGGGCTGGCGTTGGAGAACGCGCGCTTGTTGTTGCGTGAGAACCCAGAGTCTGCCGAAGAACGCCTGGAGAAGGCGATGGAAGACCTGAACCATACCATCCGCGATATTCGCAGCTACATCCTCGACCTGCGCCCGCGCCAGTTGCAGGGTGAGAGTCTTCTTGATGGCTTGGGACAGCTGATCTCGGAGTTTCGTCAGAATACCAAGGTGGAGGTCAGCCTGGCCGGGCCGAAAACACCTTTATCTGATCTGCCACAAACGCATGCCATGTCCCTCTTCCACATCTGCCAGGAGGCGCTGGCGAATATCGCCAAACACGCCAAAGCCTCCAAGGTCGCAATAGATTTGTGGGTTACTTCTGACCGCGTGCTATTGGAAGTCTCGGATGATGGGCAAGGCTTTGAAATTGATAAAACCAGCAAGACTGTCGGCCATGGCCTGGCAAATATGCAGACGCGCGTCCAGAATGTGGGCGGCGACGTGGATATCACTTCCGCCTCCGGCGAAGGAACGTCCATTCTCGCTTGGGTGCCGCGCCTGCCAGCACAGCCAAATGCTTGAATCCCCATTTATTTTCAAACGAAACGCTGGATTGTGCGTTTCACGTTTCACACTCCTGCCTGGAATTTCAAGAGGATTTTTTAAGGTTGGGTGAAGGTTTCCCAATTACCCTGTAAGTGCTCTTATCGAAACCCAAGATATGGCGATTTGCGAACCAACTCCGGTGCCTGTGGGGGAACGCGGTTCGCAGAAGTACAACCGGAGGATGGTTATTCTTAGAAAGTCGTGTTAAGGTTGGAGACACCTTAAATATTTACATGTTTTTAGGCTAGCGTAGGTTTGGAGTATGGAACAATTCCACTTTTTCTGCTAGAATGAACTCGTGAAGGATAGCGTGTATTATCCTCCCCCCTGAGAAGTAAGTTGACAAGAATTGAATAATTAAATAACTACCCCACTGCGAGAGCAGTGGGCTTCTATCCCTCTACCAAAACGCCGAATATCAGCATTTTTGGAGGAAGAAATGGACGCCGAGAAAGCCTGGCAGTCAGCATTGGGGCAACTCCAAATGGAGTTGCCAAAGGCATCTTTTGATACCTGGGTGCGCGATACCCGAATCTTTTCTTATGATGACGGGTTGTTTACGATTGGCGTGCGCAACGCCTATGCCCGAGATTGGTTGGAAAGCCGTCTTTCCAGCACAGTGACAAGGTTGTTGATGGGCATCATGAATCGTACTGTGGATGTGGCCTTCGTCGTCAATGCCAACGGGAGTGGCGAAACGGTATCGGAACCGGCCTCGGCAGAAGAGATTCCCGGCGTTGTGCTGAACCTATCGCAGGGTCCGCGTAGTCTCACACTCAATCCCCGTTACACTTTTGAAAATTTTATCGTTGGTCCGAATAACCGCCTGGCGCATGCAGCCTCACAGGCCGTCGCTGAAAACCCTGCCACGGCATATAATCCACTCTTCCTATACGGGGGCGTAGGTTTGGGAAAGACGCATTTATTACATGCCATCGGGAATTATTGCCAAGAGCACGGTCTGCGTGTTCTCTACGTCTCTTCCGAAGAATTTACCAACGATATGATTAATGCCATCCGCTCGCATACCACCCAGGCTTTCCGGGATAAGTATCGCTCGGCGGATGTCCTGTTGGTTGATGATATCCAGTTCATTGCCGGGAAGGAATCCACGCAGGAGGAATTTTTCCATACCTTCAATACACTGCATGGACAAAACAAGCAGATCATTATTTCCTCAGACCGCCCACCCAAGTCGATGGTGACGCTGGAAGAACGTTTGCGTTCGCGCTTCGAATGGGGTCTGACAGCTGACATCCAATTGCCCGACCTGGAAACCCGCCTGGCAATCTTGCGCTCGAAGGCTGAACGCTCGGGACATGTTGTACCCGCTGAAATCATGGACTTGATCGCCCGCCGAGTCCAGTCCAATATTCGCGAACTTGAGGGGGCACTCAACCGCATTGTGGCTTTTGCCGATCTGAGTGGCCTGGCTCTGACCCCTCAATTGGCCGAGTTGGCCCTGGCTGACCTCCTGCACCAGCGTGGCGACGTGAAACCCGGTGCGGTAGTGGATATGGTCGCCAAGACCTTCAACCTGTCTGTAGACCGCCTCCTCAGTCCCGACCGGTCGCGGGATGTGGCCCTGCCCCGGCAGATTGCCATGTACTTGATGCGGGAGACAAATATCTCCCTACCGCAAATTGGAATGGCGCTGGGGGGCCGTGATCATACCACGGTCATGTATGCTTGCGAGAAAGTCGCCGACCTGCTCGAACGGGATGACAAGGTGCGCCGGCAAGTGGTGCAGATCCGGCAGCAGTTGTACGCTTGAGACGAACCCTGTGTTTAAAACAAAAACCATCCCGAAGCGTTTCCTCCGGGATGGTTTTTGATTGTTGCATGGAAGTCGGACCATTATATAATGATCAGCCTTCAACGAACTCTCCGCCGCTGATTTTCCGGTCGAGCACGCGCCGGCCTTCATCGAATTTGAATACTATTTCAATTTGTTGGAAACAGTGCCCGTTGCCGACCAGCACCTTGCGGCAGGTGTAATAAGGTTTTCCTTTATTATCCAGTTCCAGGCTGGGTTCGTTATTGACATTGACCTGCCCCTGGATGGTTTCGCCACAACGCTTGCATTTGACGGAAAAAGGATAAAATGTTCCAGTGGGGCGGGGCGGAGAGAAAAGATTCTTAAAGAAACTCATGGAAGTCTCCTATTCCAGCAAAATATAGCACCACATTACTCAACTCTTCTAGTTTGTGGTTGGAGGATGGTAAAGATTCCAAACCATTGCCTGACTTTTGGTGGCTGTGCCTCTTTGAGCGGAGCGTAGCGGACCCCCAAGTGGTTCAGCCGGCCCAGGAATTTTTCCAGTCTGCGGCTGAAGTCTTTGAAGTCCTTCTTGCTTTTTGGCGTCCAACCGATCTCGGCCATGGCGATCAGACGGGGATATACTTGATAGTCGAGGCGGGCACGGTTTGGGACCCATTCGGACCAGAGCGGAAATTCCAGGCCGTGAACGCTGTCTGCATCGTTTTCGCCGAACTCTGGCGGAATCGGATCGTAACGGTAAGCCCGGCTCAAGGGCATAAGGCTGTAACTGTGGTCCAGATACGTGTCGAGATACGTGGACATGACCACCGCCCGCTTCTCGGTCCGCATGGCTTCAAGCAATCGCTCGCGGTGCCTTGCCCAGAATTGCACGATCACTCCTTCGACCAGCCCGTCCTGAAGGATCTCGTTCCAGCCCATAACGTGCCGCCCTTTTGAGGCAAGGTAAGTGGCGATGCGGTTGGAAAAATAGACCCGGAGTGCATGTTCGTCTTTCAGCCTTTCCTCACGGATGCGTCGCTGGCAGTCGGGGCATCCCCTCCAACGGTTTATGGGCGCTTCATCCCCACCAATATGGATGAAGGGGGAGGGGAATATTTCTAGGATTTCGTCGACGACATTCTGCAGGAATGAGAAAACGGTCTCTTTCCCAGCGCAGAAAATATCAGGGTAGATGCCAAAGTGTGTGGCAACTTTGAAAGGACCGCCGGTGCATGAAAGTTCGGGATATGATGCCAGCGCAGCCAGTGAGTGACCCGGCATTTCAATCTCGGGCACAATCGTGATATGCCTTTCTGCGGCGTAGGCAACAATTTCCCTGATTTCATCCTGGGTGTAAAAACCGCCATGAGGAATTCCATCAAGCTGTTTGCCCAGTATGGTTTTACTCGTCCCGGCTCGCTGTGAGCCGACTTCGGTCAATTTGGGGTATTTCTTGATCTCGATTCGCCAGCCCTGGTCTTCGGTCAGATGCCAGTGAAATACGTTCAGTTTTTGCAGGGCCATCAGGTCGAGTGTCAGCCGCACGGTCTCTTTGCCGTGGAAATGACGACCTTCATCGAGCATGAAACCGCGCCATGCAAAACGCGGCTTATCTTCGATGAGCACACACGGGACGCGCCAATCCATACCCGAAACCGGATGGCGTTCTTCGATTTCAATCGGGAGCAATTGACGCAGGGTCTGGATACCGTGGAAAACTCCAGCAGTTCCGGCCGCTTCGATGACAATTCCATCGGGCTTGACCTCGAGCCGGTAGCCTTCGCTGCCAAGTCTCACCAGACCTGGATCCAGCCGGAGGTGGATGACGTTTTTCGCCTCCTGGTAGCTGGTCCGGACCCGCAGCGGGAATCCCGAGGGAACAGAAAGCATTTCACGCAGATAGCCCGCGTTCCAGAGGTTGGTGGTATCGGTCAGGACACCTGTGTCCGGCTTGAGACTGAGTTCTCCGACCTGGGGTTCAATTCTTGCGGGAAAAGGTATGATATCCAAGCTACTATTGTACATCGTCTTGCCGGGATTTGTGGTATACTACCGCCGCTTCCAAATCAGGAAGCACATTCTGCCCGGGACGGGCATTAAGCGTCCCTGAGCGGGTTTATTAGCCCCGCTAAACTTACAGGTCCTTCAGAGTAGGATCTAGTCAGAAGGAGAAAAATGGCTGTTATTTCTATGAAAGCGCTGTTGGAAAGTGGCGTCCATTTTGGCCACCGTACCAATAAGTGGAATCCCCGTATGAAGCAGTACATTTTCACTGAGCGCAATGGTATCCATATCATTGACTTGCAACAAACAGTGAAGGCGGTTGCCAATGCTTTCAATGCGGTTCGCGATGTTGTCGCGACCGGCGGTGTTGTAATGTTCGTTGGCACCAAACGCCAGGCGCAGGAAACAGTACACGATGAAGCCATCCGCTGCGGGATGCCTTATGTCACCGAGCGTTGGTTGGGAGGGATGTTGACAAACTGGAATACGATGCATCAGCGTATTGTGGAGCTGGAACGCATGGAGAAATTGTTTGCCACCGGCGAAATTGAAAAGCTGACCAAGAAAGAGGCCCTGCTGATTCAACGTGAGATCAACCGTCTGAATATCCATCTCTCCGGTGTCCGCAACATGGTGCGCGTGCCAGATCTGGTCTTTGTAGTGGACGTGAGCCGAGAATATGCGGCTGTCCACGAATCCAATCTGTTGAACATCCCCGTGATTGCCCTGGTGGATACGAACTGCGATCCCACTAATGTGGACTATGTTATCCCGTCCAATGACGACGCGATCCGTGCCATCAAACTGCTGGTGGCCAAGATGGCCGATGCTGTTGAAGAAGGCAAGGCCCTGCGTAAAGACGAGGAAATCGAAGCGGAAGCTGCAGAGTCCCGGCTTGCTGAATCGGCGTCAGACTCGCTTAAAAGACCCGCCCATGCAATTGATGTAGAAGAAGAACTCAAGGACGATGAATTGCTGGGTGAATCGACACTGGCCAAGCTTGCACCCATTCCCTCAATAGAAGAAATCGCGACGGAAGAAGTGGTAGTGGATGAGACTGTGCCGGAAGAATCCGTGATTGACGAAAATGCTGGAATAGAAGGGAAAGAATAATTCGAGGAACTGGGATGGAAATTACAACTGAAATGATCAAAGAACTGCGCGAAGCTACCAAAGCCGGTGTACTTGATTGCCGCAAAGCCTTGGAATCTTCTAATGGCGATTATCTGAAGGCAGTGGACTTCTTGCGAGAAAAAGGCATGGCAACCGCTGCCAAGCGAGCTGACCGCCAGGCTTTGAACGGTTTAGTGGAACTATATTCTCATGGCAATGGTCGTGTAGGCGTGATGGTGGAAGTAAACTGCGAGACCGACTTTGTAGCTCGTTCGGAGCAATTCCGCAAGTTTGCTCATGAGGTAGCTCTGCAGGTAGCTGCGGCTGCACCGAAGTACATAAAAGAGGAAGATATTCCTTCGGATGTCCTCGACCATGAGGTCGGGATTGCGAAAGCGCGCGCTCTTGAAGAAGGCAAGCCCGAAGCCATGCTGGAGAAGATTGCCAATGGTCGCGTGGATAAGTTCAAGGATGAGGTTGTGTTGTTGCGCCAGGCTTATATCCGCGACGATAAGGTCACGGTAGGGAAGCTCATGCTCGAGCAGATTGCCGCCCTCGGAGAGAATATTGTCATCCGGCGCTTCAATCGTTGGGAATTGGGCGAGGTGAGTGAGTAATTGAGAAGGCCAACCATTCGGTTGGCTTTTTTCTTCCTGGAATATGAGAGGAGAAATAATGGCGAATCTCAAGTTCAAACGAATTTTACTCAAGTTGAGCGGTGAATCGCTTGCAGGTCCGAGTGGCTTCGGGATTGACCCGGAGCAGGCTGAAGCGATTGCCGCGCGCGTCAAAGCCGTCCACTTGATGGAAGTGGAAGTGGCGATCGTCATCGGGGCTGGTAACCTGTGGCGCGGCAAACAGGGTCTCGACCGCGGTATGGACCGTGCCACGGCCGATTACATGGGGATGTTGGCAACGGTGATGAATGCAATGGCTTTGATGGATGCCCTGGAACGAACGGGCGTCTACACCCGAGTCCAATCGGCGATTGAAATGCGGGCTGTGGCCGAGCCATACATTCGCAGGCGTGCCATCCGCCATCTTGAAAAGGGACGCGTTGTCATCTTCGGTGCGGGGACCGGTAACCCGTTCTTCTCCACCGATACGGCAGCCGCCTTACGGGCGGTCGAGATTGACGCAGGCGTACTGATTAAAGCGACCAAAGTCGATGGAGTGTACGATGCCGATCCACATAAGAATCCCGGCGCCAGGAAATTCGATACTCTCAGTTATATTGACTTGCTCAACCGCCGCCTGGAAGTAATGGACAGCACTGCCATCTCTCTCTGCATGGACAACAACTTGCCCATCCTGGTTGTCAACCTCTGGGATCCATCCGCCCTCGAGCGCGCCTTGCGCGGTGAAAAAGTAGGCACTTTGGTTGCCGCCTAGGGTTCCTGTTATGAGAGTCTGTTGATACATTTTGACGGGGTCGTCCGGCGATACTTCCCGACGACCCTGTTTTCTATCTCCCCTTCTCGGGGATTCCATAGGCGGTTGTTTTTATTGGCGTTTTTTACGGTTTTAAGGTATCCTTATGGAAGACGAATTTGTTCATCCCAGGAGGCCGACGTGATAAAAGACATTCTCAAAGAAGCTGAAATACGCATGCACGCCGCAATCCAGAATCTGGTTGATGACCTGGCTAACATTCGCACAGGCCGCGCCACCCCGGCATTGGTGGAAAAATTACCCATAGAATACTATGGCACACCAACAATGCTGATGCAACTGGCGTCCATATCGGTGCCTGAGCCGCGCGGCCTCCTCATAAAGCCCTTTGACCCATCCTCGTTAAAGGGTATCGAACGGGCGATCCTTGCTTCGGACCTGGGTCTTACTCCCAACAACGATGGAAAACAAATCCGTTTGAATCTGCCTGCTCTCACTGAAGAGCGCCGTCACGAACTGGTCAAGGTTGTCCATGGACGGCTGGAAGAGGGTCGCATCGCGGTCCGTAATGTGCGTCGTGATCTCCACAACGATATGCGCAATTTTGAGAAGGAAAAACTGATCTCCGAAGATGATCTGAAGCGTGGCGAAGACGAACTCCAGAAGGTCACTGATCGTAATATCGAAGAGATCAATAAGCAAGGTCAGCATAAAGAACAGGAGATCATGGAGGTGTAGTGACGGTCTAAATCGTCGCTACCATGATTATGGCAAAAAAAACTACGGCCGCCTGGTCACGAATCCCCACTCACGTTGCAATTATTATGGATGGAAATGGGCGCTGGGCCATTTCGCGCGGGCTGCCTCGTCTGGCAGGTCACCGGGCTGGCACTGAGAATTTACGCCGCATTATTACCGCCTGCACCGAGTTTGGTGTTAAGTATCTCACCATCTACGCTTTCTCCACAGAGAACTGGGGTCGCCCACGCGAGGAAGTTGACGGCCTTATGCACATCCTCGAGGATGTGATTGATAAGGAACTGGCCGAATTGAACAAGGAGGGGGTGCAGTTACGCCACATTGGGCGTTTGGAACGGCTGGATCCGAAACTCCAGGAAAAGGTTTTGGAAGCCATCGAGCTGACCAAGAACAACAACCGCCTGATTTTGAATGTCGCTTTTAACTATGGCGGGCGTGACGAAATTATCTGCGCCATCCAGCGCATTATCAAGGATGGTATCAAAACCGAAGAGGTGAACTCCGACTTGGTTAGCCGTTACATGTTCACCGCGGGTGTCCCGGATCCTGACCTGATCATCCGTACTTCGGGCGAATTGCGCGTCTCAAATTTCCTGATCTGGCAGGGGGCTTATTCAGAGTGGTATGTCACCTCGGTTTTCTGGCCCGATTTTGATAAAATAGAGCTCCAAAAAGCGTTGGACACATTTGCCAAGCGTGATCGCCGCTATGGCGGTTTATCCCAGACTGAAGAGGATTAATCTTTTCATGTTGATTAAACGCACTCTTGCTGCCCTTGCCCTGGCGGCTATTGGCATCCCGGCCATGATAATGGGAGGCCCTTTTTATTTTGTCTTGATTACACTCCTGCTGGGAGTTGCCACCTGGGAATATGGAAAGATCTTCCATACCGCTGGCTACAACGCCTCCACACTGCTTTTGGTGGGAGGCGTTGTGTTGCTTGTAACCCTGAGGATATACTCCCCTTCCCTGGCACCAATTGCTCTGACCCTGCTTATCCTCGTAGCCATGACCTGTCATCTACTTGATTACGAAAAGGGTCGCGACCTTGCTGCCACCGACTTCACCATCACTGTTGCCGGGATCGTCTATTTGGGTTGGATTGGGGCCTACCTCATCGACATCCGCAATTTGCCTGATGGATTCTGGTGGCTGGTTCTCGTTTTGCCGGCGGTCTGGTTCGCGGATACGGCAGCCTATTTTGTTGGCAGTCGTTTTGGCAAACATCAGCTCAGCCCACGACTTAGCCCGAAAAAAACCTGGGAAGGCTATTGGGGTGGGGTCGTCTTGGGAACGATTGGCACGGCAGGTCTGGCCGTTTTATGGCATAACCTCGGAGGTCCGGCAGTGACCTGGTGGCAGGGAGCTGCGTTGGGCGCGGCGCTTTCCATCCTGACAACTTTGGGGGACCTGGGCGAGTCGATGTTCAAACGACAGGCGGGGGTCAAAGATTCGAGTAACATCATCCCCGGGCACGGCGGTGTATTGGATCGTATCGATTCCTGGCTTTGGGCGGGCGCATTGGGGTATCTGCTTATCGTGTGGTTCTTACTCTGAAAAAACAATCCCAGGAGGCCTGATATGATTACTGAACCGACGCGCAATTTGGCCCTCGAACTGGTGCGTGTGACCGAGGCGGCGGCCCTGTCTGCCGGTCGTTACATGGGGCGTGGAGATAAAAATGCGGCCGATCATGCTGCTGTGGAAGCCATGCGGCTTGTATTAAATACCATCCCCATGAACGCAGTTATCGTTATCGGCGAAGGAGAGAAAGACCATGCCCCGATGTTGTTCAACGGTGAACATGTTGGCAACGGTAAAGGAGCCGAAATGGATATCGCCGTGGATCCAATCGACGGTACACGTCCGCTGGCAAATGGATCCTGGAGCGCCCTCTCGATCGTAGCTCTGGCGCCGCGCGGGACGCTGTTCGACCCCGGCCCGTTCCTTTATATGGATAAGATTGCCGTTGGGCCGCAAGCCAAAGGCAAAGTGGATATTAATGCCCCGGTAAAACAAAACCTCGAGGTGATCGCAAAAGCAGGCAACAAATCTATTGAAGACGTGACGGTGATCATCCTCGACCGTCCGCGTCACGAGTTGTTGGTTGCCGAAGTACGCCACGTCGGAGCGCGCATCCGCCTGATCCCGGATGGGGATGTCGCCGGTGCGTTATTGACCTCCTGGCCTGATTCTGGAATCGATGCCCTGTTCGGCGTTGGCGGTACACCGGAGGGAGTGCTCTCCGCCTGCGCTCTGCGTGCCATGGGAGGTGAAATCCAGGGTAAGCTCTATGCCCGTAATGATAATGAACTTCGCCGCGGACGCAAGTTGGGCTACAATTTTGAAAAAGTGTTGACCATGAACGATTTAGTCTCGACGGAGGATGTTTTCTTTGCTGCCACCGGGATTACCGACGGCGAATTTCTTGATGGCGTGAAATACTCTGGTTCGGGAGCTCGCACCGACAGCCTGGTGGTGCGCGGTCAAACTGGCACCGTCCGTCAGATTATCGCCACCCATCGCTGGGATAAACTCAACCAGTTCAGCGCGATCAAGTATTAAGCGGAATCCCGCCCATTAGATATGGCGTGAAATCTCATTCTGTATCCTTGTCAGTCAATCCACTCTCGAATATACTCTTGGCGAAGGAAGATGATCCATGGCAAAACAACGTATCTTACTGGTAGATGATCATGAAGTTGTCCGATTAGGATTGAAATCGCTCCTGGAGCGCCATCCGCAGTTTGACGTGGTTGGCGAGGCGTCTTCGGCGCGCGAGGCCATAGAAATTGTGAATACCATGCACCCGGATGTGGTGGTGATGGATATCCGCCTACCAGGCACTTCCGGGATCGAGGCCTGCGAGGAAATTACCGGGCGTTTTCCAGAGATCAAGGTGATCATGTTGACCTCCTACGCCGAAGACGAGATGCTTTTCTCGGCCATCCGTGCCGGAGCCTCGGGATATATCCTGAAGCAGATTGGCGGCGAGGATCTGGTTCGGGCGCTCGAAGCTGTCGGGCGTGGCGAGGCCATGCTCGACCCGACGGTGACCCAACGGGTCTTTCAGGAAGTGCGCCGGGCGGTGAAAGAGGAGGAAGCCTCTGCTTTCGCCCACCTCAGTCAGCAGGAGAAGCACGTCCTGCTGCTTGTCTCGGAAGGCAAGACCAACCGTGAGATCGCCAAGGCGCTCTTCCTCGGTGAAGGGACGGTGCGTAACTATGTCAGCAGCATCCTTTCCAAACTGAGTGTTAATAACCGTGCCGAGGCCGCCGCTTATGCGGTAGGGCATAACCTGCGCGAGTACATTGCAATGTAGTTCGAACCGGCATGCAGAACCGGCATGCAGGTTGACAAAATCTTAGTTTCGGATAAAATACAACCCGCACGCCGAAGTGGCGGAACTGGCAGACGCGCTAGGTTCAGGGCTTAGTGGCCTTACGGTCGTGAGGGTTCAAGTCCCTCCTTCGGCACAGCAAACCCGTGGAAACGCGGGTTTTTTATTTAAATCACCATGGCAATGGAAATACTCTTTTCTCTCCTCCGGCACCATGCCCACCGGAAAGCTGTGCGGATTCTGTGGAAAGAAACTGAATGGGTCGGCTGGATCTTTGACGGTCGCTGAAATGCCATCCTCTGGCTGGACCATGGACAGGGGCAGGTTTTCCAGGTGCGCCACTCAGCAGAGGACCTTTTCCGGCGCAATCACTGGCTTGTCAAACCGGCTGGGACGGGGTAAGATATTATTATGAAGGTCAAGTGGCGAAATATATTAATTATCATCGGTCTTATCCTGGCAGTCGTTTTACTGGTGGATTTTAACCGTCGCATGGAGGAACTGGATCGCCTGACTGCTCGGTTGGATGCGGTGCGCGCCGAGGCGACTGCGGTAATCCAGACTCAAACCGCTCTTGCTGGTCAGGTGGCTTATGCCACATCGGATGTGGCAGTGGAAGAGTGGGCCTATGAGAACAAAATGGTGCGCGAAGGTGAGCATCCGGTGGGGGTGGTACCAGGCGAAAATGTCACTCCCACGCCTGAACCAACACTTGTTCCGCAATCAGTGGAACAGCCCAACTGGCGTATCTGGTGGGAATTGTTTTTCGGAGGCCGCCAATAATTCTAGTGCCCGGACCCAAGCCCGGGCGTTTTTTATACCTACCCTTTCCAGCCCGGACGTGAAGCATTAACGATAGACAATTGTAACCAGCCCAATGGAGGCATTATGTTCCAATCGTTTGACCAGGCTTTAAAGCATATCAAGGATTTTAATGTCGAGATGGTGGACTTGAAATTTTGTGATCTGTGGGGACGCTGGCACCACCTGACCATCCCGGCGGGACAGTTCGTCCCGGACTTGATGGAGAAAGGCATTGGTTTCGACGGTTCGGCGGTGGGATTGAAATCTGTAAAAGCCGGCGATATGGTGCTTGTCCCGGACCTCGGGACGGCGTTCATGGACCCTTTCTGGGATACGCCGACCTTGTCGTTTATATGCACCACCCTCGAAGCCGATACTCACCTCATCTTTGAGAACGACCCGCGCAATATTGCCATCCGTGCTGAAGAATACCTTAAGTCTACTGGCATTGCTGACGAAAGCCGTTGGGGTCCGGAATACGAGTTCTATATCTTCGATAGTGTGTCCTACGAAAGTGGTGTAAACCGCGCCAGTTACGCCATCTCCTCCGGGGAGGCAGATTGGAACAGCGCCGCGGGTGGACATGGGCACTACATCCCGTTACACGGCGGATACCATGCCATTCCCCCCAAAGATTCCTTGTATAAACTTCGCACGGAAATTGTCAGGAACCTGGAAGCCATGGGCGTACAGGTCAAGTATCATCACCACGAAGTCGGTGGACCGGGACAATCGGAGATCGAAACGCCGATGGTGGGTCTCATCTCAGCAGGAGACGCCACCATGGTCATCAAATATGTCACCAAGATGACAGCCCATGCTCATGGACAGACCGCCACCTTCATGCCCAAGCCACTCTTCGGAGAGGCTGGCAGCGGGATGCACTTTCACCAGCACTTGTTCAAAAAGAACAAGAATATCTTTTATGATGGCAGTGGGTACGGCTGTCTTTCGCAAGAAGCTCTCTATTACATCGGCGGTCTTCTTACGCATGGACCAGCGCTCCTGGCCTTGACCAACCCCAGCACCAATTCCTATCGTCGCCTTATCCCCGGCTTTGAAGCGCCGGTCAACGCCTTCTTCTCGCTTGGCAATCGCAGCGCTGCGGTACGCATCCCCAAATATGCCAACCAGCCTGAGACCGCCCGCATGGAGTTCCGCCCACCCGATGCCACCTGCAATGTCTACCTGGCGCTGGCCGGGATGCTGATGGCTGGTCTGGACGGCATTCGCAATAAAATTGATCCCACCTTGGCCGGGTTTGGGCCGATTGACCAGAATGTCTTCGCCTGGACAGATGAGCAGCGTTCCAAGATCAAAGCCCTGCCATCCTCGCTTGACGAAGCCCTACGCGCCCTGGAAACTGACCATGACTTCCTGACCGCAGGCGGTGTTTTCACAGATGAACTCCTCAGACTGTGGGTTGATTTCAAACGCAACCAGGAATACTTTGCCGTCCGCAACCGCCCGCATCCTTATGAAATGAGCCTGTATTTTGATGTTTGAACAGGCGATTGCCCCATCGTTTACGGTTATTATTCTCGCTCTTGTGTTGCATTCCCGTCCTGTGGCCTGATTCGCCTTACCTGCTAGTCTCCTTCGCGATAACGGTGTAACCGGATAACCCAAACTCGATTGGGACACTGGGGGGAGAATCCAACCCCCAATATTGCCCGTAGGACGGGCGTGCGATTCCAGCAGCCTTTGCTGAAGTATTGAAAAGGATCTGGATGATAATTTTAATCACGTGGAAAATGGGGGGAAAGTAGATCCGGAAGAGAAACAGCTCTCCCGTTTTCTGGGAGGGCTGTTTCAATTCCGATCTCTTCAAATTTATTCTTTTATTTGCTGCCTTCGATCGTCCGGTAGATCATGCGGATGACGTCGATGCTTCCACCGATGATGGCCAGCCAGAGGGCCACGTGCACTCCCATCGTCAACATGGTCATCAAGATCCGGGCGGCATCGGCGTCGCCAAGAGCGCTGATCAGTGCAGGGGTCGCGGCGGCGATGAGCGACGGGCCGGCCAACATGGCGCCGGCGATAAGGATGTTGATGACCTTCAGGCCGGTGCCAAAAACCCGGGTGAGGATGGTCCAGTGTCCCATGCGCAGCAGGACGATGTTCAGGATGATGGTCGCTGCCCAGACCAAGGTCAGATAAGGAACATAGTAGAAGAAAGCTGCGGAGAGCAATGAGACGAAGGTCACGGATGACCAGTTACCGTTCTCGATGACGCTGTTCAGGCTGGGGGAGAAACCGATGATCTGCGGGTAGAAATTGAAGATTACGATGGCCGCGAAACAGCCGACAATTTCCACGATGGTATCGCCCATCTTGACCTGGTTGGGAGCAGATACTTTGGTTAGCGAATGCGGGTCCCATTCCTTTTCTTTCGGCAGGCCTTTGACATCCACCTTCGCTCCGGCTCGGAAGAGCGCCCATTCCAGGATGGCGAAAATGAGCACGATATTGCCCAGGGCGATCATGACGGTATTAGCGAAGTCGGCAATCGCCTTGATAATGGTCTTGGCGGGATAATGTCCCAGTGTTTGCGAAAGCGCGATGCCCAGGCCAATGGCTGCCAGGATGCCGGTTACCATCAACACGATTCGCAGTACCAGCATAAAGATGGGGTACAGCCGCGGACCAATCAGGTAACGGTCTCCCAGGTAGGTGGCGGCAATTTTTTCCGGCGCGCCGTATTCTTTCAGGACATCCAATGTCATCTCTTCGTCCACCGGTTTGCCGGTTTTCTGGCTGCGCTCTTCGAGCATATCCTGCAGGATCGAGCGGATTTCAGCCTCGATGTCGGTGTGTGTCTTCCTGGGAAGACGGCGTCCAACTTCAGATACATAGGTGTCAATCAGGTTTGTACTCATTTTATTTCTCCTTCTCTTGCAACATATTTTCCATCATGGACACAATTCCGGTCCATTCTTCTTTCAGCCTGGGCAGGAGAATCCTGCCTTCATCGCTGAGCGTATAGTACCGGCGCGGGCGGTCGGCTTCGATGCGCCAGTTGGACTGGAGCAGCCCCTGGCCTTCCAGCCGCCGGAGGAGGGGGTAGAGCGTGCCCTGGTCGATTTCCAGGCCGTGTTCTTTGAGCTCGTTGATGAGCGAGTATCCATACTGCTCTTTGTCCAACTGGCTCAAGACCGCCATTACGATCACACCGCGCCTCATTTCAAGGATTGCATTTTCAAAGGATTCGTTTGTCATATGATCACCATTGACAACAGTATACTATGTATAACACAGTATGTCAAGGGTAATAGTATTATGAAAAACAAAACGGCAGCGACCATTCTCTGCCGTTTCATAATGTTTTGGCGATTGTAGATCTATATTCCGGGATTCCGTCGGGCGTAAAAAAGCCAACGTCCGATGGCTTCTTCGGCCATGGCGATTAAGAAAACCAGGAACATGCTTCCCATCCCGGCGCTGGATGGCCAGATAGCCAGCGCTATCGCGCCAAGCAAGCCTGCCAGGAGCAGACTAATTCTCCATTTACTTGGCATAATATAGGTTGAATTCGTGGTGGATAGGGTGACTCGGATGGCTGCCAGAAAAACGATGATTGCAGCCAGGGCGATCCAGACGATGATCCCTGTAGGGGCGTCCCGGGGGAGCAGGGTGCCGGTCAGCAAACCTCCCAATCCCACCGTTGAGATGGTGAATTCGAGCAGTGTGCGGACTGTATTCCATGCAGGCACACTGCGGAGCTGGTAGATGCGCTGCATGCAATACAGTGCGGCCAGTCCGCAGAACACAGTGAGCGTGGCAAGGTTTGTCCACACGGAGAAGGTGCCAATTTGGAACAGCTTCAACCCCATGAGGATCGCCCATAAACCCGCGAATCCGGATGTGAAAAGGATCTCACGACTCAACCACGATTTCCGCAGGTGGTTCACTGCCCGCCAGGCATATTTAGGTGTTCCCAGATGGAAAAAGGATCCAAACAAGGCTGCTAAGATCCCCACACCGGCTGCCACGAATGGTAGAAAGGTGATCTGGCTGGCAACCAGTTTATCGTTGAGCCCCCAATAAATCAGAAAGATTGTCCCGAAGGTACCGATCGCCATTTGCGCAAGCAGGGTGAAAATAATGAGAGGAATTTCGCCTCTGGCAGTTGCATGGGGATTTGCTGGAGAGGTTTCTTCTCGATTGCTTACCTGGGTCCCCTCGCCAACCTGTTTTACCCCAGGGTGTGGCTTGATGACCAAATGCGGTTCTGTTCTTGAAAGCTTTGGCAAGGGGAACGGGTGCTCCACTCCCGGGACTTTCCATAATACCAGTCCCTGATCTTCAATCCCCTCCTCATTGATCTCTACCAGATCCAGACACCGCAACGGACAGGCGGCCACACAAGCAGGAGGGAGCCCGGCATCGAGATCGTCATGGCACAGGTTGCACTTGGTCATATACCCAGCGGATTGATCGACCTGCGGTGCGTCATAAGGACAGGCCCAGGCGCAGTATCCACAGCCGATGCATTTGGAACTGTCGATATACACAATCCCATCTGGACGGACCACATAAGCATCCGTTGGGCAGACGCCAGCGCACTTGGGATGAACGCAATGGTTGCAGGCTATGGAGAGATTGTAGGCAAAGACTGTGCTTGTCCAGGCATCGCCGGTGTGCGTCCACTCGCCGCCGGTGATCTCGTAGACGCGCCGCCAGAGTACGCCAAGCGGCAGGTTGTTCTTATCCTTGCAGGCAGCCTGGCAGGCTTTACACCCGGAACACGAACTTGCATCAAAGGTGAAGGCGTAGGTTATGACGACCTCCGTCGAAGGTTTATCCTTGAAGTATGTGCTTTTAACGATTGACCTTTACCTTTTGGCATGCAGCAATCCACTTGAACCATGATCGTGTGCTGTGCTGTCCCAAATGCAAATGGTGTCCACCTGTGGGATGTCAGCACATTGACATTTCCTCCGTGATCCAAGCCATCCTTATCCGGTTCGTACCATGCCCCCTGGGGGATATCCACCACACCAGGCATGATCCGTAATGTGATGCGGCAGGGCAGGGCCAGTGCACCGCGTTGGTTAAACACTTTGACATCGTCGCCATCACGAATGCCCCGCGCAGTTGCGTCGATGGGATTGATAAAGACTCGCTGCGGGAAGGCTTCCTCCAGCCAGTCGTTATTATCGTGTGTGGAGTGAACACGCTGCAGGGTATGGTGTCCAATCGCTTGAAGTGGGTAAATATCCTTGCGAGGGTGTTCTTGGACCGAGGAAATCTCTTCGGGCGTCTCCGGTTCAAGGCTAATTGGGGATTTCTTTGTCCAGTCTCTATACGGACGTAGAGCATCACCGGCAAGACCTTCCTCGCGGCACTCGCCAAACGGACTTTCCCATTCTTGAATATATTTCGGCACTGCCGGTATTTCCTCCGGCTTGCCAAGATCAAATAACTGCTTCGAGAAGATCTCGATCTTTCCGCTGGGGGTCTTTAATGGGAACTTCTCCGGGTCATGACGGAAGTCCGCAAAAGCAATCTCCGGCCGTATGACCGGACGGGTCCACGCCCCGAGGTTCTGCTCGATAAACTCTTCCAGCGTGGGCAGTTCGGGGAAACGGATCCGCCGGAATTCATCCAGACAATACTCTGTCCATGCTTTCTCGTCTCGTCCTTCGGTGAATATTTTGCCAATGCCCAACCGCTCTGCCAGTTCGGCGCAAATGCGGTAATCGGACTTGCATTCACCGGGCGGCTCGACCAGTTTGGGCTGGAGAATGACCTCGTCGCCGTACTTCCAGCCGTCCTCCACCCCCCAGGTCTCGAACTGCGTGCAGGCGGGCAGGATGATATCGGCAAATCTACCGGTGGGCGTCAGGAAGTTGTCCTGCACGACGATGAATTCCACCTTGGTTTCATCACGCAAAATATCCACGGTGCGATTGATGTCGGCATGCTGGTTGATGAGACAGTTCGTAGCCACGGCATAGATCATCTTGATGTCATTGTCGAGCCGGTCCGCGCCGCGTACACCGTCAGCCGCCGTCATGCTCTTTCCACGCAGAACAGCTTCGGTCCAGAGAAAGACCGGGATTTCCGCTTTAACCGGATTCTCACCGGTGGGGAAGACTGTCTCCAGCCCGCCTCCATCCGGAGCCTGCAATCCCAAACCGCTGGCCCAACCGCCCGGCACGCCCACATTTCCGGTGATCGCCGCCAGCACGCAGCCCGCCCGTACCACCTGCTCGCCGTAGGCGCGCCGCTGCATCCCATAGCCCTGGTAGAGCACCGCCGGTTTGCTGGTGGCATACTCCCTGGCGATCCTGGCGACGGTTTCGGCTGGAACGGCGGTGATGACCTCAGCCCACTGCGGGGTCTTGGGCAGTCCGTCTCGAACCCCCAGGATGTAATCGCTGAAACTCTCCGCGCCCTCCACCGGCATCTGTTCAGCGTCGAAACCCACGCAGTGCGTGTGCACAAAATCGGCGTCGTACAGCCCCTCGGTCAGCATCACGAAGGCCATGGCGCTCATCATGGCTGCATCGGTACCCGGGCGGATGGGGATCCACTCATCCGCCAGCGCCGTCGCGCTCATGGTGTGACGCGGGTCAATACACACCACCCGCGCCCCGGCCTGGCGCGCCAGTTTGACAAAATAATCGCTGTTGGTGCCATCCCGCATCTCGGCTGGATTCCAGCCCCACATGAGGATGTATTTGGCGTTCAGCCAGTCCTGGCGCTGATTGCCGGTGACGAGCGTGCCGTATACGGTGGGTGTGGCCAGGTTGGTGGCCGCCCACGAGTACGAGTTGTAGATGCCCAGGCA
>JBGPQK010000018.1:0-50358 GCA_041489005.1 Anaerolineae bacterium
AATGTTGACCTGACCGTCACGCTGATCGTCCCTGTGGCACTCGAACAAGGCTCCAAGTTCGCCATCCGCGAAGGCGGCCTGACCGTCGGCGCTGGCGTCATTACAAAAATCATCGAATAGGGTTTGATATGACGAAACAGAAGATCCGCATCCGCCTTAAGGCATACGATCATCGTGTCCTCGACCAGTCTGCTAAGCGGATTGTCGAAACAGCCGAGCGCTCTGGTGCCCATGTAGTTGGCCCGGTACCCTTGCCAACCAAGATAGAACGGTTTACAATACGCCGCTCGACTTTCATTGATAAAGATTCCCACGAGCATTTTGAAATTCGCACGCACAACCGTCTGATTGATGTACTTGATCCAGATTCCAAGACGATTGATATGCTGATGCGGCTCAACCTGCCAGCGGGTGTGGATATCGAGATTAAAATCTAAAAGTGTTAATTCGTCTAAATCGCCGTACTAGTCGGACAAAGGCTGGTCGGATTATTTGGACTGAATAGGCAGCGCAAGAACGGTACTGTTCGTAGGCCCCACAACTATGTGTGCCGCGGCAGGCCGGTTGACTGTGCTGTGACCGAGATGATGCAGCCAAGCCCGGCTGACAGTCTTGTAAAATCTTTAGAAGGAGAAAACCGAGTATGTTGAAAGGGCTGATTGGCAAGAAGATTGGCATGACCCAGATCTTCGATGAGACCGGTGCTGCTTTGCCGGTAACTCTAATTGAAGCTGGGCCTTGCTACGTAACGCAGGTACGCCTTCCAGAGAAGGAAGGCTACGCAGCGGTGCAACTCGGATTCCAAGAGGCAAAACCCAAGCGTCTTACTTCAGGCGAACTGGGCCATCTCAAGAAAAACGAATTGCCGCCTCTGCGTTTTTTGCGCGAGTTTCGCCTCAAGGATGCTGAATACAAGGTCGGTGACAAGGTCACGGTTGAGGTCTTCGGTGTCGGCGAACGTGTGGACGTGGTAGGCACCAGCAAAGGCAAAGGTTTCGCCGGTGTGGTTAAGCGCTACCATTTCGCTGGTGGACCGAAGACGCATGGCGCTTCGGATCGTCTGCGCGCCCCCGGCTCGAACTCTGCGACGACGACACCTGGTCGGGTTTACAAGGGCTCGCGCCGCGCTGGTCACATGGGTCACGAACGCGTGACTGCCCAGGGTTTGAAAGTTGTCCTGGTGGACGCGGAGCGCAATCTGCTCGGCGTTACTGGCGCCGTCCCCGGGTCAAAAGGTGGCTTGGTCGTGGTTCAGGAAGCGCGCAAGCAATAGCGCGGATGATGGGAGCATAGGTACTATGAAAGTAGACGTTCTCAACATGAAGGGCGAAAAGGTCAAGACGGTTGAACTTCCGGCTGAGATCTTTGAGGCTCCGGTAAACGTTGATTTGATGCACCAGGCTTACATTCAGCAAATGGCAAATGCCCGCCTGGGTACGCATAAAACCAAAACCCGCAGCGAGGTCTCTGGCGGTGGCAAGAAACCGTGGAAACAGAAGGGGACCGGTCGCGCCCGCCAGGGGTCCACGCGCGCTCCGCAGTGGGTCCATGGTGGCAAGATCCATACGCCCCGTCCACGCAAATACACACAGCACATGCCGTTGAAGATGCGGCGCGCGGCTCTGCGTTCCGCACTGACGGCCAAGGCGGCTGAGTCTGGTCTGGTGGTAGTGGATGAACTGGTGCTGCCCGAGCCGAAGACCCGCCTGATGGCGCAGACTCTGAATGTCCTGGTTGGCGATGCGACTGTCCTGATTCTGATCGCTGAGAAAGGCACCGAATACGATGTGGTCGCCCGCTCTACCAATAATCTCCCGGATGCCAGGTTGCTAATGGCTAGTTATCTGAATATCCGGGATCTGCTTGGTTACGATAAACTCGTCATGCCGCTCAAGGCATTGGACGTTTTGAAGTCTTTTCTGGTGTAGGAGGGCAGCATGATAACGATTTATGATGTGCTTCGCCGCCCGCTTGTCACTGAGAAGTCGAACTATCAGACCGGCAAACTCCACCAATATTCCTTCGAGGTTGCATCCGATGCAACCCGAACTCTGGTGAAGGACGCCGTTGAAAAATTGTTCGACGTAAAGGTCACGCGCGTCAATATTTTGAATACGGCTGGTAAGCGCAGCCGTCGCCGCAACCGGCGCCTGATGATTCGGGATGCTGGTTTCAAGAAGGCGATTGTTACTCTGGCCGAGGGAAGCACCCTCGATTTTCTTGAAGGGGTGAAGTAATGGCTGTCAAAAAGTATAAACCCACGACGCCCGGCCAGCGGGGGATGACCGGATACACGTTCGAAGAGATTACCAAGTCCACTCCTGAGCGCAGCCTGATTATTCATCCGCGTGGACATGGAGGACGCGATACCACTGGCCGCATCACCGTACGCCATCGTGGTGGTGGTAATCGCCGTTATATCCGCATTTTGGATTTCAAGCGTGACAAGCGAAACATCCCGGCCAAGGTCGCAGCGATTGAATACGATCCCAACCGGACAGCTCGCCTAGCCCTGCTCTTTTATGCTGATGGTGTGAAACGTTACATTGTTGCTCCACTTGGGATTAAGGTCGGTGATACGCTCCTTACCGGACCTCAGGCTGAAATCCGTCCTGGCAACAGTCTGCCGCTCGCGAACATCCCTGTCGGTACGCTGGTCCATAACATCGAACTTAAACCAGGCAAGGGCGGGCAACTCGTCCGCTCGGCGGGTGGTTCGGCGCAGGTGCTCGCTAAAGAAGGCGAGTATGCCCAGATCCGTCTGCCTTCGGGTGAAGTGCGTCTAGTGAGCCAGGTTTGCTACGCCACGATTGGTCAGGTTGGTAACCTGGATCACAGCAATATCAAATTGGGAAAGGCCGGACGCAAACGTCACCTGGGCATTCGCCCGACCGTGCGTGGTACTGCCATGTCACCACGTGACCACCCGCACGGCGGTGGTGAAGGCCGCCAGCCGACCGGCATGCCCGGTCCGAAAACCCCGTGGGGTAGACCCGCCCGCGGTTACAAGACCCGCCGCAACAAGTCGACGGAAAAGTACATCGTGCGCCACCGCAGCAAGTCTAGCCGCTAGGGCGCTGAGAGTAAGCGAGGGTAGCAAATATGTCTCGTTCATTGAAAAAAGGGCCTTACATCGCCCCTAAACTGTTGAAGAAGATTGAAGCGATGAACCTGAAAGGCGAAAAGAAGGTCATCCGCACCTGGAGCCGCGCCAGTGTGATTTTCCCCCAGATGGTAGGCCACACGATCGCCATCCATGATGGCCGCCGCCATGTGCCGATCTACATCACCGAAAATATGGTGGGTCATCGCCTGGGCGAATTTGCGCCGACGCGACTGTTCCGTGGCCATCTGGCCGGGGAGAGATCGTCGAAACCGACGGCGTAGGAGTATAGAGATGACTCATGATATTCGTGCTCAATTACGTTACCTGACCATCTCGGCCCAGAAAGTACGTCTGGTGGTTGATTTGGTGCGCGGAAAAAATGCAGTGCAGGCGCTGGAAATGCTGCGCTTCGCACCCCAGAACGCGGCGTTGCCGGTTGGAAAACTACTGGCTTCTGCCGTTGCCAATGCCGAGGAGAACTTCGGTGTCAGCCGCGACGACCTGTTCGTTGCTAAAATCTTTGCCGACGAAGCGCCCACCCGTAAATGGCGCCGTTTCGGGGCACGCGGTCGCTTTAAACCGGTCCTGCGCCGTTCATCGCACGTGACTGTTGTCCTGCGCGAACGCGAGGTTGCCTGACTGGCAAAGAAAGGACGAAGGAGATCTTATGGGTCGCAAAGTTCATCCGATTGGTTTTAGACTGAATGTTAATCAGGACTGGCGTGGTCGCTGGTTCGCTGAAGGTGCTCAATACCGTGAGCAATTGTCGCAGGACTTCGCTATCCGCGATATGCTCTACCGGGATTCTGGCCGGGCGGGCGTCTCCCGCATTGATGTGGAGCGCTATCCCGGTAAATTGAAGGTAGCTGTGTTTACCGCCAAACCGGGCATCCTGATCGGTCGCAAAGGCGAAGGCATCAAGAAAGTTCGTGTAGCCCTCGAAGGGTTGACCGGCAAAAAAGTCGATCTGGATATTAAAGAGATCAAATTTCCTGATTGTGATGCTTATCTGGTTGCTCATAATATTAGAGATCAACTGGAACGCCGCATCAGTTATCGCCGAGCGATGAAACGTGCCATCCAGCAGGCGATGCGGCAGGGCGCGCAAGGGATCAAGATTGAGGTCGCTGGCCGCCTGGGAGGCGCAGAGATGGCTCGCACGGTTTGGCTGCGCGATGGCCGGGTTCCGCTGCAGACTTTGCGTGCGGATATTGATTTTGCCCGTGCCGAAGCCGCGACAACTTATGGCCGTATCGGCGTCAAGGTCTGGGTCTATCACGGCGAGATGAAAGCCGAAGTTGAAGAAAAAGTCGAGACGACCGAAGGCGTCTACGTTAGCGAGTAGACAAGGCGTCTGTGAAGTGAGGTTGATGCTATGTTAATGCCAAAACGTGTGAAGTATCGCAAGCAGATGCGCGGCCGTATGAAAGGGAAGGAATCGCGCGGCGTCGAGATTTCCTTTGGCGATTATGGCCTGTTGGCCATGGAGCCGGGGTGGGTGACTGCCCGTCAAATTGAAGCTGCCCGTCGCGCGCTTGTCCATGCAATGAAGCGCCGTGGCAAGGTCTGGATCCGCATCTTCCCGGATAAACCCTATACCCAGAAACCCCCGGAAACCCGCATGGGTAAAGGCAAGGGTAACGTGGAATATTGGGTGGCTGTGGTCAAACCGGGTCGGGTTATGTTCGAAATTGGCGGTTTGGATGAGGCAGCTGCTCGCGAGGCGCTGGGCTTGGCCAGGCATAAATTTGCGATCAAAACCAAGATCATTGCGCGTAGTGATGTAGCGGCAGGAGAGTAGGCATGAAATCCGAAGAGATTCGCAAAATGTCGGTGGAGGAAATGCAGGCCAAACTGTCGGATATGCGTGAGGAGTTGATGAAACTCCGTTTCCAGCAGGTAACCGGTCAATTAACCGATACCAGCCACCTGCGCCTGCTACGTCATGATATCGCCCGGATGGAGACTATCTTTAATGAGCGTACCCGGACGACTGTACAGGAAGGTGAAGGATGAATGACCGTCGTCGAATAACTGGCGTTATTACCAGTAATAAAATGACCAAGACTGTTGTGGTTGAGATTGGCCGAACTTTCCGGCACCCGCTCTACCGCAAGGTGGTGCATTTGAGCAAGCGTGTCAAGGCACATGATGAACTGGGTTGCCAGATTGGTGATCAGGTTCAGATTGTGGAGAGCCGCCCGATATCACGCGATAAGCGCTGGGTGGTTGAATCGATCCTCAAACATGAAATTCGCACCGCCGATGTGGGTGTGGCGGAGGTCGTAACAACACCTGAAGAGGCAGCTCCTGAGATTGGTGAGTCTCCTGTGGAGGCGCAGCCATGATTCAGCACGAGTCTCGTTTGAAAGTGGCTGATAATACCGGTGCGCGCGAAATCCTGGTGATTCACGTGATGGGCGGTTCGACCCGTAGGTTCGGCTCGATCGGTGATATCGTGGTAGGGGCTGTCCAATCGGCGACACCCAATGGAGCGATCAAGAAATCTGAGATTGTCAAGGCCGTGATTGTGCGTTGTACCAAAGAATGGCGCCGCGAGGATGGCTCCTACATCCGCTTTGATGACAATGCTGCTGTCATCTTGGATATAGATGGACAGAACCCGAGAGGCAGCCGTATCTTTGGCCCGGTGGCACGCGAACTACGTGAAAAGGGTTTTATGAAGATAGTTTCGCTGGCCCCGGAAGTGCTCTAGGCCAGTCGAGGAGCAAATGATGAGAGTCAAGATCCGTAAAGGTGATACCGTTGAAATTATCAGCGGGAAAATTGAAGAACAGGGCAAGCGCGGCGAAGTGATTAAAGTTCTGCCGGACGAGCACCGGGTGGTGGTGCAGGGTGTGAACATCCATACCAAACACCAACGTCAGGTCCAGACTCAGGGCCGCACAATTAACCCTGGTCGAATCAAGTTCGAGGCCCCGCTCGACATCTCAAATGTTATGCTGGTCTGCCCGAAGTGCAGTGAACCGACCCGTATCGGTGTCCAGCGCGACGATGACGGCGCACACCGCGTCTGCAAGAAGTGCCAGGCGTTGATTGATTAGCCGCCGGTGGAGCATTGATTTATGAATAGAATGCAAGAAAGATACCAGAAAGAAGTTGTTTCGGCCCTGCTCAAAGCATTCCAGTATAAGAATATTATGCAGGTACCGCATATCGAAAAGGTCGTGGTCAATATCGGCCTGGGCGGTGAAGCGATGGATAATCCAAAAATGCTTGAAGCGGCAGCGGGCGACATGACCATCATTACTGGACAAAAACCGGTCATGACCAAAGCGCGCAAGAGTATTGCCAACTTTAAACTGCGCGAGGGACGGATCATCGGCACCAAAGTGACTTTGCGCGGCGCCAAAATGTGGGCCTTCCTGGACCGGTTGATAAACGTTGCTCTGCCGCGCGTGCGCGACTTCCGCGGTGTTTCTCCGGAGGCCTTCGATGGGCGCGGCAACTATACCCTTGGTTTGCGTGACCAGTTGATCTTCCCAGAGATCGAATACGACAAGATCGACAAGATAAGAGGCATGGAGGTCACGATTGTGACCACAGCCAAATCTGACGACCATGCACGGCTGATGTTGCAATTGCTGGGCATGCCGTTCAAGAAGGAAGCGTGATTATGGCAAGCACTTGCATGAAGTATCGTGAACTCCGCCGCAAGTATCCCAACCAAGTACGCCATCGCTGCTCGCGTTGCGGACGCCCGCGCGGTTATATTCGTCGTTTTGGCCTGTGCCGGATTTGTTTCCGCGAATTCGCGCTGGAAGGTAAAATCCCCGGCGTCATGAAGGCGTCATGGTAGCCGGGTGGAGGTAGGAAATGAGCATGACTGATCCAATTGCTGATATGTTGACCCGCATCCGCAATGCCGTGATGAGTGGTCAGGCCATGACAGCTATGCCTCTTTCGAAGGTCAAAGTGGAAATTGCAAAGATCTTGAAAGAAGAAGGCTATCTGGAAAACTTCGAAGTCGCCGATGGTGAACGTCCCAGCCAGAAGGTCCTGCGCCTGAAGATTAAGTATATCGGTGAGCGCCGTGAGCGCATGCCGGTTCTCACTGGTCTGGAACGCGTCAGCCGTCCTGGTCGCCGTGTCTATACCAAGAAACAGGAAATTCCCTGGGTCCTTTCGGGCATCGGTGTCGCCATCCTGTCCACACCCAAAGGCATTATGACTGGCCAGCGAGCTCGCCAGTTGGGTGTGGGTGGTGAGATCCTCTGCAAGGTTTGGTAAGAGAGGAGGTAAATAAAGTGTCTCGAGTTGGAAGAATGCCTGTGGTTATCCCGGCTGGCGTGCAGATAGAACTTAAGGGTTCGAGCGTGAGCGTGAAAGGCCCCAAGGGTGAACTGAAGCGCACGTTCTCCCCATTGGTCGGTATTGCTATGGAAAATGGTCAAATTGTGATTTCTCGCAATTCTGACCTACCCGCGGAGCGCGCTTTGCATGGGACTACCCGTGCGGTACTTGCGAATATGATTCAAGGCGTTAGCGCCGGTTTTGAACGTGTTTTGGAAATCGAAGGGGTCGGTTATCGGGCCGAGATGAATGGCAAGAATCTGGTTCTAAATATGGGTTATTCGCACCCGGTAGAGATGGAACCACCGGTGGGGATTTCCTTTGACGTTGAACAGAAAGCCCGCCTGGTGTTTGTGCGCGGCTTTGACAAGGAACTGGTTGGCCAGACTGCGGCGAATGTCCGTAGTGTCCGCCCGCCGGAACCGTATCATGGCAAAGGCTTGCATTATCAGGGCGAAAAGATCCGACGCAAGGCTGGCAAGGCCGGAAAGGCGGCAAAGTAATCTATGGCTGAGAAATCTCGTTCTGAGGCGCGCCTTCGGCGGCATGCCCGTGTGCGCAAGGATGTGCAAGGTACCGCGCAGCGCCCCCGGTTGAGCGTATTCCGTAGTCTCTCTGAGATTTACGCTCAAGTGATTGATGATCACATTGGGAATACCATTGCTTCTGCTTCGACCATTGACGAGGAATTACGCGGCAAAATGAAAGGCCTGAAGAAATTCGAGCAGGCAAAACTGGTTGGTAAAGCGGTTGCCGAACGTGCGACGGGCAAGGGTGTGAAGGCGGTCGTGTTCGACCGCGGCGGTTTCAAATATAGTGGCCGGGTTAAAGCTCTGGCCGATGGCGCCCGTGAAGGGGGCCTGGAATTCTAAGGCCTGATTGGAGAACGCTATGTTGGATTACCAGGTAAGAGAAGCTGAACAGCAAGCAGAATCACTTGACGAGCGCGTGATTGAAATTGCCCGCGTGGCCAAAGTGGTCAAAGGTGGTCGCCGGTTCCGATTCCGGGTGACCTTGATCATGGGCGATAACCACGGCAAAGTGGGTATGGGCGTCGGCAAGGCCAATGCCGTCCCGGATGCCATGCGCAAGGCCACCGATCGCGCCCGCAAGAACATGCACAAGGTTTTTCTTTTTGGGACGACTATCCCGCACGAAACAACTGGCAAGGTCGGTGGTGCGGTCATCCTGCTCAAGCCGGCTTCTCCCGGTACGGGAGTGATTGCGGGCGGTGGTGTGCGTGCTGTACTTGAAGCAGTTGGCGTACATGATATCCTGACCAAATCGCTGGGTTCCTCCAATGTCCTGAACATTGCTCAAGCCACACTCCAGGCACTTGATGCACTCAAGTCACCACAGGAAGAGGCAACCCGGCGCGGCAAGTCCGTTGAAGATCTGCTGCCGTACTGGGAAAGGAGAAAGAAGCATGGCTAAAAAAGGTGAAGGCAAAACGATAAAGGTGACATTGGTCCGCAGCCCCATCGGCTTTCCAGTTCCGCAAAAAGCGACGGTACACGCCTTGGGCCTGCGTCATCTCAACCAGACTGTAGAACACAAAGACACACCTGCAATGCGAGGTATGTTAATGAAAGTTATCCACTTGATTCGTATTGAAGAATAGGTACAAAGATGAAACTGAACGATCTTAAACCCAATGCAGGCTCCAAAAAGAACCGCAAACGCGTTGGACGCGGTATTTCTGCTGGTCAGGGTAAGACGGCTGGCCGTGGTACCAAAGGCCAGAACTCCCGCTCCGGTTCGGGTGGACACCTGTACCGGCAAGGTGGTAACCTGCCCTTCTTCCGTCGATTGCCGTTCGTGCGAGGCAAAGGTTTTACTCCGCTGAACAAGATTGATTTTAACGAAATCAATCTCGACCAGTTATCCTCATTCAAAGCCAACGCTGTAGTCACGCCCGAAACCCTTGATCAGGCTCGCCTGATCCGCGACCCGCGCAACCCGGTTGCGCTTATGGGACGTGGTGAACTTAAGACTGCCCTGAAGGTGCGGGTGGATCGCGTGACCAAGAGCGCCAAGGCAAAAATCGAAGCCGCCGGTGGCACGGTGGAACTAATCGGATAACTCGTTCCTGCGAGGAGCCCCTTATGAAGAACCCATTTTCGGGTGTGCGTTATCTCTGGAAATCACAGGATATCCGTCGCAAACTGATTGTGACCCTGGTCATTCTGGTGATCTACCGGTTGGCGGCGAATGTCCCTGTACCGGGTATAGATGGAACTGCTCTCAAGTCGTTGATGCAGAACCTGAGTAGTACGGGGTCATTCTTTGCTTTTCTTGACCTTCTCTCTGGTGGCACGGTTTCGCACTTCTCGTTACTGTCCATGGGCGTCTACCCGTACATCACGGCGCAGATTATCCTGCAATTGCTGACTCCAATCTTCCCCGCGCTCCAACGAAAAATGGAAGAGGATCCGCGCGAGGCTCGCAAGTGGCAGGAAAAGTGGACTTATTATCTGTCTGTACCGATGGCTGCACTTTCCGCCCTGGGTCAGATTAACATCTTCAACTCGTATTCGGTCCGGAGTTCTGGGGCTACGATTGTTCCCTTTGGGTTCACCAGCGCACTCTGGCTTCCCTCGCTGACGGTCCTGGTTACGATGATTGGCGGAACAATGTTTGCAATATGGCTGGGTGAGTTGATCTCTGAGTATGGCATTCGGGGTCAGGGTCTCTCTCTAATAATCTTTGCTGGTATCGTGGCTCGTATTCCATCCCAATTTGGAACCCTCCTAGCGGATAAGCAGTATGGCTGGATCCTGGTGGTTTCGATGATTGTCGTCATGGTGGCGGTTATCTATGCCATTGTTTATGTGCAACAAGGTCGCCGGTACATGCCTGTCATGTATCCGGGCCGGCGTGTTGGCAACCGGATGTCCATGCCGGTCAAAGGAACGCTGCCGTTGATGGTAAACCTGGCAGGCATGATCCCACTCATCTTTGCCAGCGCTATCCTTCAATTTCCGGCAATTATTTCAAGTTACTTCACCAGTTCAAAGTTCACCTGGGCGGCGAATCTTGCTACATCTATACAAACTACCTTCAGCCCAACTTCTTGGGTTTACCAACTTCTGTACTTCCTGATGGTGGTGGTCTTCACTTTCTTCTATACGGATGTGATGTTCTCCCAGCAAAATTATGGTGAGAATCTGAAGAAAGTAGGTGCTCAGATTCCTGGCATCAACCGGGGTGCCCCCACTCAGAAATACCTGACTAAGGTCCAGCGCCGTATTACCCTCCCCGGTGCGCTATTCTTGGGTTTGGTTGCCGTCACGGGCTACCTTATTAACCTGGTCCTGAAAGCGGTGGGTGTTGGAGCTGCATTGTCTTCAACATCTATTTTACTGGTTTCGTCGGCTGGTCTGCTCATCGTGGTGGGTGTTGTCCGCGATACCTTCATGAATATTGACGCCGAACTGAAACTGCACGGTTACGATGACGCCCGACTGGTGAAATAGACTCGGGTATGTCTACTTACATCGTTCTTCTTGGACCTCCCGGTGTTGGTAAAGGTACTCAGGCGAAACTCCTCGTTGAAGCTACCGGTATGCCGCATGTTTCCTCTGGTGATCTTTTCCGTGAGAACATTAAGAACAAGACCGAACTCGGTAAACTGGCTCAGTCTTTCATCAACAAAGGCGAACTGGTTCCTGACGATGTAACCATCAGCATGATTCGTGACCGGCTCTCCCGCCCGGACTGCAAAGGCGGTGCCCTTTTGGATGGCTTCCCCCGCACTGTCGTGCAGGCAGATTCCCTGGTGAGCCTGTTGGCTGAGTTTGATGGTGAAGTGAACTCTGTGCCGTATATCACTGCCTCCGAGTCGACGTTGATCGAGCGTCTGGGTGGGCGCTGGACTTGTAAAGCGCAAGGACACGTTTATCACGAGAAGTACAACCCACCGCAAAGAACCGGCGTTTGTGACATTGAGGGTTCACCGCTTTATCAACGCGAGGATGACCAGGCTGAGACGGTCAAACGGCGTATCCAGGTCTATTTTGCACAGACCGCACCCCTGATCGCTTACTACCGTGAGCGCGGCCTGCTTTCCGAAATTGACGGCGCTCAGCCAATTGAAAAAGTCACTGCCGACCTGTTGGAAGTACTCAGGAAGTAAGAATGTCCTGGGATCGGGATATTAGTATTAAGAATTCAGCTGAAATCGCTTTGATGCGTGAAGCTGGACGCCTCAACGCTGAAGCGTTGGCGGCTGTTCGAGAACTTTTACAACCCGGCGTTACCACCGCAGACCTCAACGCGGCTGCTGAGGAAGTCTTGCGGAAGCATGGCGCTTACTCACCGTTCAAGAACTACGGTCAGCCTCCCTTCCCTGGTTCCATCTGTGTCAGCATCAACGAACAGTTGGTGCACGGCATCCCTGGGCATCGTAAACTCAAGGAAGGCGATATCGTCTCAGTGGATTGCGGGACAGTTCTGGAAGGGTTTGTTGGTGACTCGGCTTTTACAGCTGGAGTAGGGGAGATCTCCCCGACGGCCAGGAAACTGATCGAGGTTACCGAGCAGGCATTGGTTGTAGGTATCGCCATGATGCGTGCCGGGAATAAAACGGGCGACGTCTCTGCTGCCATCCAGCAGTATGTGGAGGCTCATGGTTTTCACGTAGTCCGCGAATATACCGGACACGGCGTAGGCCGGAAAATGCACGAGGGGCCGCAGGTGCCGAACTATGGCACTCCAGGCACCGGGGCTCTTTTGCGCCCTGGTATGACGATAGCTCTCGAACCGATGGTGCTCATCGGTACGCACCGGACCCGTGTTCTGTCCAACCAGTGGACGGTTGTCTCTGCTGACGGATCTCTGACTGCCCACCAGGAACATTCGGTGGCCATCACCGAAGGCGACCCTCTCGTCTTGACTGCCCCGTAACCTGCGAGACACCACCGAAACTGGACGGATACGAACAGAGCAAGTATAATTCGATGTTTGGTTGTACGACCATATGCAAGGAGAAAGCAATCATGAAAGTTAGCCCCTCCATTCGCAAGCGCTGTGCGAAGTGCAAGATTGTCAAGCGCAAGGGCAGATTGTTCATCATCTGCGAAAATCCAAAGCACAAACAGCGACAAGGATAGGATAAGGATATATGGCAAGAATTGAAGGTGTTGACCTGCCGCGCAATAAGCGCGTCGAAGTGGGCCTGAATTATCTTTTCGGCATCGGTCCTGCGCGTTCGCGCGAGATTCTCGCTGCGACCAAGATTTCCCCGGATACGCGTGTCAAAGATCTGACTGAATCCGAAGTTGCGGCCATCCGCGATTACATTACCAAGAATTGGAAAGTCGAAGGCGACCTGCGCCGCCAGGAGCAAATGAATATTAAGCGTCTGGTGGAAATTGGCTGCTACCGCGGTCTGCGTCATCGCCGCAACCTGCCCGTGCATGGGCAGCGCACCCGCACGAATGCCCGCACCCGCAAAGGTATTAAGAAGACAGTCGCCGGGCGCGGACGCCGCAAGGGCGGTAAGAAGTAATCCGGAAATCGGAACTGGAGAGGTAATATGGCTCAGACTGTACGTTCGGCACGCCGCGCCGGTGGCGCTAAAAAAGGAAAGCGCACTCTGTCTTCAGGACAAGTGCATGTCTTCGCATCGTTCAACAATACGATTGTAACAGTGACCGACCCCGACGGTAACACCCTATGCTGGGGGAGTGCTGGCTCGGTGGGTTTTAAAGGATCTCGCAAGAGTACACCCTTCGCTGCCCGTCTGGCGGCTGAGCAGGCAATCAAAGCTGCACAGGCGATGGGCATTCAAGAAGTGGATGTTATCGTCACGGGTCCTGGCCCGGGCCGCGAAAATGCCATTCGCGCCGTTCAGGCGATGGGACTGAAGGTCAAGTCAATCGCGGACATTACCCCGGTACCGCATAATGGCTGCCGGCCTCCAAAGAAGCGTCGCGTCTAGTTTTGGTGAGAGAGGTTATTAAGTATGGCGAAATATACTGGGCCGGCTTGTAAACTGTGCCGGCGCGAAGGTGAAAAATTGTTTCTCAAAGGAGAACGTTGCTTTTCTCCCAAGTGTGCTTTTGAACGCCGCAGTTTCGCCCCGGGTCAGCATGGCCCGACCGGCAGCCGCGGCAGCCGCGGCGGTCGGGGCGGCGCCGGGCGTGTTTCTGACTATTCCAAGCAGTTACGTGCCAAGCAGAAAGCCCGTCGCATCTACGGCGTTTTTGAGCGCCAGTTCCGCCGCTACTACAGCCATGCCTTGCGGGCGCGGGGTGTCACGGGTCTAATGCTGTTGCAGATCCTGGAATCTCGCCTGGACAATGTTGTCTTCCGGCTGGGTTTTGCTACAAGCCGCGCCCAGGCTCGTTTGCTGGTCACTCATGGTCATTTTACTGTAAATGGCCGACGCACAGATGTTCCGTCCATGAACCTGGGCGTGGGGGACGTGCTCGCCGTGCGCGCAGGATCGTTGGACGCCACGTACTTTAAAGAATTGGGTTCACTGGCCGAGACGCGCAATTCTCCGGTCTGGCTGAGTCGTGACCTCAATACGCTTTCAGGCAGCGTATTGCGCATGCCTGAGCGCCCCGAGATTGACGGCAACCTGAACGAGCAGTTGATCGTCGAGTATTACTCGCGCTAATCCGAGCATATTGTAATAAACGCGGCGTACCGTATTGTACGCCGATGAGAGGGTACCGTGACAATCACAAACATGGTAATGCCGAAGATCGAGCGCGAAGCTGAAGCTCGGAATTATGGCAAATTCGTCATCAGCCCGTTGGAACATGGCTATGGAGTGACTCTGGGTAATGCCCTGCGTCGTGTGCTGCTCTCGTCACTGGAAGGAGCGGCAGTGACATCTATCCGTATTGTGGATGTCCTGCACGAGTTCAGTGACATTCCGGGCGTGCGTGAAGATGTTCTGCAGGTCATGTTGCAGGTTAAGCAACTGCGTCTAATTATGGAAGGCGTAGACACGATCCGTATGCACTTGGAAGTGCGAGGTGAAGGTGTGGTTACCGCAGCTGATATTATCGCCCCGCCGGAGATTAAGATCATCAATCCTGATCTTTATCTGTTTACTGCCGATAGTGCCAAAACCCGTCTGGATATTGAGTTCACTGTTGAGCGTGGACGCGGATATGCTCCATCCAACGAGCGCGGGCGCATGCCTATTGGTGAATTACCGGTGGATGCCATTTTTGGCCCGGTCAAGCGAATCAACTGGGAAGTGCAATCGGCGCGTGTTGGGCAGAGCACCAATTTTGATAAACTGATCCTTGAAATCTGGACGGATGGAGCGATTGCCCCGGAAAGCGCCCTGAGCACAGCGGCCAAAATCATGATTGAGCATCTGCGTTATGTAGCTGGAATCAGCGAAGAAACACTGTCCATTGCGATGGAAAAAGAGGTATCTGGTTCGCACCTGACCAGCGAAGTAGCCGAGACACCGGTCGAATCCCTTGACCTCTCGGTGCGTGTCTTCAACTCGCTCAAGCGTACCGGCATCACCACCGTCGGCGATGTGCTTGAACTGCTTGAGAAAGGTGACCAGGCGGTCATGTCCATCCGCAATTTTGGCGAAAAGAGCCTCGAAGAATTGCGCCTCAAGATGCGTGAGAAGGGTTATTTAAAAGACGAAGCCAAGAAAGAGTCGGAGTAATTGAACAATGCGACACCAAGTAGCAGGTTTTAAACTCAATCGGTCCAAGGGCGCGCGCATCGCTTTGCGCCGTAATCTAATCAAGCAATTCTTTGCAAACGAGCGTATTCGCACCACCGTGACAAAAGCCGCTGCGATTCGTGGCGAAGCGGAAAAAATGATCACGGTTGCCCGCAACGTTAAGGATGCCAGCGATAACGAAAAAGTGGCGGCGCGTCGCTTTATTGTCGCCAAGCTGGGCAACAACAGCAATGACATTGTCAAAAAACTGTTCGATGAGATCGCTCCCCGTTTTGCCGAGCGAAACGGTGGTTATACGCGTGTGCTCAAACTCGGTCCTCGCTTTGGCGATAAGGCGGAGATGGCTCTACTCGAACTTGTCGAAGAGTAGATCAAGAGGGATTAGGAAATCAGGATGTCAGGTTAAATCCCTGAACTTGATTGCCCGATCACCTAACATGGCTCGTTACAAGGTCATTCTAGCTTACGACGGTACTTATTTTCTGGGCAGCCAGCGGCAAGCGGACTCCCGTACGATACAGGGCGAACTCGAAAAAGCCCTCCTCAAATTAGGATGGGATGGGCAGACAGTCTGGCTGGCTGGACGCACGGATACCGGTACCCATGCCAGTGGACAGGTGGCAACCTTTGACCTCGATTGGGGTCACGGGAGCGATGCATTGCACAAGGCCCTGAACGCCTATCTGCCGCAAGATATGGCAGTGCGGGAGATCAAAGTGGCGCAGGATGCATTCCACCCGCGCTTTGATGCCAGCTCACGTTGCTACCGATACCGGCTGTTTTGCTCCGGCGTGCGGGACCCATTGCGGGAACGCTACTCCTGGCGAGTCTGGCCCGCTGTAACCGACCTGACCCCGCTAGCGGCAATCTGGTCCGGTACACATGATTTCGCCGCCTTCGGTACCCCTCCCCGGACTGAAGGCAGCACGGTGCGAACGGTTCTGACTTCTGAGTGGCAGAACCATGGCGATGAATGGACCTTCGACATCCAGGCCGATGCCTTCCTGTACCGCATGGTACGCAGGTTGGTCTATGTACAGGTGGCCGTAGGTCAAGGCAGGCTCCTCGCAGAAATGTTGGTTCGGGCGCTCGAAAACAATTCCGGTTCAGTTCGAGAGATCCGGAAAGAAGCGCAAAACCGGATCCCTGCAAATCTTGCCCCGTCAAGAGGACTGACGCTCGTTGAAGTCCGTTATGATAATCTAGTTTGATTTAGTCTGAATGTTTGGAGAGACAAAAGTGTACAAATCCTACTATCCCAAGGCTGCTGAGATTGACCGCCAATGGTTGCTGGTGGATGCCAATGGTGAAACCCTGGGTCGCCTGGCGACCAAACTCGCCGCGCTCTTGCTTGGTAAGCACAAACCGAGTTTTACACCCGGCGTAGAAATGGGCGATTTCGTGGTTGTCATCAATGCCCAACAGATTACTGTCACCGGCACCAGGACCCATACCAAATTAACAGAAAAGATGTACCACCATCACTCGGGTTATCCCGGCGGCTTGAAATCAATCAACTTGCGCGACCAGTTGAGCACGCATCCCGACCGTGTCATCCGTGCTGCGGTGTGGGGCATGTTGCCGCATAACAAGATGGGCCGTCATCTCATCACCCGACTCAAGGTCTATGGCGGTGCGGAGCATTCGCACGGCGCTCAGAATCCGAAGCTGGTAGCGTAAAGGAGCAGAAATATGTCTGTGCAATATTTTGAAGGCGTTGGACGCCGCAAGCAGAGCATCGCTCGTGTGCGTATTATGGCGGGTTCGGGACGCTTCATAGTCAATGACAAGGAGGCTCCAGCCTTCTTCACCCGCCTGGGCGACCTCGACGCCATTTTGGCTCCGATGAAGGCTGCCGGTCAGGAACCCAATACTTTTGATATCACCGTGGTGGTGAATGGTGGTGGTGTGACTGGTCAGACAGACTCTGTGCAGCTTGGTCTGGCGCGTGCTCTGGTCAAGATGAATCCGGAGAACGTGTCGGCCATGCGAAAGGGCGGTTTCCTGACGCGTGATGCACGCATCAAGGAACGCAAGAAGCCAGGCCTCAAGCGTGCCCGCAAGGCCCCGACCTACACTAAGCGTTAGAACGGTCGCACGTTAACGATTGCACGCTCAACGTAATGCGTGTGCCGCGGTTTTCCACTGCGTTCACGCATTACGTTTTACTTTTAAGGAGAGGTTATGCCCGGAATTACCTTACTCGGTCTCGGCCCTGGCGACCCGGCCAAGCTGACACGCGAAGCCTGGGATGTGCTTGCATCTGCCAGTCATGTCTGGCTGCGCACAAATCAGCATCCCACTGTTACTGGCCTTCCGCCTGCGCTCAAAATCCATTCCTTCGATGAGCTGTATGAAAAAGGCGATTCTTTTGATGAAGTATATTCTGCCATCGTGGAAAAAGTGCTGGAACTGGGAAAATCGCCGCAGGGTGTGGTCTATGCTGTCCCAGGCGATCCGTTTGTGGCCGAGGCTACTTGTCCCGAAATTGCGCAGCGCGCCCATGCCCTGGGTCTGCCGCTGAAAATCGTGAGTGGACTATCTTTCCTTGAGTCGGTCTTTGCCGCCTTGGGCCTCGATCCGTTCCCTCACCTGATCTTGATGGACGCAATAGAGTTGAGCCAGGCGCATATCCCGGCCTTTCCAGCGGACATGCCGGTGTTGGTGGCTCAGGTCTATTCACGACTGATAGCAGCCGAAGTCAAGATGACACTCAATACCATTTATCCTGATGAACATCCGGTGCGACTTGTTCATGCCGCCGGGACAAAAAATGAAATCATTGAGGATATCCTGCTCTATGAAATCGACCGCTCCGAGCACATAGGCTTGTTGACGGTGCTTTATGTCCCACCGCTGGGCGAGGGGACTTCTTTTGAAGCTTTTCAGGAAATCGTAGCGCACCTGCGCGCTCCGGATGGCTGTCCTTGGGACCGCGAGCAAACGCACGAGTCACTGCGTATGCATTTATTGGAAGAAACCTATGAGGCGCTTGCCGCGATGGATTCTGGGGACCCGGCGGAGATGGCTGAGGAATTTGGTGATCTACTGCTTCAAATCGTATTAAATGCTCAAATTGCATACGAAGACGGCGAGTTTAATATGGCAGATGTGCTCAAGGGTATCTACAGCAAGATTATCCGTCGTCATCCCCATGTCTTCGGCGATGTGACCCTGGATGGGGTACAAGGGGTTTTGCAGAATTGGGAAAAACTCAAGGCTGTCGAACGCGCCAACAGTCACGAGCCGGAAAAAGGTCTGCTGGACGGAGTCCCGCTGGCGCTACCAGCGCTCTCTCAGGCGCAGGAATATCAAGACCGGGCTGCCCGCGTCGGTTTTGATTGGAAGGAAGTCAGTGGTGTACTCAATAAAATCGGCGAAGAGATTCAGGAGGTCAGGAAGGTTACAAACCAGGAGGAATTGATGGCCGAATTAGGCGACCTGTTCTTCGCCCTGGTCAACCTGGCTCGCTGGAAGAAAGTGGATGCCGAGTCCGCTTTGCGGGGGACGAGTATGCGCTTCAAGAAGCGCTTCGCTTATGTGGAACTGGGGGCGAAGAAACAGGGCAGGAAACTGTCTGAGATGTCCATTGATGAGATGGAAACGTTATGGCAGGAAGCGAAAAGACAGTAACCATTACAAGGGATGACAGACTTTTATCATCGAATCAACTCCAATTTTATGGAGGGAGCTCTTTGTGATTCACATGAGTTGTCGATACCTGGTCAATTTGTAGAGTAAATAACCAGTCTATACTCTTGTTTAGGCTTGGTAATTATGTTAGAATATCGAAAAGAACGCCCCATATATAGGGGATTTTATTTATCAAACCACCAAATATGGCGGCTACATTTGTTCTAAATTTCACGGAGTATTGGTCATGCGTTGCCCTTACTGCCAAAACGATGACTCAAAGGTAATTGATACCACCCACGACACTCACGGGGGCATCCGCCGCAGGCGGGAATGCCTGAAATGTGAGCAAAGATTCAGCAGTTATGAACGCCCGATCCTAGCAACACCTTTGATTGTCAAACAGGATGGGACGCGAGAGGAATTTGAACGGGGGAAATTGGAACGCGGTATCCGCATCGCTTGCGCAAAACGCCCGGTATCCGCGGCGGATATCGAACGGCTGTCAGGACATGTGGAATCGACACTTCAACGCCTGGGAAAATCCGAAATTTCGTCACGCGTGGTTGGCGATCTGGTCATTAAGGGATTGAAGGAGCTGGACCATATTGCTTACATCCGCTATGCAATTGTATATTTGCGGTTGGACGATTTGCATGCCCTTCGCAACGAGATTGACCGCCTTTTGTTAGAATCATGAATTCCACCACCCATCGATAGGACCCGTACCTGGGGCGGAATATCGGTGCGTGTTTGTTTCTATCCGGTGCCACAACTATTATTGGATTACGAAAACTGAAATCAGAGGTGAAATCCAGCATGGCTGCGACGACAACCGTCTCGAAAAAGAAAACATTGACTACCCCACCAGTTTCCACCGATCTCCCCGGTGTGGAATTGACCGAGAATGCCAGACAGGTGTTGGAGCGCCGTTATGTCCGCCGCGGCGAAGACGGGAATCCGGCGGAGACCGTTGAGGAGATGTTCTGGCGGGTCGCGTATCACATAGCCAAAGCCGAGGAATCCTACGGCGGCGATGTGTTGGCCCACGCCCGTGAGTTTTATGGTTTATTGACCTCCAGGAAATTTTTCCCCAATTCTCCCACTTTTACCGGCGCGGGTACACCCCTGGGACAGCTTGCCGCCTGCTTCGTCTTGCCGATCACCGACGATATGGGCCGCGACCCGGCGGGTATCTTCCAATCCCTGCGGGACGCAGCACTCATCCAGCAAACTGGCGGGGGGAACGGCTTCTCCTTCTCACGCCTGCGCCCCAAGGGTTCGCTCGTCAAATCCTCGGCAGGACAAGCCACCGGTCCAGTGGGATTCCTGCGGGTCTATGACCATGCCTTTGGGGAGATCGCTCAAGGCGGATCAAGGCGCGGCGCCAATATGGGCGTCCTGCGTGTTGACCATCCGGATATAGAAGAGTTCATAAGTTGCAAGACAGATGAAAACCAGATTACCAACTTCAATATTTCGGTCGGCATTACCGACGCGTTTATGCAGGCGGTTAAGGACGATGCCAACTGGGACCTGGTTTTCCCGGATGTAACCGCGCCGGAATATCGCGGCTTTAGCGGCACGCCGGAACAGGCCAGGGCAAAGGACATTCCGCTGCGTACCTACAAGACGGTGCGGGCTGGTGAGCTTTTCGCAAAAATTGTCAACCAGGCACACCATAATGGAGAGCCAGGCCTATTATTTCTCGACGCAGCAAACAGAAGTAACCCGGTCCCGCACCTGTATCCGCTTGAGGCAACCAATCCTTGTGGCGAACAGTGGCTCGGACCTTACGAGAACTGTTGCCTGGGGTCGGTCAACTTGGCAGAACACTGCGGAGCGGATGGACAGGTGGATTGGGACGAGCTGAGTCGCAGCGTCGAAACCGCCACCCGTTTTCTGGATGATGTGGTGGATGCTAACGCCTACGTCCCGGCTGTACCGCAACTGAAAGAAGCTGCCCTTCGGGCGCGCCGTATTGGATTGGGCATCATGGGATTGGCAGATGTAATGTACCATGTGGGTGTGCGCTACGGCTCGCCAAAGGGACAGGAGTTCGGGGCGCAGGTGATGGAATTCGTCCGTTACCACGCCGTGCGTACCAGTGTGGTTCTTGCGCGTGAGCGCGGGGCATTCCCGTCCATCAAGGGCAGCATCTACGATTTTGAGAATATGCAATGGAAGCCGCCCCGACCACTGACGGAGTACTCTGGTGAGTGGGGCCGGCCTGTGCTGGATTGGGATGGAATCGTGCAAGGAATCCAAAAATTTGGCATTCGTAATGCCGCCCAGACCACCGTGGCTCCCACCGGAACGGTAGCCACGGTAGCCGGATGCGAAGGCTATGGCTGCGAGCCCGTCTTCGCCCTGGCTTACGTGCGTCACGTTAACGACAACGGCAAGGATCTGCAATTGACCTATGCCAGCCCACGCTTCGACTCGGCCTTGGAAAAGGCTGGGATCACCGGGGAAGCGCGCCAGGAGATTATCGAGCGTGTGATGCAGCATGGCACGTGCCAGGATATACCCGAAGTCCCAGAGACACTGCGGAACGTATTTGTGGTGGCAGGAGACATTCCCGCTGAAGACCATGTCCACATGCAGGCTGCCCTCCAGGCATTTGTGGATAATTCCCTTTCCAAGACGATCAATTTTCCCGAAGATGCCAGTTTGGAAGACGTGGCTGAGGCTTATCTGTTGGCGTGGGAACTGGGATGCAAAGGCATTACGGTTTACGTGACCGGCTCGCGCGAGAAGGTGGTCCTGGAGACCAAGGCTACCGCACAGAAAAAACAGGCTCCCGCTGGCTCCAACGGGACCGTCATCCTGCCCTTTGGCAACAACGGCGGCGGGAAGCCCGTCTCGGAGACGGAAATCGCCACCCAACTTGCCGCATGGCACGAGTCCAAGAAGCCACGCCCGCGCTTGCTCCCCGGTAGTACCTTCCGGGTCGAGACCCCGCTCGGAAAAGCCTTCATCACCGTCAACGAGAACGGCGGCAAGCAGCCGTTTGAAATCTTCATCAACACTGCCAAGGCTGGTTCCGAGACCGCCGCCGTCTCGGAAGCCATCGGGCGGCTCATCTCGTACATCCTGCGGCTGGCCTCGCCAATCGCTCCCCGTGAACGCCTATCTGAGGTGGTACGCCAGCTCTCCGGCATTGGAGGCGGACGCTCGCTGGGCTTTGGCCCGAACCGGGTGCGTTCCCTGCCAGACGGGGTGGGGCAGGTGTTGGATGAGTATTTGAATGGCCGGAAAACGCATCAAGTATCGGAATCCGATGCGCAATCTGACCCTCAACCTGACAATGACACCGGGAATTTCCCTAAGGATGAGCTCGCCGTCACAGTCACGAAGATGGGTGACCTGTGCCCGGAGTGTGGCGAGGCTACCATGGTGAATGAAGAGGGCTGCCGCAAGTGTTATACCTGCGGGTATAGTGAGTGCTAAAGAACTTAAACATTATTTGAAGAAGAATGAGCAGAGAATTATCTCTGCTCATTCCGTTTTAAGACAAAAAGCGTATAATTCACTCTTGCCGGTCCTTCCGGCGACTTTTTTGGCTGAAAGGGATCCCTTGAACAATAGTGAAAGTTTAGTGAAACCAAAAGTTCCCTTGCGCTTAAAGGAAACCTTTGCAGCCATGAAGCACTACAACTACCGTTTGTGGTTTTTCGGTCAGATGGTGTCATTGATGGGTACCTGGATGCAAAGCACTGCCCAGGGATACTTAATCTATCAACTGACCGGTTCTCCTGCCTATCTGGGCCTGGTGGGATTTGTGGGCGGACTGCCTGCCTGGCTGTTTACTTTGTTCGGTGGGGTGGTCGCCGACCGCATTTCCCGGCGCAACATGATGGTCATTACGCAGACCGCCATGCTGGTCCTGGCATTCGTCCTGGCTGCGTTGACATTTTCGAATGTTGTTCAACCTTGGCATATCATCGTGCTGGCGTTCCTGCTGGGGGTTGCCAATGCTTTCGATGCCCCTGCCCGTAACGCATTCGTGACCGAATTGGTCAGCCGCGAGGATATGACCAATGCCATTGCCCTCAACTCAACCATGTTCAACATCGCCACCGTGGTCGGTCCGTCGGTGGCTGGGCTGACCTACGCCGCTTTCGGCCCGGCGTGGTGCTTTACCCTGAATGGTATTTCTTTTATCGCTGTGATCGTCGCTTTATTGTTCATGCGCATCAAACCGATCGTCCAACCGTCTCGCCGCGCGACCGTAATGATGGACTTGAAGGAAGGCTTGCGCTACGTCTTCTCCCACAGTCTGATCCTAAGCCTGATCGGTTCCGTTGGCCTGGTTAGCATCTTTGGGATCGGAATGTTGACCCTTCTGCCGGCCTGGGCCACGGACATCCTGCATGGTAACGTGACCACCAATGGCTGGCTGGTTTCGGCGCGCGGCTTCGGGTCAATGGTCAGCGCGTTGATGCTGGCGTACCTGGGCAGCCGCAGGTATCGGGGAAAACTCTGGACGGTTGGAGCGTTTATCATGCCGGTGATGTTATTCATCTTTGCCTGGATCCGCTGGCTGCCATTGTCACTGGTGACGCTGGTGGGGGTTGGCTGGAGCTTCATGATGATCATGAATAATAGCAATGCGATGATGCAATCCCAGGTACCGGATCATTTACGTGGGCGGGTGATGAGTGTTTACACCCTGATCTTCTTCGGCTCGATGCCGCTCGGTTCCTTATTCGCCGGGACTTTCGCCCAGAAATTCGGGGAACCGCTGACAGTAATGTTGGGCGCGGCGGTGCTGATGGCTCTGGCAATCGCCTCTTGGATCTTTCTGCCAGGTATCCGCAAACAGGAATAAGGTCGGTTTGATGGTTTGAAATAAAATCGGGGAGCAGGCCATAGGCTGCTCCCCGATTGATTCCAGGTAGCGAGTTTTTTTACAATTTGCCAAAAGCCACGCCTTTATACGTCCATCCGCAGGCTGCGACGGCTTCCTGGATGGGTTTCTTGAGTTCGTTCGTGTTGAAGCGGTACTTGTAGACCTGCCCCGGCGCGAGTTCCTCGGTGAAAGCGTAAGCGGCGCCGAACTCGACCGAGGTCATTTGTCCCTTGAAGGAACTGACTGCCAGCGACAGGCTCGGCACGCCTGCCCGCCATGCCAGAGTGTATTCGTGGTCCTGGGCGCGCAGTTCGTGCTTCTCCGGATCGAGCTTCAGGTAAATGCGGAAGATCTTGGTCAGGTTGGCTTTGGCAAAGATCTCATACCACGCAGCGTCAACGATTTTCCACTCAGCGATCAGGTCCACATTTTCGGCGCGGCCGTCCACAATTTGGTAAGGAGCGGTCGGACGGTTGAGCGCCTGCAGCCGGGTAAGTACTTCCTGCGGCGGAAGCACTGGTACGTTCGAAGCGGGTTTCTTACCGAATAATCCCATGGCGAATCTCCTTTAGATAATCTTCCCCCGACTATATCACTGCTCTGCTCGAAATGGTAGAGGCGCAGGCGTGATCTTCGTGTAAAATAGGATGGACGGAGGAGGCAGTATGCCCAAACGACTGGTGGTGGTGGCCGGTAACATCGGGGCAGGGAAAACCTCGCTCACAGAGCGAATCGGTTCGCGTCTGGGTTGGCGCACGGATTTTGAATCTGTGGCCAATAATCCCTACTTGCCGGACTTTTACGCGGACATGCGTGCCTGGTCATTCCACCTGCAAATCTATTTCCTCGGTCACCGCGCTGACCAGTATCTCGAGGCGGTGCGCGACCCTCGTCCTGCCATCCTCGACCGGAGTATTTACGAGGACGCCTATATTTTCTCGCGTGCCTTGCACCATATGGGCAACCTGGCAGAGCGCGATTATCTGGCCTATCGCAAACTATTCGACCTGGTGGTGGGCAGCCTGCCGCCACCGAATTTGCTTGTGTATCTCAAATGCTCGGTGGAAGTGCTGATGGCGCGCATTCAACGCCGCGCCCGAAACATGGAGACCGGCATTACCACCAGTTATCTTTCTCTGCTTGATTCATTCTACGAGGAATGGCTGCGTGCCTTTGACATGTGTCCCGTGCTCACCATCCGCACCGACGACTTGGACTATGTCAACCAACCCAAGGCGTTGGAAGTCGTGGTGGACCGCATCCAGGAACGATTGGGCGGTAAGGAAGAAATTGACTTGCGCGGTAAGTAGATCTCATCTATTTTGGAGAACTCAATGAAAAACTGGAAGTCCATTTTGCTTGTTGCTGGCATATTACTTCTCATCGCTGCTTTTGCGGCCTACGCAGCCCGGATCGCCTCCTGCTACCCGGCGGCGAACATTCTGGCGCAATATAGCCCGGAATACCTCAAAGGCTTCCGGCAGAGCTGCAAACTGGATTCCCCGCTGACCACCCAATTCAGTGATTTTCTCTTGCTGTTCATTCCGGGGATTATCCTGTTCTCGTCTTACTGGTTGTCGTCACGGCCCAGGGTCAAGAAGCGGCGCCCCGGGCAGTTGAGCGTGTTCCTTTTGGTGGTGATGTTTGACAGCCTGCTGGTGATGCTTTATGGCCTGCTTGGGTACCCTGCACCAGGGATTGCTGACGCCCCGCCGGCCTGGGCCGTGGAAACCATCGCTGTACTCGGATTCTTAAGTTACCTGGCTGCCCTGGCGCTCTGGTACTGGAAGCGCTGGGGATTGCTGCTCTTCCAAGGTGCTTCGATCTCACTGGCTGTATTTATCCTGCTTGCCGGTAGGTCGCTTGTCCTGGCGGCGGTGATTGTTGCTGGCGTGATTGGGCTGTCACTGCTTCTGCGTCCAGTGAGAAATAAATTGGAATAAAGCATTGTTGCAGAAAAATACACTGGCAACCACCAGCCTGACCCTCGGTTTGGTGGGGTGGACATTTTACCTCCTGCAATGGTGCTTTGACCTGACCGTCGGCCTGCTACTGGCCACCTTTACTGCCGGGATGAGCGCGGTCTGTTCGACGATACTGGATGTGGCTCCTTTTATGCTCTGGCTGGCCGGGATCGTGACGGGTCACGTGGCGCTCCGGCAGATCAAACGCAGTGGCAGCCTTGGCCGCAGCCGGGCGGTCTGGGGGTTGGTGTTGAATTATTCAGGCCTGTTTTTTATTGTTATCTTCACCATTATTATTGTTATTTTGATTGCCACCGGTATTGGTGTGGGCGTACTGGATAAAGTATTGCCCTCCTTCCATTAGGATGATGTTATCCAGGTGGCTACCCATTCCGTGTTAAGAATTTAATTTTCGCCAATTTTGAAGGTCTTCTAAGAGAACTTCATTTTCAAGGGAGAGAAGAACAATGCCTGAAATAATCGATCCCAACGACTATTTACCTCGCTACTATCAATTGGCGAATATATTGCGCGAGCAGATTTCGAATGGCAAACTTGAAGCGCATCAACCTATCCCTTCCGAGCGTCAACTGGAAACGATCTATTCAGTCAGCCGGACGACCATCCGGCAGGCGATTGACCTGCTGGTGCGCCAGGGCTTTCTATATCGTGAGCACGGTCGGGGCACTTTTGTATCACCGCAGAAACTTCAAAAAGGAATTTCCGAACTGACCAGTTTCACTGAAGACATGAAGCAGCGCGGCCTTGTTCCAGGGCAGAAGATTCTGGAGATCGGGTATGTACAGCCGCCCGAAAAGGTTCGCCAGCATATGGAGCTTTCGGAAGGATCCGGTCAGGTACTGCGCATTGAGCGTTTACGCTTGGGGGACGGTGTTCCCATGGGCCTGCAAACATCCTTTTACTGCTTGCCTGACAAGCAGACGATTACGCGCGAGGAGTTGGAAGAATATGGTTCGATTTACAGGATCCTCCAGGAGAAATTCCATCTCATCCCAACCGAGGCAGACGAAACCCTGGAAGTGACCCTCGCCACGCCGCGCGAAGCCTCGCTATTACAGATCGAACCGAGCAGTCCTTTGTTGCTCAGCGAACGCACTACTTATTCCCAATCCCGCCGGGTCATTGAATTTGTCAAGATCCTGTATCGGGGGGACCGCTACCGGTATTTTGCCAAATTAACCCGCTAACCCGCCACGCGAAAGACAACCCAGAGGGGGAATCTGGCCTTCCACAAGTTTGGAAGGCTTGACTTTTTCTGTACAGCATGCTATTATAATAATGTAATGTGGTCATGTGGTCATTACCACTATATTGTTCTTGATGGTGAAAAGGAAGTAGTCCGTGAGTACCATTGACGACATGCAAATTCAACAAATAGTGCAGCGCGTCCTCAATCAGGTGATGGGACTTTCGCTTCAAGGTTCTGCCCCGGCAGACATTTCCTCTTTAACGGAATCAACTCCCAAATCCGGTGCTCAAACGGGAATTCGCAGAGTTGTGGCAATTGGAGCTGATCACGGTGGTTTTGATTTGAAAGAAACCCTTAAGGCTGACCTGAGTGGGATGGGCTTGGATGTCAACGATGTTGGCACCTTTAGTAAGGCTGCGGTCGATTACCCGGATTATGCCCACGAAGTGGCAAAGCTGGTGAGCATGGGGAAAGTCTGGCGGGGGATCGTGATTGACGGGGCTGGCATTGGGAGTTGCATAGTTGCCAATAAAGTCCCCGGGGTGCGAGCGGGAATGGCCTATGATTACTCGTCAGCGGTGAACAGCCGCGAACATAACGACACAAATGTCCTGACCCTGGGCGCCGGACTGATCGGTGTGAACCTTGCGAAGCAAATTGTAAAAGCCTGGCTGACCACCAAATTTGGAGGAGAACGCCATGCCCGGCGTGTCGAGAAAATTTCTTCGATTGAAAAGTTGTATTTGAAATAGAGGCATATCTATGGTGACGGATTCCAAAGTAGTGGAACAAATTGTTGAAATAATCACCCATGAGGTGCTTGCTGCCATGCTGGAACAAGAAGAAAAAAACAAGGCTCCGGAAGGCGGACATTGCAAATTTACTTGTGCCGAGTCACAGTGTGTGCACACTTGTTTCGACCGAGCCGGGAATGTAGTCAACGCCGGAGCGGAGAGGATTTCTTCCACGGTCGGTATAATCCCACAGGACTTGAACCTGGCAAAAATGATTGACCATACCCTGCTCAAACCGGATGCCACGCAAGAACAGATTGCCCAGCTGTGCTTTGAGGCCCGCAAGCACGGTTTTGCTTCAGTGTGCATAAATCCCACCTGGGTGGAACTGTGCGCCAAATTGCTTGAGGGCTCTTCGGTAAGAGTGTGCACGGTGATCGGTTTTCCGCTGGGAGCCACCTCACCGGAGGTCAAGGCTTTTGAAACCCAGGTTGCGTTGGGTCATGGCGCAACGGAGATTGACATGGTGATAAACGTCGGAGCCTTGAAAGCGCGTGACCTGGAACTGGTTGCTAAGGATATTCGCGGCGTGGTCATGGCAGCCCATACCGGAGGAGCGATCGTCAAGGTGATTATCGAAGCCATTCTCCTGACTGACGAGGAAAAGACAATCGCCTGCCTGCTCTCGAAGGAAGCCGGAGCAGACTACGTAAAGACTTCCACCGGCTTTGCCAGTGGGGGAGCCACCGTACACGATGTCGCCCTGATGCGTCGGGTGGTTGGCCCGGAAATGGGCGTGAAGGCGGCCGGTGGTGTGCGGACATACGAAGATGCCGAGAATATGATAAAAGCCGGAGCCACCCGTATCGGCGCCAGCGCGGGCGTGAAGATCATCCAGGGCCCCAGCACCAGACCGGTCCCCGCTGCTCCTGCCCCTGCAGCCGCCAGGAATTATTGATTTCGGGAGAACCCCCATGTTAATTGCCAGAGTGATTGGAACGACCGTCGCAACCATCAAGGACGAAAAACTTTTTTCCCGGAAACTGCTCATTGTCCGCCAGACGGACGAGAGCGGGAACCCGGTCGGGAAGCCTTATGTTGCCGTGGATACCGTCGATGCGGGAGTCGGTGAACTGGTCCTCACCTGCGCAGGTTCGTCTGCTCGGCAGACAAATATTACCAAAGACTCCCCGGTGGACGCCGTGATCATGGCAGTGATCGATTCTCTTGAAGTGGACGGCAAAGTGTCGTTCCGGAAATCATGAGCTAGCTGGTAAAGAAGGATAATCACGATGGGCTTTGATAACGATCTGGCCTCAATCCAAGAGTCACGTGACCTGGTCAATGCCGCGCATGAAGCCTGGAATATTTGGAGCCGGGCATCACAGGAAGACGTTGACCGGGTTTGCGCGGCCATGGCCTCTGCCGGTGTGCAAGCGGCGGAGCGACTGGGACGGTTGGCGCAGGAAGAGACCGGCTTTGGCGTTGCAGCCCACAAGAAAATCAAGAACGAGTTTGGGTCACGTATCGTCTGGGAGAGTATCCGGGACTTGAAAACGGTCGGGGTGATCCGACACGATTCCGCTCGCCGGTTATACGAGATTGCTTGGCCGATGGGCGTGGTGGCGGCTCTCATTCCTTCCACGAATCCGACCTCGACCACTTTCTTCAAGGCTTTGATTGCCATCAAGGCGCGTAATGCTATTGTTTTTTCTCCTCATCCTTCGGCGAAGCGCTGCACCTATGAGGCTGCACAAACCATGATCCTGGCGGCTGAAAACGCTAGCGCCCCCAAGGGGCTGATAAGCTGCCTCCAGCAGGTTTCCCTGCCGGGAACCCAGGAATTGATGACTCACCGCCAGACAGCGGTCATCCTGGCGACGGGTGGGACACCAATGGTGCGGGCGGCGCACTCGACCGGGAAACCGGCTTACGGCGTTGGCCCCGGGAACGTACCGGTCTATGTGGATCGTAGTGCGGACCTGCAAAAGGCTGCCCGTTATATTGTCGCTTCAAAGGCTTTCGACTATTCCACCATCTGCGCTACTGAGCAGGCCGTGGTTGCGGATCTGCCAATTGCCAGCCAGCTGGCAGAGTTGATGCGCGGCGAAGGTGCCTACTTTACTGACTCACTAGAAACCGACGCATTGCGAAGGACCGTTTTTCACTCTGACGCCAGTCCTAATACCGCGGTTGTAGGCAAATCAGCTCCTTTTGTGGCTGAAGTGGCTGGCTTCCATGTTCCCCCTGAGACGCGCATTCTGGTTACGCCACTCTCCAAAACGGGTAGGGAAGAACTGCTCTCTCACGAAAAGATGACCACCGTGTTGGGCTGGTACGTGGTTGACGGTTGGGAGCAGGGCTGCGAAAGGTCTATTGCGATCATTGAGGCAGGCGGCCTGGGCCATACGCAAATCATCCATGCCAATGACGAACGAGTCATCATGGCTTTTGGTCTGGAGAAGCCGGTCTTCCGCATCCTGGTCAACACCATGGGCACGCTGGGCGCCATCGGTCTGACGTCCGGTGTGATGCCTTCGTTGACTCTGGGTTCGGGTGGTGTGGGAGGTGCAATCACTGGAGACAATGTTTCTGCATATCACCTGATCAACATCAAACGTCTGGCTTACGAGACGATCACTCCTCCGCCGGAGGCGTTATTGCCCGGTGAGAAATCCGTCAGTCCGAACCCCGAGGAAATGGAACGGGTTGTCCGTCAGGTTGTCAACGAAATCCTGGAAAGCAAGAGAACCTGAGAAGATCAAAATTTCTAGTATAGAAAGGAAGGTACAAAATGGCTTTAGATCCCTCTTTAATCGCTCTCGGCATGGTCGAGACAAAAGGTCTGGTTGGCGCAGTGGAAGCCGCGGATGCAATGGTCAAGGCTGCCAACGTTAACTTGATCGGCTCCGAATACGTCGGCGGCGGATTCGTGACCGTAATGGTGCGCGGTGACGTGGGAGCTGTCAAGGCTGCCACCGATGCCGGTGCCGCGGCGGCAAAACGCGTTGGTGAACTGGTCTCTGTTCATGTCATTCCTCGCCCGCATATGGACGTGGAGATGATCCTGCCGAAAACCAGCAAGGGCAGCATCGGCGGCCGGTCTGCAGAACCGAAAACCAAGTAGTTTTCAGGCTGACGACTGGTGACCGTTACCGGATAATCACCAGATAACAAGAACCTTGCTGATATCTTTCCGCGCCTCAAAAAGTGCGTGGACGCCCGGTATTGTCTGGCGATCCCGGGCGATGATTTCAGAAAGAAGGAGAAATCCACATGGCTGAATCGTTTTCGCTGCGTTGCTATTGTTATCTTGACAAGATGCAGCCGCAATATGCATCCTTCGTTGGGACGATAACGCAGGGGGATCTTCCAACCGAAGGCATGGCAGCACTATATGTAGAGATGGCACCTGGAAATGAAGTTTTCCGGGTTGTGGATATTGCGGTGAAGGCCACTGAAGCCCGGCCCGGTGCGCAGATCGTTGAGCGCGAGTTCGGGATGTTCGAGGTGCATTCTCCAAATCAGGCAGCCGTCCTGGAAGCAGGCAATGTCGTCCTGAACCGTCTGGGATTGAGCATGGCGGATCGTATCAAGCCTCAGGTGGTTTCTATCCAGGTCATCACGCGCGTCGATCCTTACCAGGCGCAACTCATCAATCGTTTCCGGCGCGGCAGCATGCTGGTGGCGGGTGAAACCATGCTGGTACTGGAATGTGCCCCGGCGGCCTATATCAACATAGCCTGCAATGAAGCCGAGAAGACTGCCAGCATCAAGCTGGTCCATGTGTCTTCGGTTGGGCGTTTTGGCCGCATGTGGCTCTCCGGTTCGGAAGCGGAAATCCTGACTGCGAAGAACGCGGCTGTCCAGACGCTGGAAGGTCTGGAAGGCCGGGATGGCGCATAAGCCGCGGATTGTCGCGGCTTGAGAGGAGCAGCTATGCCGAAAGAGTTCTTTACCGAAAGAGATATCGAGGATATGTTCAAGCGCGGAGTGATGTCGCTGAACGTTACTGAGAATGTTGTGCTGACCGAATTGGCTTATGAGAAAGCCAACCGGTTGGGAATGCAGTTGGTGCGAAGCCAGCCTGACAATCCTCCCAGCGCACCCATACGGCCTTACCTTGCGCAAAAATCCGGTCCGGTTGCACCGGCTGGGTTCAACAGCATTGCCGCGGAACAAACAGAAAGAGATCTGCAAACACGCATCCGCGAGGCGGTCCTGGCCCGCATGGGGAGTCCGGTCGATTCAGAGCTGCTGGATGTCATTATAAAACGCGTGCTGACGAGCACAGGAGTGAAGTAGACAAGATGCTGTTTGGCAGAGTAAAAGGCAGTGCGGTGTGTTCGATCAAATACCAGGGCACTCATGGGTTGAAATTGCTGATTGTCCAGCCGTTGAATAAACGGCTGGAACCTATCGGGGTGTTGCAGATTGCAGCCGATATTGTAGACGCCGGTGCAGGTGACCTGTGCATGATGGTGCGGTCACGCGAGGCAGCTCTGGCTATGCCGGAGGTCAAGTTCGTGCCGGTTGATCTGGCTCTGGTCGGGATCGTGGATGAATTAATCGTCCACCCGGATGGGGAGTTCGATTTCATTCTGAAACGCGGCATGAATCAGTTTGCCTGAGAGATTGGGATGATTCTGGGAAAAGTAGTAGGGACTGTGGTAACCACGATCAGTCACCGGGATTATAAGAACCGGAGGCTGCTGGTTGTGCAACCATTGGTATTGGAAGGGGAGTCGCCTGAGGATGACTTTATTGCGCTAGATAATACCCATGCAGGGATTGGCGACACGGTACTGGTGAATCGTGAGGGAAATGGCGCCCGTCAGGTGCTCAAGAATCCAGACGCTTGTATCATTTCAGTCATTGTGGGGATTGTCGATTCGGCCTTTATAGAGATTTATTCCTGAAATTCAATCAAGCCCAACGCCCACATATCTATCCCCCTATCACGGGAATTCCCAACAACCCATTGGTATTCAATCTCAATCGGTATGGTAAACTATACCCAGACTATATTTTATGTTTTGGTCTGGAAATGGAAGGTGATATGGTTTCATATGATGATGCGAAGGTAACAGCCTCTACGTTCATCAACAACGAAGGTCAAGAAACCAGGATTGAAAAACTGCTTATTGAAACTGGACAAGAAAAAATCCGCCTCTCTTCCTGGAGTGGAGGCGATATTCTCGCTCAGTCTCTGGTTCTATCTGAAGTGGAGTTGTCTGAATTATTACTTCAAGCCATTCACGCGGGAGTGCTGCCTCGCAATTTTATCGGGAAATTGCGCGAGAGAATGGAAATATAGGAAGATCAAGCGATTAGCGAGGCTGATCCCTGCCGGTCCACCCATTTTACGATATTCAGCATACGGGGAATCGGACTTGTTGGCAGAACAGATTTCCCTTTTTTGAAGCGTTATTATCATAAATACTTGTTTGGAGCAGTACTATCGTTGCTGTCTGCTAATCTTTTACAAGAGGAAACCAAATGCGTCCAGAATGGGATTCATATTTCATGAAGATTGCCTATGCCGTGTCAGAACGCAGTACTTGTGATCGGGCTTTTGTCGGCTGTGTTTTGGTCCTTGATAAACGAATTCTGACCACCGGATTCAATGGCTCTCCAGTTGGACAACCGCATTGCGATGAAGATGGTCACTTAATGGTGGACGGACATTGTATTCGCACCATCCACGCCGAGACGAACGCGATCATACAGGGCGCCTTGCATGGGGTTTCGACGAAGGGTTCTACCTGTTACGTCACACATCTTCCCTGCATCAATTGTACCAAGGCATTGATCAATGCCGGTATCACTCGTCTGGTATACAACGTAGCCTACCGCACAGACGAGTATGCAATGAATTTCCTTAAGGCGGCGAATATAGAGATTCATCAGGTAAATTTCCCTCCTGATTCTCAGAGTACTGCGAAAATATCTGAACCCCAGGATACTGCATAAATAATTAAACCCAAATCATCGTTCTTAAATTACTTTTCGGCCCCTTCATTTCAGAAATTTGTGCAAGGAGCAGTAAAATTCTTCTATTTTCAGGACCTTCGATTGGGGAATGTTTATGGATTTATGCGTAAAAAAGTAAAACAGAAAGAATATTACGAGTTAATTTCCATGGATTTTGTTTCCAACCTTGCTGCTGGGTTATCCAGCGTACCGTTTTTGAGCTGTCCTTCTGAAGTCCAGGCGGCGAACTGGTTATCAATCCAGAGTACCAGCCCAAGCGGTGGTTCAGGGGAAATGGACGTTTTCATGATTGTTTCACCGTCGATTTCGAATTCAGCACTTTCGCGTAGCCACTTAATGGAATATTTGTGCCACTTGGTAACATCTACAGATATCGCTGCTGCGGCCTGCAGTAAAGTCTTGCCTGCCAGCTTCCTCAGGAGACGGGAGATGGGTCTCGAGGCCAGGAATGGCAAGGCGAGCAGGGCTGGCGCAAGGAGTAGAGGCGGGATGCGCGGCGAGTTGACTGTGCCAGCAAAAAAGCCTTGGGCGGGGATTTCGTCGCGAAGGGATAGCCAGTTTGGTGGGGAGGCATGAAAGAACCAGGCGGCGTTCGGCAGGGCTGGTAACCGTCGTGCTGTGCCGCCGAAGCCGAGCGAAAAGCCGAAAGGATCGTTCCATAGTCCGAACCCCCACGTCCCGGGAAGATTCGAGGCGGAGACTTTGGCATTCAGGCTCAAGGTCCAGGGTGTCGCGTGGTGGAAATGCTTGCGGGATAAGGCAGCGTAGTCGTCGAGTTGAGCCAGGCGATAGGTCCCCCGCACTCCCGCGGGGACATCCATTCGCCAGCCATTCTCTGTCCAGTTCACCGCAGCGCCGGGGGTGCAGCGGGGTTTTAGTACAATTTCCATGCCTATAATTATACGGGTATAATAACCTTCACGGAGAATTTAATGGAGATTACTTGGTACGGACATTCATGTTTTCGACTGACCGAGCGTGGTATGACGACGGTTGTCACCGACCCGTTCGACGCTGAGACCGTTGGATACGAGCCGCTTAAGCTTAAGGCTGATATTGTTACCTCCAGCCACAATGCGCCCGGACATAACTGCTTGAGCACGGTGAAGGGCTATAGTCACGCTATCACGGGGCCAGGCGAATTCGAGATTGGTGGCGTTTTTATAACTGGCGTGCAAACGGATATTTCGGGCAAGAAAGCGGCTGCAGATAAACCACGTAATACGTTGTTTGTGTTCGATTACATGGGTATCACGGTCGCACACCTGGGTGACCTGCGCTCGGTTCCGACTCAGGCCGAGATTGAAGCACTGGGGACGGTGCATGTAGCACTGGTCCCGGTGGGCGGTGGCACAGGGCTGAACGCGGCCAAGGCCGCCGAAGTAGTCAGCCTGCTGGAGCCGAACATCGTAATCCCGATGCACTTCTATTCCCAGGAAGCCTTAGTGCAGCTCGACAAACTGGACAAGTTTATGAAAGAAATGGGTTTGCATGAGGCTGAAACGATGCCCACGCTAAAAGTCACCAAGTCATCCCTCCCGGATGAGACGAAGGTGATCGTGCTGGATTGCCAGCGAGAGTAGCATTGTCTTGATTACCCATGGATATTCTTTGAGTCTATAGACATGGCTGTCAAACTCGTTATGACCTGGGATATTGCTCCTGATCACGAACAGGATTATTATGATTTCGTTATCAATGAATTTATCCCCGGTGTTCAACGATTGGGACTCCAGCCCGCGGAAGCCTGGGCGACTGTCTTTGGAGATTATCCCCAGATCCAAGTCAGCATCCTGGCTGAAGGTCTACCGGATGTGCAACGCGCCTTGAATTCAGATAGTTGGACTCAGTTGCTAGATAAACTCTTTGCCCTGGTGCAGAATTTCTCGTACAAGGTTATCCCGGCTCGCAGCGGATTCCAATTTTAACTTTCTAGAGATACCGAGTGATAAGAAGAGCGCAGGGTAAATATATGCGTTCTTCGTTTTTAATATTTTTCGTGCGATTTATGTCATAAACCCCTCTCTCTATATAGATGCCCACCATTCTTATAATGAGTGATTTTTCCGACAGAATCCTGGACTGGTACGCCCATCATGGACGGGAATTGCCCTGGCGCGACCACCCGGACCCTTACGTAGTGTGGGTTTCAGAGATCATGCTTCAGCAAACACGCGTCGAAGCGGTTATTCCATATTTCAAGCGTTGGATGGAACGTTTCCCGAACGTGCGAGAGCTGGCGGCTGCATCCGAGCAGGATGTCCTTTCGCTCTGGGAGGGCCTCGGTTATTACAGCCGGGCGCGTAACCTGTACAAGGCTGCTAGAATTGTTGTGGAGAGTTACGGTGGGGAATTGCCACACGATTTGACGGCGCTGCGCAAACTCCCCGGTATCGGACGATATACGGTCGGCGCCATTGCTTCAATGGCATTTGGCCTGGATGTTGCCACGCTGGACGGTAACCTGAGGCGAGTTTTTGCGCGGGTCTTTGATGTGGCTGAACCTGCAGATGCCCCGGCTGGTGAAGAGATCCTGTGGGCGCTGGCCGAAAGACACCTGCCAAACGGCCATGCTGGGGATTACAACCAGGCACTGATGGACCTGGGCGCCACTCTCTGCCTGCCGCTTAACCCGATCTGTTCCCTCTGTCCGCTCGGCGATTTGTGCAAAGCTCGAGCACTTGATCTCCAGGGACAGCGCCCGGTTCTGAAGCCGAAAGCTGAAGTGCCGCATCACACTGTCACCGCGGCGGTGTTGCAGCGGAATGGGAAAATCCTTTTAGCGAAGCGACCGTCTAATGGACTGCTGGGTGGCATGTGGGAGTTCCCCGGTGGCAAGGTTGAGATTGGTGAAACCCTTGAAGTCTGTCTTGCTCGAGAAATCCGGGAAGAACTTGGTGCAGAAATTCATGTAGGCGAAGCCTTTGGAGTCTACCGGCACGCCTATACCCACTTTCGGATTACCCTGCATGCCTTCCTGTGTGAATTGACGGATGGCGAACCCAGGCCGGTTGAAGCTGCTGAATTGGCATGGGTTGTCCCAGCTGAGCTGGGCAACTATCCGATGGGTAAAGTGGATCGGAAGATTGCAAGGAGCCTGCAATGAACGAAGATGAGTTTAGGATTGCACGCAAGCGTATGGTCGAGGAACAGATAGCCGCCCGTGGCGTGCTTACCCCGCTTCTACTGGCAGTTATGGAATCTGTGCCGCGCCATTTATTTGTCACTGCTGACGATCTGCCCTGGGCCTACGCCGACGGTCCGCTCCCAATTAGCCACGGCCAGACGATTTCCCAGCCTTATATCGTCGCCTTGATGACCGAATTGCTACAACTGGAGTCCACTGTCCGCGTGCTGGAAGTCGGTACCGGTTCTGGTTACCAGGCGGCGATCCTTGGGCAGATGGCGGCGGAAGTGCATACGGTGGAAGTGATCCCTGAACTGGCCGCGCAGGCCACCACAACCCTGGCTGACCTGGGTTATTCCAATGTTCACGTTCATCTCGGAGATGGGTCGCTGGGCTGGCCGCAAGCCGCACCCTACAATGGGATTCTGGTAGCCGCCGCTGCCCCCTCTGCGCCGCAGCCACTGCTTGACCAGTTGGCCGAAGGTGGCCGGCTGGTCATCCCGGTGGGAAGCCGCGGTTTCCAGCACCTTGAAGTCTGGAAGCGGACAGGTCAGGAATTTGAGCGTCAGGATAACCTGGCGGTGGCGTTCGTACCGTTGCGCGGAGAATACGGCTGGAAGTAAGGTAGAAAAGGTTGGTCAGGGGCGAATTTTTAGAACCGTTGTCGGATATTGGACAAAATCGGGGAATGATTTTGTAATGAGACCGATTCGATTCATAATCAATCCACCGGCATAGCATTTATCTTGTAAAAGGATTCTTAAAATCGATGGATGTAGCCTCAGCAGGTACAAAGTTGCAGTCAGGCTGGATTTTGCAGCCAGGTTATCCATTTGAGATGATGGGTGAAGAGGAGAGAGCGACATGGAAAATTAAGGTCAACTAATCAGTGTCCTGCTTGAACATTCCCAACGCTTCATTGAATTCTGGAATCTGCAACTCGTGATCGCGTTGGGCGTGCTTGGGTTTTGCCTTGCGAACCAAAAAATCGTTTCCTCGATGAGCGTCCGCCTGCTCATCTCACTAGTCTTCATAGCAATAACATTCTTCAGTGTCCTCACCCTTTCAGCACACCTGGAACGTGAGGTAGAATTATGGGTTGCACTTGAAGCACACGTCGCCGCCACGCCGAGCGAATTCATCCCTGAAGATGCGGCATATATCGATTCCTTGAAACCGACCTCTTTTACAATCAAGGCGGGGGCAATTGTGGCGGCAGACATGCTGGTGGTTCTGGTTGTTTGGTTTAGTCCAAGGATAAAGGAACAATCTCCGAATAAACGAGGAAATTCATGACCGACTGTCAATGCATAATCAGCTAATCCACCACGGCTGTGTTGAATTTTGCACGTTGATAAACTCCCCATGCGGGTGTGGTCAAGTCAGTGATGCAGAGGTTCGGTGAACTGGCAGAATGCGATATAGAGGGGTGCTGGTCAAGGTCTGCATGGTAGCGCATAGCAAATAACAAACTCGGAGGTTTTAGGTGACCTCCGAGTTCTGGCTATTCCTCCCCCGACAGCAACTTGATCCGTTCCCAGGGCTTTAAATTCTCATCATCCGCCAGGATGGACTTCAACTCGTACATCTCGTCCCGCAATGCCGCGGCGCGCTCGAATTCCAAGTTCTTGGCAGCTTCCTTCATTTGTCTTTCCATTTCAGCAATAACCTTCTGCAGTTCGGTGCGCGTGGTCACATCCTTGTGCTTGCCGGTCTTGTATTCACCCTTCATCTCGGACACTGCCTGGGGCGACATTTGATCGGTCAGGTCGCGGATGGCCTTATGGATGCTGACCGGTACGATTCCGTGTTCTTGGTTGAACTTGACCTGTTTGGCACGCCGGCGGCTGGTTTCATCCATCGCCCGGCGCATCGAGTCTGTAATGCGGTCAGCATACATAATCACCCTTCCGTCAATATGACGGGCGGCGCGCCCGGTGGTCTGGATGAGAGCTGTGTCTGAGCGTAGGAAGCCTTCCTTATCTGCATCCAGGATCGCCACCAGCGAAACCTCCGGCAGGTCGAGGCCCTCACGCAGCAGGTTGATGCCCACGACCACATCAAACACACCCAGGCGCAGATCGCGCAGGATACTGATCCGCTCCAATGTCACCACTTCCGAGTGTAAGTAGTGGACCTTGATGCCAAGTTCCATCAGGTACTCTGCCAGGTCTTCGGCCATGCGTTTCGTAAGTGTGGTAACAAGAACCCGCTGCCCGACCTCGACCCGCAGATGGATCTCCTTCACCAGGTCGTCCACCTGGCCTTTTGTCGGGCGGACCTCCACTTCCGGGTCCACCAGACCGGTCGGGCGGATGATCTGTTCCACCACCTGTCCGGCGTGGCCCATCTCGTATGGGCCGGGCGTGGCGGAGGTGTAGATGGTGCTGCCCATCACCTGCTCAAACTCGTCGAATTTGAGTGGTCGGTTATCCAGTGCCGAGGGCAGACGGAAACCGTATTCCACTAGTGTCTCTTTGCGGGTACGGTCGCCGTTGTACATTCCGCGGATCTGCGGGATGCTCATGTGCGACTCGTCAATCACCAGCAGGTAATCGTTGGGCAGAAAATCCACCAGGGTCCAGGGATGTGTTCCTGCTGGACGTTGGTCGAGCTGGCGTGAGTAGTTCTCGATTCCCGCGCAGGTGCCCACTTCCCTGAGCATCTCCAGGTCATAGCGTGTCCGTTGCTCAATTCGCTGGGCTTCGAGCAATTTATCGTTTGCTTTGAAGAATGCAATCCGCTCTTCCAGTTCTTTTTCAATATTTACGATAGATTCCTTGAGACGATCTTCCCCGGCCAGGTAGTGTTTGGCGGGGTAGATGTCCACCTGTTTCGGCTCGGAGAGGATTTCGCCGGTCAGCGGATTCACTTCCGAGATGCGCTCCACTTCGTCCCCGAAGAAAGTGACCCGGTAACCGCGCTTGTTTTCATAGGCGGGGATGATCTCCAGCGTGTCGCCGCGCACGCGGAATGTTCCGGGACGCAATTCCATGTCATTGCGCTGGTACTGTCCGTCCACCAGTTGACGGATCAAAGCGTTGCGCCGTGTGATTTCACCGACTTGCAGTCCCACCACCCCCTTGCCGTACTCTTCAGGGTTGCCCAGGCCGTAGATGCATGAGACCGATGCGACGATGATCACATCCCTGCGTGACATCAAGGCAGTGGTGGCTGCCAGCCGCAGGCGCTCGATTTCCTCGTTTATTTCAGTTTCTTTTTCGATGAACAGGTCATGGCGCGGAATATAGGCTTCCGGTTGATAGTAATCGTAGTACGAGACGAAGTACGAGACAGCATTTTCCGGGAAGAACTCGCGGAACTCAGCATACAGTTGCGCCGCCAGGGTTTTATTATGAGCCATGATGAGCGCCGGTTTCTGCACCTGCTGGATGACCGAAGCGATGGAAAAAGTCTTACCAGTTCCGGTTGCGCCGAGCAGGACCTGGTGCTTGAGTCCGCGCTGGACGCCATCTACAAGCTGACGGATGGCTTCCGGCTGGTCACCGGTGGGCTGGAAGGGGGCGTTAAGTTTGAAGTCCATAGGGTTCAGGGAAAGTGAGCAAACAATCAGAACAGGAGTGTTGTAAAAGTGTAACTTTTCCGTGCCATTTTGACCTGCTTCCTCGTCTGAATCATAACATGAAAGTTGGATCAGTTCTTGGGGGGCAGGTCACGGGAAGCTTACCGGTGGGGAAATTTACCGAGGCAACCGAAAAAGGCCATTGGCAGGCTGGCAGCCAGCATGGTGCCCAGTATTCGGGCAATGGACCAGCCATAATCATAAAAGAAAACCGGCGACGACATGCCAATGGGGGACGCCGCCAGTGCAACGTGACCGAACCACGTCCCGCTCAGCGCCAGGAAAATAGCCATGGCTGAGATGAGCATTTTGACAGCAATTGGGCGCGCCCTTACGCCGAAGGTATACCCTGCGGAAATGAGAAAACACCCCGCTGCGAATAAAACCCCAACGGGTAGTGTGTTGAGGAAAAGGATGTCGTATAACAACAGCCCAACGGTCAGAGTCATCCCTCCAACCACGGTGGCGATCATTATGCGCGGGAGGATTTTGATAGAAGTAGGAAGTTCGGCAAGCAGTCGGGTGATAAAGATTCCGAAACCGAAGACGAACCCCATGAATAAACCTCGTTCGACGGAAATGCTGATGCGGGTCATATCCATGTAATTGGGTAGCCGGTAGGTGAGATACACTTGTGCGCCGAAACCCAGGAACACACCCAGGGCTGCCAGCCCGAAGACACCCAGGAGGGACGCAAGATTGGAAGCCAACCAGTTGGCGATTCTTTCCGTGGAAAGCGAAAGGCGCATGCTCCAGGGAAGAATGGAGGGCAGGCTCCCGGCAGCTTCGAGCACCATTAGCAGGGTCTGGACGCGCCGATCATCATCTGCCAGTTTGAGCAGGACCGCTACTGCTTCCGTTGAATGCAGGCGGCCGATCATCCGCGCCGCCCGGTCGCCGATGGAAGTCTCCTCGCAGGCGAGGCGAGCCAGCATTTGGACTTGTTCCGGGCCTGGGTAGGATGACTGCCAACGTGCCAGGGGATGGATCATGCTCTCCAGAAACTCAAATATGTTTTGTTTTAAGTCCAGATTCACTTTGCTGCCGGCAATATCCAGGAGGGCCGGGGTGAGACCATCTGGCAGGGCGGCTTTCAAACCAAGGATGGCTTGGTCGCGCAAAAGGTACCCGAGCACCCGGCTGGTGAGCACCACATTATCCCGCCGGATCAATGGTGCCACTATTCGCAAACGCTCCTGGGGTTTATCCACTTTCTTCCACCAGAAATCGCTTTCATAACCGTACGTGAGTGCGCAGTGGAGCATGAAAGAGTTTAGGTTCTCCGGTCCATCTGCACCACCGGATAATTTTTGTCCCGCATCAACCAGGGCAAACTTGGTTAAGGTTAGCGGAATTGACGTGCTCGAATCCTTCCATTTTGCCAGCGCGCGCTTGAGGATTTCATTTACGCCTATTCCAAGAGGGCTCCTATCATTTTTCTGAGTAGTATCCACCCGAATCGGGGGGACATTAAATACATCATAAAGCATCTGCATTACTTCGGAAGCCGATTTTGGGCGGGCAGACTGCTGGGCAGCAGTGATCCTCCGCAGGACTTTAACCAGTAATGGGGGAAGCTCGGCGTTATATTCACATGGATCCGGGATTTCTTCGCTTGAATGCAACTGTTGAATCCCCAGCGCGATTTTCCCATCCCACGGAATGTGGCCTGTAAAAAATTGGTAGAGCATCACCCCGAAACTGAACAGGTCTGACTGGGTGGTAATCTCCAAATGGATGCTTTGTTCGGGAGGAGAATATGGGAGGGTGCCGTGCCCGGTGTGCATGGCCACGGTGGTTCCGGAAAGGACACGCGCCAGCCCAAAATCAAAAACGTAAATATTGCGGTTGAAATCCATCAGCACGTTACCGGGTTTCAGGTCGCGGTGAATGATATCGCGGCTATGCAGGTAATCGAGGGCGGAGGCGATATGGGCGGCGATATGCAGGGCAGTCTTTTCGGACAGCCGCTCCACATTAAGTTGGTCTTCCAGAGACCCCCCGGGGATATAAGGCGAAACCAGGTAACGGAGGTCCCGAAGGCTGCCAAAATCATATAACGGCAGGATATTGGGATGCTCGAGTCGTCTGAAAAAGTGCCCTTGCTGTTCAAAGACATTGTCCGAGATATTCTCCCCCCCGGCAGTTGGTTCGATGAATTTAATGGCAACTATGCGGTTGTTTTCATTTTCACGGGCAGACCAGACAACGCCCTGGCCACCGGCGCCAATTCTCTCCAGTAATTCATAATCGAGAAAATGCATACCTGTGCGGAGATCTTTCAGGTTTACAGGCGGGGATTTGGGCATTGAGGTGGGTCCACTTTTTGAATGGCGGACAGGTTTTATCTGTGCAACGGTTGCGGAAGAATATCAGTACAGGTGTTTTATGCCTTACACCGGGTACGTTCCTCTGGATGAGCGAAAGTCTTTGTTGAGCCCAGTTTGGGGACAGAGGTCCATGGCCTCCAGCTGAAAGTGTATCTGCTGGCGACTAAGGAATGAAAAAGGTTCTCGTAATAACGCCCGAGACGACGTCGCTATCACTCGTCGCCTGGACGTACATCGTATAGGTTCCGCTTGGCAAGAGTGCGTATTCCTCAGCACTCAGCTTGTGGCAATTAGGCCCCGCACTGTTGAATGAACAAAACGGAGTGTGATTCTCAGTATGGGGGTTGCCAGCCGGGTGACCAAAATCATCTGGCCCGCTGAACCAGAAATCGACATGGTCGATCCCATCGCCATCGTTAGACCCCACTGCTGTGTCATGTGCTGTAGCTTGGAATCCGGTCTGCGTGTGATCACTGATGTGATCTCCATTCGCGGCCGGAACGATGATGGACACAACCACCGTGCCAGGTGTGGGGGTGAAAGTGTTCGTCGGGATGACCGGTGTGAAAGTGTTCGTCGGGATGACCGGTGTGAACGTTGGCGTATCTGTGTCAGTGGCTTTCAGGGTAATGGTGGGCGGAATCGGGGTAGCTGAAGGGGTACGGGTGAGCGTGGTAGTGGCTGCCGTGGGGGCCGGCGGGGTCTGGGTGCGGGAGCGCGTGGGCGTAAAGGTGCGCGTCGATGTCTTTGTAGGGGTGGAAGTCGTTGATGGTGTGGAAGTGGCGGTACCTGTGCGAGTAGCTGAGGGGGAGGAAGTCACGCTGGGACTGGGGGTGAAGGTGGGAGTCGGCATGGGGGTAATGGTAAGGGCGTTGGCGGTCAGCATCTGTTGAACAGCAACGTCTGAGGGCACGGGGGTGATCTCGGATGGATCGCAGTAGGTCCCGGTCAGGCTGCAAGTAACTGCTATGTCGTCAGGCGACAAAGGCTGTGGGGTGGACGGAGGGCCGATAGGGTCTGTCCCGTTGGACCCACCCAGCGGTACGGATACTTTTTCACCGGCGGTAAAGATCTGCTGCTGCCCATCTGACTCGATGGAGCCTGAGCCGCTGTAAAGGCTTACTTCCATGCTTCCATTCCTGGCAGCCTTCAGGCTGGCATTGCCCATCAGGGTCAATTCGGAGCCGTTGACAACGAAGTGAATGCCGGTGCCTTCGGGCATGGTAACCATCAGGCCGTCGAAAGGAATCTGATCGCAGGCGACTTGCCCAAGCCCACTGTAGAAATAGTATGTTTCGAGGCTGCCGGAATTTTCAAGCGTGGTGTTGCCAAACACCACCAGGGTGATGGTTTCACCTGGCAGGGATCGAGGCAGGTTGCTGATTACTTTGAAAATCGCGATGCCCCATTGGTTTAGGGTGGGATTGAGGACTGAAGCGGAAATGCTCTCGATCTGATTGACGCCGATGATATCGCCTGGAGCTGAGAATTGCAAGCCAGAACCGGGTACCAGCCGGGCGCTGACGGTGTTATTGCCATAACAGGCCTGATCAGAGCCAATCTTGTTGCAAAGATTGCTGGATGCGGTCAGGGCCCGGTCGATCAGTTTTTGGCAGTCGGCACGGCTGGCAGCCAATGCCGTCAGGGTTTGATTGCTGGGAAAGTTGAAGGGTAACCCACCCGAGCGGTATATGACCAGGCCCCATAAGATGACGCACAACAGACCAGTGAAGCCAACAAAGCCGCCCAAGATGAGCATCGGCGAGCGGCGTTTTTTCCTGCCCTTTGCCGTTGAAGCAGTGGTCGGTCCGGGTTTCGTTTTCACTTTGGAAAGGATGTCCTTACTAGATTTGCCTGCAAACCGGTGAGTTTTTGCAGCGCAATTCGATAGCTAGAGCCAACTTCAGGATATGGTCGAGGCTGAAAACACGCTCATTGTCATTAGAGGACACCTGGTAGACCATCTCCCTGACGGCTACGTTGACGGGATCCTTCGCAATCACGCCGCGCAAAATGTGCCGGGCCTTTTTAACGTTGCCGGTCTTGAGCGCGTTGGCGGCTGCATCAAGAGGATCTGTTTCCGTATTGCCGGGAGCAAACATTAAGAACATCCTAGAAGAATTGGCTCAGGTTTTCTTGAGCCGGTAGATGAAATCGAGCTCCATCCGCCCCATCCGCACCCGGGCGGCGTTCGGAAGCTTCGTAGGTTGATTTGAGATCAAGCGTACCTCGTTGACCCAGGTGCCATTAGAGCTGCCAAGATCAGTGATCTGATAGCCGTTTCCTACTACCTGTAATCTGACGTGCTGTTTGGAGACTCCCATGATATAGCCCTCAAACGGGGTCAGGTCCAATAATCCATTAGGCGCCCCATCCGTTTTCCTGCCAATAACGAAGTCACTGTCCAAGCGCACTGCAAACGGATACATAAAGTTGGTATGGAAGATGGCTATCCCATTATCAGGAATCTCCCTAATATCCTGATCAAGCATCGCATCATTTTCGGCCATGGGATGGGAAACCACAACAACCATGTGGGACGTCGTGATTGATGTTCCCGCATTTCCGACTTCGAATGGTACCCCGCAGTAAATACAGGTTGTGGCGCTTGCATAATTTATCATCTTACATGCAGGACAAAATTTCTCTTCATCAGATGACATTAAATCTCCCTTAAAGGATCGCCCAGAATATTGTCAGTATAATAATATTACCCCTTATTACGTCAAAAAACAACATTCTGATCGAGCATTAATGGGTTTTTAGCCAGTAGAGCACCCTTCCCGTGCGGAAACAATGCCAGTCACACCATCCATCTTCGAGCCCCTCTCCTGCCGATAATAATGACCCGTCTCCTTTTCCTTATTCAAACATAAAGGTTCAGTGCTGCAACTGTAGGGATCGATATTTCGGGTACATAGGACATCGCTGTCAGCGTGGCATAGACCATGGCATTCACATCAAGTGTCGGACTCGCTTGCCCGTCTGGTTGGAATGCATAAAAGTGTCGTCAAAGAGAGGGCTACCACGGCAGAGTAAATGTTCTTGTTCATATTTTCTCCTGTTCATCGGAATGGGATAACGGAAATTCCTGAAAACCAAAAAAACCAGGTCGCGAAATTTTTCGCAGCCTGGTTCTATAATTCAATGGGTCGATTCTATGGATTGGGAACAAAGGATGGTTTTGAAGGGTAACCTCCACCCCAGTTGGTGATATTGCAAGTCACCGTTGTGTTGCTGATAACCTCCACAATACTAGTACATCCACCAGTGTGTCCGGACGAGTCATAGGCTACTACCTGAAAATGTCCGGGGATTATCCAATTACTGCTATTCTCGTAATAGGTTTCGCCGGCATTGGTCATCACATAGCCGCGGTTATATGGTGATTCCTGCTGGAAAGCGACGATCGCTAGTTTGGGGATAGAGCCATAGGGATAACCGGAGATACTCCCCGCGATCGTACCTGGGGCCGAGAGCGGTGTATTCGTAGGGGCTATCGTCTCGGTGGGAGGAAGGGAGGGAATCTGGGTAAAGGTGGGTGCCGTCGTCCCGGTAAGGGTAGGATTCTGGGTAATTGCCGGCTGTACCGATGTTGGGGAACCGGGGGAAGTTATAGGTACCTGCTGTGCAGATTGGGTCAATGCCACCAGAGTCAAAGCCACTTTGGTGGAGACGGTGCCGGAGTCCGGTCCGTTTACGCCTCCTTGTGGCAGGTTGCAGGCTGCCAGGAGAATGACGATTATTAAAGAGGCTGCCAGACGGGGGAAGATTGGTTTCATTGGTATAAATACTCCTTCATTTTCGATATCGATGCAGATGTGTTTTCACCGGGAATAAAAACGCAATCGTCACGTCCACAATAGTAAAGTTGATTCCAGCGTTCCATGGCTCTTTTCCATGCAGCTTGGATGCGCTGGCGCTCCGCAATTTCCTCTTCCACTTTGTGCTGGTATTCCGCAAGCTGAGAGCGTTTTTTTCTACCCGATCGAATAACCAGATAGATGCCAAACGCAATTGCTGCGGTTCCCAGGAGAAAAATGAATAAGCCGCTTGCCAATCCAATGATCGCCATCATCGCTGTGTCTTGAATCTGGTTACCCGAGGAATTAAATAGATTATAAATTCTCACTAGCACAAAAACCCCAATAAGAGCAGAAACAATTAACAAAACCGTACCGCACACAATGGCAAGAATTCCACCGCTCGATGAGCCACCCCCGGAAGGAATAAATCCCTGCGATTGTAAGCCAGGTTCAAATTGAAGCTCCGCAGGGGGAGCCAGGCGCTGTCCGAGAATGGAAATTTGTTTACGGGTGAATGGCACCGAATGCGTGACCACCTGCTGCTTACCCTGCCCGTCGAAGATGACTTCGTTTTTTTGCTCCATCCCGGATAATTCCTGGGATTGGCTGCCGATCACGGCAGTCACCTTTTCAGATTTATCGTTCCGGCCGCATTGAGGGCATCGGGCATATGCTTCCAGTGTGACCCCGCCGGCTTCATGCTTGACAAGATGCTCATTCCCACAGTGCTGGCATGTCAGCGATGTGGCTTTGGGCGATACCTGTAATTTTCCACCGCAAGAAGGACAAATCAGGGAAATGAGATCGGGCATAGCGAACTCCAATTCGAGGATGATGTGTGTATTATAGAACAATTATGTTTGGAAACCTATACCCTTTTTTCCCTCATTGGGAATTCCAGTTTAACAGGACAGAGATGGCGGTGTTGGAAGGGTTTTACCCACCCAACACCTCCCATTTATCCATCAATACTGCCATTCACCAAGAGCTTTTATTTAACCTCCTTATTGGCGTAGATGGAAAGGTACATCAATGACGACGCGCTCCCGTCCAGGTTTTCGGCGACGATAGAGAAGCGCCGCTTTAATGAGCCAGGCAGTTTGGTTATGCAAAAGCGTCTGCCACCATTTCCCGGGGATAAATTCAGGCAATACCACCGCAGCCAGCTGTCCATCATTATGTTCCGTGTCTGTCTTGTCCAGGAACTGCAGCAGTGGACCAACAATGGATCGATATGGCGAAGGGATCACAACCATTGGTACGTCCGGCCACCAAGCTTCCCATTCGACCCGCGCCTTCTCCCCTGCCCCGGGTTCCAGCTCCACATAGACCGCGGTCACATTCTCGGAAATGGAACGGGCAAAATTGACCGCTCCCACCATCCCGCGGTGGATACCGGAAATCGGGATGACCACCCGGGTGGGCTCGACCGGTTTCAACGAGGGTGGCAGTCCCTTCAAAGAGAGTTCTTCCCGGACCCGATTATAGTGTGCAAAAATCCGACGGAAACCGAGCACGATCAGCGGGATGAGCAGGATGGTGACCCATGCACCTTCCTTAAACTTGCTGATGATGACCACCACTAGCGTCGTCAGGGTTGCCAGCGCGCCGATGCAGTTGGCGACTGCTTTAAGAAACCATGTCTTACCCCGTTCCCGTATCCAATGCATAACCATGCCGGACTGCGACAAGGTAAAGGCCAGGAATGCCCCAATGGCAAATAAGGGGATAAGTGCATGAGTCTCACCATTAAAAAAGAGAATGAGTCCACCCGCAGCAAATGACAGGAACAAGATGCCGTTTGTGAAAACCAGGCGGTCTCCAAGTCCAGTAAGCTGGCGAGGTAGAAAACCATCTTTTGCAAGGATGGCTGCAACGCGAGGAAAGTCCATAAAACTAGTGTTGGCCGCCACAGCCAAAATCAACAATGTAGCAAACTGGATTATCAGATAGAGAGGTCCGCTACCCAACAACCGTCGTGCCAGCGCGGATAAAATCGTCTCCTGCGGACCGGCAACTACACCGAGATATTGAGTTAACCCGATACTTCCAACAAACAACGTTCCCATCAACAAAGCCATCACTATTAATGTGCGACCGGCATTCTTTGATTGAGGAGACTTGAAGGCAGGGACGCCATTGCTAATTGCCTCGATACCTGTTAAAGCAGTGCAACCGGTGGAAAAGGCATGTAGGACCAGTACCAACGTCAGTGGCTCAATCACCGGGGGGGCGGACAAAACTATCGGTGTAGGCCCTTCGATGACCAGACGCACCAGTCCATACACCAACATGGATAAATATGCTGCCAGGAAAAGATAGACCGGTACAGCCATAAACGTGCCTGATTCTCGAATGCCGCGCAAGTTGATCAGCGTAATCACCGCCAAAAGGGCAAGCGCTAGCGGCACGCGATATGACCACAGTTCCGGAAAGGCGGAAGCAAGTGCGGCCACGCCCGCGGTCAAACTGACAGCCGCGTTTAAGACATAGTCGATCAGCAAGGCCGCCGCGGCAACAAGCCCCGGCAAAACACCCAGGTTAGCCCTGGCGACAATGTACGACCCGCCGCCAGAGGGATAACCGTGGATAGTCTGATAGTAAGATAGAGCGACAATTATCAACACGCCCGTAATTGCCAGGCCAATTGGCCAGGCGTATGAGAGGCCCAGGCTGCCCGCCACCACCAGTCCAAGGTAAATTTCCTGGTTGGCGTATGCGATGGAAGCCAGAGCATCCGGTGAGAAGGCTGCCAGGGCGCGGATCTTATTCAGTTGCTTATGACCGAGGGATTGAGTGGAAAGGGTAGGACCGATTAAAAGATCTTTCAATTTGGAGAACATCGATAGTTTCCTTATGAGCCTTCGAGGTCAAATCAACCAAAGCAAGTGCTCAAAACAGCATTATATGCAATATCTACCACAAAACCTGATTCGAGTTTATTATAGGACAGATTGATCCTTTTCGCCCTTGGAGAATGTTCGATGCCGACTTTGCCGACCAAAGATACCCAACTTGCGCGGTTGCCGATCTTGCCACATGGGAGTAAGTCTCAAATATCACCCAGGCTGGCTGAAAGCGCACATATCGACATCCCGAGCATACTTGCACAACTCAAGACCTCGCAGAACGGACTGAGCCAGGCCGAAGCCGAGGCTCGCCTCGAACAGGACGGGCCGAATGTGGTTGCCAAAGAAAAGCATCGCACCTGGCTGGTGCGCCTGTGGGAGAACATAAAAAATCCACTTGTCATCCTTCTGATGGTGTTGGGCATAATCTCATATTTGACCGGGGATATTCGGGCGACCATCATGATTTTACTGATGGTGATCCTTGGCATTGTGCTGCGTTACGTCCAGGAGAGCCGTGCCGATTCCGCTGCTGAAAAACTCGAGGCAATGGTCAGCACAACTGCCACTGTCTTGCGCGAAGGTCAGCGGAAGGAGATCCCTCTCAAGGAACTTGTTTCCGGCGATATCGTTATCCTGGCAGCTGGTGACATGATCCCAGCAGACGTGCGCGTGCTCACCGCCAAAGACCTGTTTCTCAACCAGGCCGCTCTCACTGGGGAATCACTCCCCGTGGAGAAGACAACCCTCGTCGTCGCCGAAACGGCGCAGAACCCGCTGGAAATGCCGAATCTCTGTTTTCTCGGCTCGGATGTGGAAAGCGGTACCGCCACGGCAGTGGTCGTCCAGACCGGGGGCGGCACTTACTTCGGTGCGCTAGCAAATAGCATCGTCGGACAACGTGTTCTGACCAGTTTCGACAAAGGCGTCAACCAGTTCACCTGGCTGATGATCTCGTTCATGGCTTTCCTGGTACCGCTGGTATTCCTGTTCAATGGATTGAGCAAGCACAACTGGTTGGATGCCTTCCTTTTTGCCCTGGCTGTCGCTGTCGGTCTGACTCCCGAAATGCTGCCGATGATCGTGACGGTCAACCTGTCTAAGGGCGCTCTGGCGATGTCCAAGAAGAAAGTCATCGTCAAGCGCCTGAATTCCATCCAGAACCTTGGAGCGATGGACGTACT
>JBGPQK010000019.1:0-49896 GCA_041489005.1 Anaerolineae bacterium
AAGGACCCGGAAGCCGCCTACGAGTACACTTCGAAGGGCAACCTGGTGGCCGTCCTTACCAATGGCACGGCCATCCTCGGCCTGGGCGATCGCGGCGCGCTTGCAAGCAAGCCGGTCATGGAAGGCAAGGGTGTGCTGTTCAAGAAATTCGCCGATGTGGACGTGTTCGACATCGAAGTGGACAGCCACGACCCGGATGAAATCATCAATGTGGCGCGCGCCATTGCCCCGACCTTCGGCGGTATCAACCTGGAAGATATAAAAGCACCGGAGTGTTTTTATATCGAAGAGACCTTGAAGGGGATGCTCGACATCCCGGTCTTTCACGATGACCAGCACGGCACGGCCATCATCGCGTCGGCTGCGCTGGCGAATGCGCTGGAGATTGTCGGCAAGAAGCACCATGACGTAAGAATGGTCATCTCCGGTGCGGGCGCATCCGCTGTTTCTTGCGCGGAATTGGCTATTCGCTGGGGGATTCAGCGGTCAAATATTATGATGCTTGACAGCCGGGGCGTTATCTACAAAGGCCGTACCGAAGGCATGAATAAGTACAAGGAGCGCTTTATTGTGGATACTGATTGCCGCACGCTGGCAGATGCGGTGCGCGGTGCTGATGTCTTCCTCGGTCTCTCGGTTGCCAATGTGCTGACCCCTGAGATGGTCAAGTCGATGGCAGACCGTCCCTTCATTTGCGCCATGGCCAACCCTGATCCGGAAATTCGTTACGAACTGGCCAAGGAGGCCCGCCCCGATGTGCTGGTAGCCACCGGCCGCTCGGATTACCCGAACCAGGTCAACAACGTGCTCGGCTTCCCGTTCATTTTCCGTGGTGCGTTGGATGTGCGGGCGCGTGCCATCAACGAAGAGATGAAGTTCGCCGCTTCGCAATCACTTTATCACCTGACCCGCGAAGACGTGCCCGATTCAGTCCTGCGCGCCTATGGCGTGGAAAGCATGAAATTTGGTTCCGAGTACATCATCCCCAAGCCACTCGACCCACGCGTCCTGCTGTGGGAAGCCCCAGCAGTCGCCAAGGCGGCCATGGAGACCGGCGTGGCTCGCAAGACGATTGACATTGACGAGTACCGCGAGCAACTGGCCTTCCGCCAGGGGAAGGGTGCGCGTATGCGCTACTTCTTCCTAAACAAGGCCAAGTCGGCCAAGAAACTGAAGCGGGTCGTTTTTGCCGAGGGCGAAGAGCCCAAGATCATCCGTGCCGCAGTACAGGTACAGGAGGAAAAGATCGCGACCCCGATCCTCATCGGCCGCCCGGACGTCATCCATAAGAAAGCCGCTGACCTGGCCGTCAAACTCGATTGCCTGATCGTGGACCCGAACCAGTTCGCCAAGTTCGACAATTACGTCAAAGCCTACCACGACCTGCGCGCCCGCAAGGGCATGACGCTGCCGCAGGCTCACAAGCGCGTGCGCGAGCCAAATGTGCTTGGCCCACTGATGGTCAAGATGGGTGATGCAGACGCCTTCGTCTCCGGCCTGACCGCCGAATACCCGGATGTCATCCGCCCGGCGCTGCAGGTTCATCACACCCGCCCCGGCGCGGCGCTGGTCATCGGCGTATACATCATGATCGTGGAAGAACGCGTCTTCCTGTTCACGGATACAACCGTCAACGTCGATCCAACCGCCGAGGAACTGGCCGAGATCGCCTGCTTGGCCGCTGGTTTCGCCAGGCAGATTGAGATCGAGCCGCGTGTGGCCTTCCTGTCCTTCTCTAACTTTGGCTCCACCCCCCACCCGCTGGCTGAAAAGGTCAGCAAGGCCGTGGCACTGGTCAAGGCTCGAGAGCCCGGAATGCAGGTGGACGGAGAAATGCAGGCCGACACGGCTGTAGTGTCCGAAATTGTGGAAGAGCGCTATCCATTCAGCGCCGTAAAGAACGCCAACGTGCTGGTCTTCCCCTCGCTCGAGTCGGCCAACATCGCCTACAAACTGCTGGCCCGCCTCGGTAATGCCAAAGCCATCGGTCCGGTGCTGGTGGGCGTGGGTGCCCCGGTGCACGTCCTGCAGACCGGCGACGAGGTCGATGCCATCGTCCAGGTGGCTGCCATTGCCGCCGTGGATGCCATGAGCCGCTAGTAACATTCCCCATTTTTGATCAGACCTGACAGGGTTTAAGAAGACCTGTCAGGTCTTCTTTTTGTGCTAAAATCGACGTAGTATGGAAAATCAGTCTCCTGTTGACCGTCCGACCATTCGTGCCCATAAGCGCCAATTTGCGTGGCAGATCCTGGTACCGTTCCTGATGATGGCAGGTCTGATCATCGCAGGGGCGGTGCTGGTCGTCACCGCTGGAGCTCCCCGGACCGGTGTCTGGGCCGACATATCGATGATCTGGTTGCTCGCTCCGGCGTTGTTTTTTGCCCTGGCGTTTCTGGCAATTGCATTCACCATCATCTACGGAATGGCCAAACTGCTGCAGGTCATTCCGCGCTACACGGGAAAAGCCCAAGGCATCTTCGCTCTGCTTTCCACCGGGACACGCAAACTGGCGGACGGGGCAGCCAAGCCCTTCGTCTGGTTCAAACAGGCCGGGGCGGTGATTAAATCCATTTTCAGACTATAGCGACATTCATGGTTAACCAGGGCAGGGATAATATCTGCTCCTACCGCACGAAAGGATCATAATCATGGAAGAAACCGTAATTATCGAAACACCCCCACCCGACAATGCGTGGAAACTCAAGACACTATTGATTGGCGGGACGATAGGCGCGCTCGTGGGCGTGGGCGCGGCTTTCCTACTGACCAAACGCGCCGAACAGAAAGGTCAATCGCTGGCGATTACGCCCGTCAAAGGTGTGCAACTTGGGGTGATGCTGGCCGGGTTGATGAGGTCAATTCTGTCGTTGGGCGAGGATTAAACTGCTGGTAATGAAAGATAAAAAAACGGCCGAGGAAAACCTCGGTCGTTGTATTTACTTCATCTTGTTTAAATCTCTATATTAAAGTGGCCAAAAAGACAGGAAGAACAATGATTCGGGTTCGAATAGTATTGCAGACCCTATAGGATCACACCTTTGCTCAGCACACTGTAAGACATACCAAACCTTTCAGATACGCTCCCTCGGGGAAATTCAGTGCCACCGGGTGGTCCGGAGCCTGCGACAGATGCTCCACTATTTGCGCATCCACGCCCGCATCCAGGGCGGCGGATGCGATGATTTTCTGGAACAGGGCGGCATCAATCCCGCCCGAACATGAGAAAGTGACCAAAATCCCGCCGGGACGCAGGAGTTTGAAGGCCAACAGGTTAATGTCCTTGTAGCCGCGGGCGGCTTTCTCGGCCTGGGCTGCGGTGGGGGCGAACTTGGGCGGGTCAAGAATGATCAGATCGAAGGAACGGGCTTCATCCCGGAATTTGCGCAAGAGTTGGAAAACGTCGCCTTCCAGCGTGGAGTGACGATCAGCAGGGAGGGCGTTGAGGACGACGTTTTCGCAGCACAGCGCCAGTGCGTCTGCCGAGGCGTCCACGGAGAGCACCGACTTTGCACCGCCCGCGAGCGCATTGACCGTGAACCCACCAGTGTAGCAAAAACAGTCCAGCACATCGCGCCCTTCAGCCAGTCCACGCAGGCGTCGATGGTTGAAGCGTTGGTCGAGGTAGAACCCGGTCTTGTGGCCGGTTTCGAGATTGACGTTGAATTTCAGATCGTTTTCGAGGATAGTGGTTTGGGATTTGGGGGGAGAACCGCGCAAGGTGCCGACTTTCGGAGGCAGGCCTTCCAGTTCGCGCACATCCGCTTCGGAGCGTTCGTAAATCGTTGTCAGGCCGGTTGCTTCAAGCAGCTGATCGGCAATAGTCTCTTTCCAGTATTCCGTCCCGGCAGTTAGCGATTGGAGCGCGAGGATGTCCGCATAGCGGTCCACGATCAGACCGGGCAGACCGTCAGATTCGGCGTGGATGAGGCGAATTGCAGAGATTGGAGAATGGAAATCGGAGAATAGCACCTGGCGGGTAAAGATGGCGCGATGGATGCGACGGCGGAAGAAATCTATGTTCACTGGCTCAGACGGGTCGAAGGTCCAGACCCGCGCCCGGATCTGTGAGCTCGGGCTGTAGGCGGCGCGGGCCAGGAACTGTCCATCCGCGCCAAGCAGCTCGACGGTCTCGCCGGAGGCGGGGTTTCCGTCCAGGCGGGCAATGGCGCCGGAGAAAATCCATGGGTGGCGACGCAGGATCGATTTTTCGCGTCCGGGTCTGAGGGTTAGCTTAGGGACCATTTTCCTAATTTGCGTCTGGATCGAGAATTTCCATCCAGCGCTCCGGTTTCTGGAGAGGGTTGAAACCGACCTGGCGGTACAGGCTGTGCGCATCCCGGGTGACCAATGCCCAGCGGCGCAGACCTTTCAAATCCGGATGGGCCAGGATGGCTTCCATCAGCCACTTACCTATGCCGCGGCCGCGGTAGTCTGCCTGCACAATGACGTCGTCCACCCAGGCAAAAGTGGCAAAGTCGCTGATCACCCGCGCCATGGCCACTTGCCGGTCTCCGTTATATACGCCAAAGACCAGCGAGTGCTCGAGCGAGCGCCGGATGGTGGCACGCGAGCGGTGCTCCGCCCAGAAGACGCCGGCGAGCAAAGCGCAAATAGCGTCCAAGTCCAGGCGCCGGGAGTCGGTGCTGAGGGTTAGATCATTTTTGTGAACTTCCAGAAACCGGGTCATGGGAATATGCCTGTGTGACTGCAAAATTGGGCCGGGATCCCCCATCCGGGTTTGAGGGTGAGGGTTGACATAAAAAAATCAAGAGCGACTCACCGAGTCGCCCCTCGTTTTATTGGATAATCCCGATTTCGCGCCCGGCAGTGGCGATCACGCCCAGGGCATAGTCAATCTCATTTGGCTCATGCGCGGCGGTGACGGTGGCGCGCAAGCGGGCCAAACCTTCCGGTACAGCCGGAGAGACCACCGGGAGGACGAACAAGTCCCTGTGCTGACAGATCTGGGTCAGCTTATAGGCGCGCTCGTCGGTGCCGCACAGCACAGGCACGATGGCGGTCGTGGTCAGCATGGTATCGAAACCAGCACCCTTTAGCCCGTTGATAAACTGCTCGCCATTGGCATTGACCTTTTCGATTCGCCAGGGTTCATCCAGGATGACTTTGAAAGCTTCACTGGCAGCGGCGGCCTGCGCTGGAGGCAGCGCGGCGGAGAAGATGAAAGCCCGGCTGGCGTGGCGCAAGTACTGGACGAGTTCCTTCCTGCCAGCCACATATCCGCCCACCGATGGGATGGTCTTGCTGAGCGTGCCCATTTTGATGTCCACCACATCACCCAGGCCAAAGTGCTCCTCGATGCCGCGTCCGGTTTTGCCGAGCACGCCCACTGAGTGGGCTTCGTCGATCATCAGCCAGGCGTTGTACTTTTTACACAGTTCGACCGTCTTCGGCAGGTCGAGCACGTCACCGTCCATGCTGAAAACAGCGTCAGCAACCACCAGTTTCGTCACATCGCCAGGCGCCTGCTGGAGGCGGCGTTCCAGTTCGGTCATATCATTATGTTTGAAGCGACGGAACTCCGCACCCGACATGAGACAACCGTCAACGATGGAGGCGTGGTTAAGTTTGTCAGAGATGACGTAATCGCCGCGACCCATCAGAGTGGAGAGCACGGTCAGGTTGGTAACATAACCGGAGGAGTAAGTGACGGCCGCCTCGGCGTGCTTGAAGGCAGCGATGGTCTCTTCGAGTTCGGTGTGAACAGTCAACGTACCAGCCAGAAGGCGGACTCCGTTAGTGCCGGTACCGAACTTGTCAATGGCGGCCTTGGCGGCAGCGTTGATGCGTGGGTGGCCGATCAGACCCAAGTAACTGTACGAGGCGTACATACCCATTTCACGCCCTCTGACGACGACCCGCGAGCCACCTTTGATCTCCTCGACCGGCTGATTGTAAAAGTACAAGTCGTTCTCGCGCAGTTTCATCTCCCGCTCGGTGAAAAAACGGATGCGGCGGGTGACGGCATCATCGGTGGTGTGGATGTCCATGGATGGCTCCTTGTGCAAAAAATCTGCGTAAGTATAGCATAGACTTGGAACGCTAGAACATGACGCCACACTCGTACGGGACAAGGTTCTTTTCCTGCACATCTTGAATGGTATGCGGCATTGACCGGCTGAGGGTGTAGATTTCCTGGTAGAACCCTCCCCAACGAGTGAACGTCACGAACGGGACTTCGACCGTCTGGTCGTTGATAATAACGGATGGACCAACATCCTTTATCAGGGCAGCACGTACCCGCGAGGCGGGAGAAATCCTGTAACCGAAGTCTCCATTCAGGCTAGCGACAATGGAAGCCACATCGGACTTGTCGCAGACGATTTGCACGTCGCTGTAGTTGGCGTGCCAGTACAAGTAGAATTGGTTGCCCATCATTGCCAGGATCACGTACTGAAAAAAACTTTCAGGGGTATCATCCGTCTGGATGTAATCCAGGTAACTCGGTTTATCGCCGCCGAATGTCAGGTCTGCTTCGGTGGTGTAAGGTGACTGGCTCGACGGGCGGACATACAAGACCGGGAGGCCGCCCATCCCGTCGTAGTGATAGACGTAGTCCAGCACGTAGCCGGGCTGCATCGAGAGATGGTCGAGCACACTGAAGTATTGCATGACGTCGAATTCGCCACCGGTTTTGACCGGGTTCTCGTTCTGAAAATTGGCTGGGAGTTCCAGCCCGCCCGTCAGGGCTAACATGGCATCCAGATTCGAGCGGCAGGTGGAAATGGTTCCGCTCTCCAACGCTGGTCCACAGGCGCTGAGCAGAATCACAAGAACAAGCAATATATTTGATTTCATCATGGCATCCTTCCGTCTCCTATCATAAAGACCCGCTTGGCTCCCGAGGTGTTCCCCAACCCTACGCGATCGGCTTGAGTACCATGATCGGGATGTGCCGCTTTGTCATTTCCTTGTAATGCAGATAGGGAGGGTGGTGTTCGATTGCATATTTCCACAGCCGGTCGTATTCCTCACCTTCCGCCTGGCTCGCCTCAACGGGGATGGTGTTTCCCCGCACCTCGATCTTGGTCCGATGTTGTACCAGCAGGTTATAGTACCAGCCAGAGTTCTGTTCCTTGCCCCAATTGGACCCGATCAGGAAATAAAAACCATCAGTTTGGAAATAGGCAACCGGCGTAACATAGTGTTTGCCGGATTTGTGCCCGAGGCTATGCAGCAGCAGGATGGTCTGCGATCCTAGCTGGCTTCCGATGCGCCCCCGGCTGACCCGGATGGCAAAAGTGTTCAGCGCCATGAAGATTTTTAAGAACCATTTATTCATGACTACTCCAAATCACTTTTCCAGAAATGCCTTCATCGGCTCCCAGTAGTTGTCTATCCAGCCCTGCGTGAACTCCTCTTCGGTGCCTTCCGGGACATCCGCATGAGTGAAATCCAGCCGTGTGCCTTCCGGGATGGCGGTGAACTCAAACGTGACGCGCGAAAAATAACCTTCCGGCCAATCCACAGCGCGCCAGTCCTGGACGATCTTTTTATCCGGTACCAATTCGATGCTCTTCCCGGTGATATAGTTGGCGTATGCCATCATTCTTCCGCCGACGGCGCGGCTGATGCTGGCTTTTCCCCCAGTGAAGGCGGCGTGTTTCTTCGAGTCCATCAATGCCTCGTAGACATCATGCGGGGTGGCCTTGAAGGTGACGGTTTGTTTGATGATCTTGGGCATGTCAATCTCCTTTTGGGTGAACCGGTAATTGTCAAACCACGAAGTGTATCATGGCATATTGACTCTGGAGATAAATGATGAAAAACCGCGTTTCATTCACCGCACAGCTTTCGTAATTCCCCTTCATCAACCATCTTTACCCCCAATGCTTTGGCTTTATCGTATTTCGATCCCGGAGCTTCGCCCAGTACGAGATAACTGGTGTTCTTGCTGACCGAGTCGATCACCTTTCCGCCGTGGGATTCGATGAATTCTTTCACGCCTTCGCGGGTAAATCCTGCCAGCGTACCGGTGACGACGAAGGTCAAACCGGTAAGGGCACCAGATTGTTGATTGTTGATTGCAGATTGTGGATTACTGACCGGCCAGACGCCAGCAGCTTTCAATTTTTCCAATACCTTCCGGTTTCGTTCCCGTTGGAACCAGTCGAGGATGGCCTCGGCAATGTTGGGGCCAACCCCGTCCACCATTTGCAACTGGTCCCCGGAAGCTGCTGCCAGCCGATCCAGAGAGGGGAAATGGCGGGACAAATCCGCTGCCGATACTTCGCCGACACCATGGATGCCGAGCGCAGTGATAAGGCGATGCAAGGGTTGTTGCCTGGATGTGTCTATCGCGACGAGAAGATTGTCCGCGATTTTTCCGGGCGGTGCTGCTTCGGTTTTACGGTCTTTCTTGGTGACGGCCGCAAGAATATCTTCCCGCGTTAGTGCGTAAATATCGGCCACATCTTTTACCAGGCCGGTCTCGATGAGTTTTTCGACGATCTTGATGCCCAACCCATTAATGTCCATCGCGCCACGTGAGACGAAATGTTCCACGTTTCGCACCAGTTGGGCGGGGCAGGCGGCGTTGACGCAGTACCAGGCCACCTCGCCCTCAAAATGTTCCACGGGTTGCTCGCAAGCGGGACAGGTGCTCGGCGGGGCGTAGGGTTCTTCAGCACCGGTGCGCAAGTCCACGACCGGGCCGATGACGTACGGGATGACCTCCCCGGCACGTTTGACCAGCACCCTGTCGCAGGGACGGATATCCTTCTCGGCGATGTAGGCGAAGTTGTGCAACGTGGCATTCTTGACAATGACGCCGTTAATTTCTACCGGTTCCAGCACTGCTTTGGGTGTCAGCACGCCGGTTCGGCCGACCTCGACTTCAATCCCCAGGAGTTTCGTGGTCACCTCACGGGCCGGGAATTTAAAGGCAATCGCGCCGCGCGGGTCCTTGCCCACAAAGCCTAATTCAGAGGCCAGGTTCAGGTCGTCAATTTTAATAACCATGCCGTCGGCTTCATAGGGTAGTTCGTCACGCCGTGTGTCCCATGTGACGGTGTAGGAGATGGCAGATTCGATATCATCAAATCGCTGCGCTACAGCCGTGACCGGGAAGCCGAGCGCTCTTAGATATTCGAGCAGTTTCCACTGAGAGCGAGGCTCCTGAGGGGATGGAGCGTTGTTTTCCCAATAGATGATTTGATAAACCAGAAGCGTTAGAGGACGTGAGGCTGTAATCGCCGGGTTCAACTGGCGCAAAGATCCGGCGGCGGTATTGCGAGGGTTCAAGTACGTTTTTTCGCCATCTTCTTCCAGCCGCTTATTCAGTTGATCGAAATCCTTTAAGGGTATAAAGACTTCACCTCTTACAACAAGGTAATCGGGTAATTGGGGATTGGTAGCAATAAAAGACAACTGAGTCTGCTCCTGATGGCCTAATCCCTGATTCACCGGGATTTTCAACGGAATTGTCCTCACTGTCCGAAGGTTGGCAGTTATATCCTCGCCTACTTCGCCGTCGCCGCGAGTGGCACCCTGGACGAATATTCCATCCCGGTAGTGGAGGACAACGCTCAATCCGTCAATCTTCGGCTCAACTACGAAACCGGCTTTCTCCACACGGTCATCCAGTTTGCGAACGCGCTCGTACCAGGCACGTGCCTCCCCTGCACCGAAAGCATTGGCAAGACTCAGAATTGGACGCGGGTGGCGCACTTTTTCGAACTTTTCCGAAGGCTCGGCTCCGGCACGCTGACTGGGCGAATCGGGAGTGACCCAGTCCGGCTGGTTGGTTTCAATCTGGCGCAATTCAACCACCAGCGTGTCGTACTCGGCATCACTGATAACCGGTGCGTCCAGCACGTGATAGCGGTGGTTGTGGAAATGGATTTGCTGCTTGAGTACTTCATAACGCTGTCGGAGAGGGGAAGTATCCATGGCGGCTCCAGGCTCAGGATCTGGGAAGAAATGTAATCATCTTATTATATTCTGGAAATAGGTACTTGACAAATTAGTACATATGTTCTATACTGTGCTAGAAATATATAGTACAAACGTTCTATTACGACAAAGGAGGTCGTCATGAACACAAGTATTCGAATCAACCGCAAGATCACATCAATGCTCAAAGGTCTTACCATCCGACGCGGGATGGCTTGGGGTGTCATCATTATCGGCGCACTATTGGCTTTCGAGATGTTCAATTACAGCACCACTCAGTTTGCTTTAAATGACGTGCTGGGTGACCTGCGATTTGCCGGTATCCGCTGGGCGACGATCCTCGCGCTGGCCTTCTGCGGCATTGACTTTGCCGGTATCGCCCGTCTGTTTACGCCTGAGCAGGGACGGAACGAATCTACTGAAACCTGGTACCTGTTCGGGGCCTGGCTACTGGCGGCAGCGATGAACGCAACCCTCACCTGGTGGGGTGTGGCGGTTGCTATTTCCAGCCATGCCAACCTGAGCAGCGAGGTCATCAGCAGCACCATGTTGACCAAAGTCGTGCCGGTATTTGTTGCCATCATGGTCTGGCTCATCCGTGTCCTGATCATCGGAACTTTCTCGGTCAAAGGAGAGAAATTGTTCAGCCAGGCTGAAAGCCGCAACTCCTCCCAGCGTTCGCTGGCCCTCCAGCCAGCCAGTTCGCTGAACATCCGCCCGCGTCCATCCACCGCCTCTTCATTTCGACCGGCGAACAAGGTGGCGCGGCCCGAATCGAACTATACCCGCTCTGAACCGGCTTATCACAACCTATCCATGCAGAGCAAACCGGTGCGTGAAGCGGAGTATGTAGAAACCCCGCGTAATTCCTAGTTTATTATTTCTGGAACCATGTCCTCTCGACTCTCCGCTCCTCCATCCGCACAGGCTGCCGTCTCCTCTGGAGGCGGCTGCCTGTCTGGATACCTTCTTCCGCCGCTGACAGTGGTTTGTGTTGGCGCTCTGATGATGTTCTTTGCGCTTGGTTCGACGACCCCTCCAAACCCGGCGGAAATTCAAACCAGAGGTCCTTTCCAGTCGATCTCGTCCGTTTTCACCCCTGAAGTGCAATATTGGGCTGTCAGGATTCAGGATTGGGCCGCCGCAGCGAGGCTGGACCCGAATCTGGTTGCCACCGTGATGCAGATCGAGTCCTGCGGTGACCCGCGAGCCCGTTCCCGCGCCGGAGCAATGGGACTGTTCCAAGTGATGCCATATCACTTCACTGCCAGCGATGACCCCTACGCCCCCGATACGAACGCCTTACGCGGCCTGGACTATCTCAGGCGGTCGCTGGAGAAGGTCCACGGTGACCCGCGCCTGGCATTGGCTGGGTATAATGGTGGGCTCGGTGTGATCGACATGTCGGAGTCTGGCTGGGCGGCGGAGACACAGCACTATGCGTACTGGGGGAGTGGAATCTTTGCCGAGGCTTCCAGCGGAGCAAGCGAGAGTCTGCGCTTGCAGGAATGGCTGAAGACGAGCGGAGTGTCCCTGTGCAGACAGGCACACGACCGGTTGGGAATTAATCCTTAGTGTTGGCTTCCGTCGTCTTCAGCATGGGCAGGTAGATGCAGAATGTTGTGCCTTTGCCTTCTGCCGAATCGACTTCGATCTGTCCCCCGTGATGATTGACAATCCAATAGGCAATGGAAAGCCCCAGCCCAAACCCGCCGATTTTGGAACGTGAGCGGGATTTTTCGGCGCGGTAGAAGCGCTCGAAGATGTGCGGCAGGTCTTCGGCCGGGATGCCCAGACCGGTATCACGCACGATGAGCCGGGCGTTTCCAGCGACTTTTCCCAAACTAAGAACCACTTCGCCGCCTTGCGGAGTGTATTTGATGGCATTCGCGATCAGGTTGATCAGCACCTGTTTCAGCCGGTCACGGTCGCCGTTGATCACAATCTGGTCAATTTCGGGGAGTTTTAACTGTACCCGTTCACGCGCCAGGATGCGCATTTCTTTGAAAACTTCAAGCAGGAGCGTATCCAGTTCGACCGGAGCAAAATGCAGAGGTAATTTCCCTGATTCTGCTTGCGCTTCCAGCAGCAGGTCTCCGACAAGACGAGTGAGGCGGTCAGCCTCGTCTTCGATATTGTCCAGGGATTCTTCATCCACCTGTTTCATGCGGCGCATAAGATCCACATTACCTTTGATGACGGTCAACGGCGTACGCAATTCGTGACTTACATCGGCCAGGAAGCGCTGTTGGGAGATGAAGAGCTGCTCCAGGCGTCCCAGGGTATCGTTGAAGGCAGTCACCAGTCGGCCCATTTCATCGTTATCAAGGCCGCGCTGAGGGATGCGTTGGGACAAGTCATCGGCACCCGAGATGCGCAGGGCACTCTCGGTGATGTCAACCAGTGGAGAAAGCGCCTGGCCGTTGAAGAACCAGGAGAGTGCTGCTGCAAAGAGTATGGCGACCAGCGCAATGATGATGATCGTCTGCACGAGAGACTGACGGGTGGTATCCACCATGGTCATACTGGCAGCCACTTGAAGGGTTCCGATCGGACGCCCTCCTGCCTCCAGCGGGACGTTCAGTACACGTATGTGAACTTTCTGGATCAGAGAATTACGGTATATGGAGGTCTTCAACTGGTAACCAATCGGGTCGAATGGTTGGTTGATCTGACCGAGACCAGGGGAAGAGGAGTGCAGTCGCCCGTTGTTATCCCAGATTTGATAGTAAACAAAGGAAGTCAGGTTGAGTTTGGGCAGGGTTTCCTGGCTGAGTTCACCCGCCGAACCAACGCGCCAGCCGAGCAGCAGGTCGTTGGCGGTTTGGAACAGGGTGGTATCCACCTGGGTCACCAGCAGAATATTGACCAGGGAATAGAGCAGAACGCCGAAAAGCAGCAGGATTCCCCCGGTAAGTGCTGAGTATAAAATTGTCAGGCGTAAACGCAGGGACATTAAGGGTTCTCGCGCAGAACATAGCCCACGCTGCGTACGGTATGGATCAAGCGCGGCTCATCTTCTGATTCGAGTTTTTGTCGCAAATAGCGGATGTAGACTTCAAGCACGTTGCTCTCGCCGCCGAAATCGTAGCCCCACACGCGGTCGAAGATTACCTCACGCGTCAGCACCTGGCGCGGGTGGCGCAGGAACAGTTCGAGCAGTTCGTACTCTTTGGCTGTTAGTGGGATGAGACGTTTGCCGCGCGTCACCTGGCGGGATACGCTGTCCATTGTCAGGTCGGCGAACTGGTATACCTGGTTGCGCTCGGTCTGTGTGCGACGCAACAGGGCGCGCATGCGGGCGAGAAGTTCCTCCAGGTTGAACGGTTTGACGAGATAATCGTCCGCTCCGGCATCGAGACCCTGCACACGGTCTTGAACGGTATCCTTGGCAGTCAGCATTAAGATGGGCAAGCTTCCTCCCATCCGCAGGCGGCGGCAGACCTCCAAACCATCCATACCGGGCAGCATCCAGTCCAGGATGACAAGGTCAGGGTGATTGTCGTGAGCCTGGTTCAGGCCAGTGCGGCCGTCGGTGGCTATATCCACCAGGTAGCCTTCATAGGCCAGCCCGCGCTGGAGCACTTTCAAGATGGCGGGGTCGTCTTCGATGATCAGAATGCGTTCGTTCATAATGCGCCTCTGGTCACAATATACCACAATCTTTTGGTAGAATGGTCACATGTCGCTTTCAAAACGAATTTTCGATCTGCTGGCAACCACAATCGGCTTGGTTGTAATCCTGCCTCTTCTTCTGGTTATTTGCCTGCTGGTCTGGATATTCCTCGGAACCCCCGTCCTGTTTCTCCAGAGGCGCCCCGGCTACAAGAGCCGCCCGTTCAACACCTATAAATTCCGGACGATGACGAACCGCTGTGACCCAGATGGGAACCTGCTTCCTGACGCCGAGCGTTTGACTCCATTCGGACGTTTTCTCCGCTCCACCAGTCTGGACGACCTGCCCCAACTCTGGAATGTTATCCGCGGCGAAATGAGCCTGGTGGGTCCGCGTCCACTGCTGATGCGCTACCTGGACCGATACACTCCAGAGCAGATGCGCCGGCACGATGTGCTGCCCGGTATGACTGGCTGGGCACAAATTCATGGGCGCAATACCCTGGATTGGGAGGAAAAATTTCGCCTTGACGTGTGGTACGTGGACCACCGGTCATTCTGGCTGGACATTAAGATCTTGTTCCTGACGCCATGGAAGGTATTCAAGCGTGAAGGCATCAGCCAGCCTGGTCACGCCACCGCGGAGGAGTTCAAGGGGAAAAGATAGGGCGGAATAGCGTATTCGACCGGGTTTTTGGTATAATCTGCCCAATATACAACAACTTACCCGGAGATCAGTAGCCGCCGAAGGCTCCGTCCAGAGACCTGCCGTTTGGTGCGAGGCAGGCGGAACAGTGGTGAAATCCCCTCCGGTCCCCTCAAAAGAGGAGAGTTGCTCTTGCAGGGATCGCAAGATCGTAAGAGAGCCGGCCAGCGTCCGTTACTGCGCATGTAAGAATAAAAGCAGGTGGCACCACGAGACGCCCCTTCGTCCTGCAAGTCGAGGGGGCGTATTCTTTTTCTGGAATCCGTCTGCTAGCCGACGGGCTCCAACCGGAGGTGCAATATGCTCGACATCAACATCATCCGTGAACAACCCGACCTGGTGCGCAAGGCGATATCGGACCGGCAGATGGATCCCGCACCGGTGGACCGCATCCTGGAGTTGGATACCCGCCGACGCCTCCTCCTTACCGCTGTCGAGGCCCTGAAAGCCGAGCGGAATGCCGTCTCGAAAGAAATCAGTCAATTGAAAGATGCCGCGGCGCGACAGGCCAAAATCAAGTCCATGCGAACTGTCGGCGATAAAATTGCCGCCATTGACAGGGAAGTGGCCGAGGTCGAAGAAGAACTTAAATCTGAGGCAGCCCTGATTCCCAATCTCCAGGATGCCCGTACGCCCTATGGAAAAGACGAGAGCGAAAATGTCGTGCTCCGTATGGTGGGCCAGCTCCCGGAGTTCGATTTTGCACCGAAAATTCACTGGGATCTGGGACCGGCGCTTGGCATCCTGGACTTCGAGCGCGGCGTCAAGATCACTGGCTCACGCTTCTATGTGCTGACCGGACTCGGGGCGCGCCTCCAACGGGCGCTGATAGCCTACATGCTCGATCTGCACATCCGGCAGGGATACACCGAGCAATATACCCCGTTCATGGTCAAAGCGGCCACGCTCTACGCGGCTGGTCAACTGCCCAAATTCGCGGATAACCTCTACCACGATGCCGAAGAGGACCTGTGGATGGTCCCCACGGCCGAGGTTCCGCTGACCGGCCTGCACATGGATGAAATCCTGGACGAAAAAAAATTACCCCTGCTATATACCGCCTACACCCCCTGCTTCCGGCGTGAGAAAATGAGTGCTGGTCGCGAAGTGCGGGGCATCAAGCGCGGCCACCAGTTTGACAAGGTTGAAATGTACATCTTCAGCAAGCCGGAAGAATCGGACGCCAACCTGGAGAAAATGCGAGAGCATGCCGAGGCAACCTGTGCCGGGCTGGGGCTGACCTACCGAGTCAAGCAGCTTTGTACCGGCGACATCGGCTTCGGTGCGAGCATGACCTATGATATCGAAGTCTGGGCACCGGGCTTGCAGGAGTGGCTGGAAGTGTCCTCGGTCTCGAACGACACCGATTTCCAGGCGCGGCGGGCGAATATCAAATATCGTCCCGCGGACGGCGGTAAAGCGCGCTTCGTCCATACGCTAAATGGGTCGGGACTGGGGATGCCGCGCACGCTGATCGCTGTACTCGAAAATTACCAGCAGGCTGACGGGTCCATAAAAGTGCCGGAAGCACTACTCCCATGGATGGGTGGGGTGGAGATTATCCGCAATTAGAGCATCTTGGAGGGAATAATGCAATTTGGTCCATACACCATCGAGGTTGAACAGATCGCCAGAGGCATTGCCATTGTGATGATGGCGGTTGGCCTGTTGGTCATCCCCATCCTGCCGGGGTTGGTGATCATCTGGGTATCGGCGCTGGGATACGGGATTGCGGCCGGATTTGGGGTGCTGGGCTGGGTTATGTTCGCGCTCATCACGGTGTTGATGCTGGCCGGGTCCATCCTGGATAACGTGCTGATGGGCGCACAGGCACATAAAGAAGGCGCTCCCTGGTGGGTTGTGTTGATCGCACTGGCGTCGGCCATTATAGGAAGTTTTGTCATCCCGATCCCAATAATTGGTGGAATCCTGGCCGCCCTGCTCGTGCTGTTTCTGATCCAATGGATTCGCCTGAAAGATTCCAGGAAAGCCCTGGTTTCCATGAGAGGGATGCTGGTCGGTTGCGGCTGGGCGGCTGTATTTCGGGTTATAATTGGATTGGTCATGATTGGCCTATGGCTCATCTGGGCCTGGGCGTAACTGTTCTTCCATTTCAAAAAAGGAGAGACTAATGACAGCAATCGAAATCGTAAATTTGATACTCGTTCTACTTTCCCAGTTCTTCCGTTTCGTGGGCATGGCAATCCTCGGACTTGGAATTGGCTGGCTTGCCCTTGACCTGCTTAAGAAGGTGGAAGCCTGGCAGGGCCAGATTGCCATCTTCCTTGGGTTGGCCGGCTTGATCATCGCCATGACTATCTTCACAGGTTGGGGTGCGTTGGGTGCGTTTGCCATCGGCGTCGGCGTTGCCTTGCTCATGTGGGGAATGCCGAAGAAACAAAAGAAGGACGAAGAGAAGAAAAGTTAATCCGAAACCCGGATAACCCTCCCATAAAAGCAATCGGCGCACTCTTTCGGGTGCGCCGATTGCTTTTATTTGAAGACAGTTCACAAATTCACTGGAGCGCTCAACAAGGCGACCAGCAGCTTGACAGAATTCTGCACATCGCCGGTGTCCACCATTTCGGACGGACTGTGCACATAGCGGGTCGGGACTGAGAGGCAGCCAGCGGAAACCCCGGCACGTGCCATCTGGATGGCACGTGCGTCGGTGGTGCCGCCTTCGAGCACTTCGCGTTGATAGGGGATTTTTGCCTTCTCTGCGGTGCGAATCATCCAGTTGACGATGCGCGGGTCAGCCAGCATGCCCCCATCCTTGACCTTGACCGCCGGGCCATTGCCAAGGGCAACTTCCATCTTGGAACCTTTAGGTGTGTCGCCGGTGAGGGTCACATCCACAGACAGGCCGATGTCAGGATCCACGCCGAAGGCGGAGGTGGTCGCTCCGCGCAGACCCACTTCCTCCTGGGTGGTAAAGACAAAATAAAGCTCGTGAGGGGAATGCTTGAGAGTGCGCAAGGCTTCGATCATCACCGCACATCCGATGCGGTCGTCCATCGACTTGGCAATCATTCGCTTTCCAAGGTCGATAAAAGGACGTTCGAAGGCGCAAACGTCGCCCACCTTGACCGGGCAATCCTTCCTGCTGGAAGCACCCACATCAATAAAGCATTGCTCGAGTAAAGGTGCTTTGGTGAGGTCGGTGAGCCGGTCTGAGCCGATGATACCGGGTGTACCGTCCATGAAGCGGACACGGCCACCGGCCAGGCCAGTCAGGCGAATGCCGCCAAGACCGGTAAAGCGGATGAAACCATTTTCGTCAATGTGGGTGGCCATCAGGCCGATCTCGTCCATGTGGCCGGCGAGCATGATTTTCAAACCACTTTTTGATTTGGAGCCTTTACGGGCGATCAGGTTGCCCAGGGGGTCAAGGCGGACTTCGTCGGCAAGGCCTTTGGTTTCCTTGCGGATAACCTCGCAGATGGCGGTTTCGTAGCCGGAGGGGGAGAAGGTTTCGGTCAGTTTTTGGATGAGTTGTTTCATAATCGTTTTCCAGTTTTAGCCACAGATGAACACAGATGGATGCGGATATGGATTATCCTCGCTCGGATGCCAGGAGTCCTGGTGTGATGTGCTTCAGCGCGGCGAGGACCAGAGCGAGCGTGTTCTTCCAATCGTCGAGACTGGCGATCGAGGCAGCAGTGTGACTGTAGCGGTGCGGTACTGAGATCGAGACGCTGGGGACCCCGGAGCGTGCTTTGGTGATCGCTCCAGCGTCCGTCCCGCCCCCGCCTGGCTGGCGGATTTGAATGGGGATGCCTTCAGCTTGAGCTGTCTTGCTTAAAAAGCGGACGAGTCGCGGGTCGTACAAAGTGTTGTCATCGGCGATGTAAATTGCAGGGCCAAGTCCAAGACGCGTGTTGAATGAATTATTCTCTTCGCCATCCCAGCTGGGCAGGTCGTTGGCGGGAGTCGCGTCCACTACAACCGCCAGGTCGGGGTTGAGCGTGTAGGCGGCGACCTTCGCCCCGCGCATCCCGATTTCCTCCTGGACAGTGAAGGCCGCCAGCAGGTCGATATTGGCCGGGGCGTTCTTGACCAGTTCGAGCAGAGTGACGACACCGAGACGGTTATCGAAGGCTTTGGAGATGAGAACCGGACCGTTGCGCTGGAAACGAGTGGCAAACGTGGCACGGCAGCCTGGCTTGACCTTGCTGACACCGGGACCGATGTCAATACGCAGGGTATCCAGCGGAATATTCTGCTTGCGCTCCTCTGCGGTGGTCAGGTGGATTGGGCGAGCCCCGATTACGCCGGGCAAGTGGTCCTTGCCAACCACCACGGCTTTGCCGGGCAACTGGCGGATATCGATGCCGCCTACGGTCTCAAAGCGGAACAAGCCCTCGCCGTCGTCAGCCACCAGCATGAAGCCGACTTCATCCATATGAGCGGAGACCATAACTTTCAAGCGTTTCTTCCCAGACCCGGCGCGAGTTCCTAGTACATTGCCGAGGGAGTCCACTCTGACATTCTCTGCATTACCTTTGAGTTCTTCCAGGACAATCTTGCGTACCTCACCTTCGTCGCCGGATACGGCACAGGCATTGCACAGCTTTTCAAGTAGTTTTATTTGAGCGTTTCCGATAGTCGGCATACTAATCATCCCAGATAATCTTTTCCATGAAATCTGGCGTTAATCCAGCGATGAATTCGGCCAACAACCGCCCGGCGCGCTGGATATCTTTGACGGCGACCACTTCCACAGGTGTGTGCATATAGCGCAGCGGGATGCCCACCACGAGGGTAGGGACACCTTCCCGTGCCACCTGTGTGGCGAAACCATCCGTCCCGGTGTGACGCGGGGAGTACTCAAGTCCGTAGGGGATTTCCAGTCTGTCGGCCAGGTCTTTCATCGCCTTGTACAAGGCCGGGTGGATATTGGGTCCCATACACAGGGTGGGACCTTTGCCGAGCGATGAGGTCTGCCATTCGCCTGTACCGGGTCCTTTTGCAAAGGTCACATCCACGGCAATGGCAATTGTAGGATGCAGTTCAAAGGTCGAGCTGGATGCTCCGATCATGCCAATTTCTTCCTGCGTGGTGGCAACAGCCCACACATCCCAGACGTGCGGGCGGGACTGCAACTCTTCCAGGCAGACGGTCAGTGCGCAGACTGAGGCGCGGTTATCCAGTGTGTGACCGGCAATCATTTCACCGCTCAACTCGACCGGCGGCTGGGCATAGGCTATAACGTCTCCGACTTGAACGAGGCCTGCCACTTTGCGCGGCGGAAGGCCGGTATCTACGAACAGATATTCAAGCGGAACTGGGTTCAGGCCTATTTCGGGGGGCAGGAGGCGGACGGGCGGTTGGACGACTACGCCGGGGATGGGTCGATGCCCACCCGCTCCCGTAGCGTATACCGTGACCAGTGTGCCGGGCAGGACGCGCGAGTCCACACCTCCGATCTGGGTGAGGCGCAGAAAGCCGTCCGCAATGCCGGTGACCATCAGGCCGATGGCATCCATGTGTGTTGCAACCATCACGGATGGGCGCGGGCTTGTGCCGGTGCCACGCCGCAGGCCATGCAGGGAGCCAAGTCTACCACGGCTGATCTCGTGGACGAGCGGTTTCCATTTAGCGGAGATGATTTTGGCTGCAGGGTCCTCGTAGCCGGAGAGACCTGAGGCGGTGAGAAGTTCTTTAAGGAAGGGAGTTATATCATTCATTGAATAATGGAGGGAAAGCAGATTGAATTAAGGTGTCAGCGTATCGCTTGGCGTGAAAGTGGGTGTGGGGGTGTCCGTAAAAATGGAAGTCGGTGTGAAAGTCAATGTCGGCGTGAAAGTCAATGTCGGTATGAGAGTCAATGTTGGTGTAAAAGTAAATGTTGGCGTCGGTGTTTGTGTGGATGTCGGTGTCGGGGTTGCGCTTGGTGTGAAAGTGTGTGGGGGGGGCAGAGTCCAGGTGGACGTAGGTGTACCACTGGCTGTCTGCGTGGCCGTAGGGGTGGCTGTCAGGGTGAAGGTCGAGGTGGAGATAAGAGTCAGGGAAGTAGTTGGCTTATTGGTAGAGGTCAGCGTGGAAGTGACCGTCGTGGTGGCGGTCGGAGTAATGGGGTTTCGATCTGGAGCAAATTGCCTGACGATGATTCCCAAACAATAGCATGGAATAGTCACAAGGACAATGGCTACCAGGATGACCCGCTTGCGGTTGCGCTTGGAGAGGTTGGAGAACACGCTGGTATGATATCATCACTCTGGAGGTTGGGCAAGTTAAATGGTTTTTGAACCATGAAAAAAAGGAATAACCTGTAAGCCAAACTCTGTTTTCTTTGTGCTCTTTGTGCCTTTGGGGTTAAAATAGGTTTGTGATTCCTCTGCACCTGAAGCTTTCCGGTTTTCTTTCCTACCGCGACCCCGTCGAAGTGGACTTCAGCGGTTTCGACCTGGCCTGTATTTCGGGGCAGAACGGTGCGGGTAAATCCTCACTGTTGGATGCGATGACATGGGCGCTGTTTGGCCAGGCCCGTAAACGGGACGAGTCGGTCATCAACTTGCAATCTGCGGTTGCTGAAGTGGCGTTCACCTTTGAGTACGAGAACAGCCAGTACCGGGTCATCCGGTCGCTGGCGCGGGGGAAAACCACCACATTGGAATTTCAGATTTCAGATGGCAGTAATTGGCGTCCGCTCACCGAACATTCCAATCGCGAGACCCAGGGGCGTATCGAGCAGATGCTGCGCCTGGATTATGACACTTTCATCAACGTATCATTCTTCCTGCAGGGCCGCGCTGACCAATTTGCCCAGCAGCCGCCCACCCGTCGCAAAGAAATACTGGGCAACATCCTTGGCCTCGAAATTTGGGAAGTCTACAAAGAGCGCGCCGCTGAGCGGCGAAAGGCGGAAGAGAGCAATCTCGGTGCGGTGGATGGCCGTACGACCGAGATTGACGCCGAGCTGGCCGAGGAGGAACCTCGCAAGTTACACCTGGCGGAACTGGAAACGCAACTGAATGGGCTGGTATCCAGCCGCAAGGTCCAGGAGGCGGCGCTGGCAAGCGTCAAACAGATGCGCGCTGGCCTGGACAAACAGCGCGAACTTGTCCATAAAATGGCGCAAGCCCTGCAACGTTCAAAAGAGAACCTTTCCGGACTCCAGACCCGTCTCACCGGACGAGAGGCCGAGCGCCAACCCCATGCAGACCTGCTGGGGCGTGCCGGCGAGGTCGAAGCGGCTTATGCCGCCTGGCAGCAAGCGCGCCGGGAATTGGAAACGTGGGACGGAACTGCTTCCCAATTCCACGAACAGGAAAAACGCCGCCTTCCTTTCCTGGATGAGATCAATGCTCAAAAGGCAAGACTGGAACAGGAAAAAGAGACGTTGGAAGAGCAGGGAGCCGCTGTCAGCCAACGGTTATCAATATCTGTTGGATTAGCGACTGAGTTGGAGTCTGTAAAAAAGGCAATTGCTGAAGCTGAAATAAAACTGGACGAACGCACCAGACTTGAAAAGCAGATTCAGGCCGGGCGTGAACGGCAGGCGGAATTGCGCGCAGAGAATGCCAACTTGAAAATCGATATGGACGAACTCAAGCTGCGCATTGAAAAACTTGAAGCTGCTGAAGGCGCGACCTGTCCGCTGTGCGGGCAGCCGCTCAGCGCAGCGCACCGCCAGTCCACGCTGGAACAACTGCAAACCGAAGGCAAGCAAAAAGGTGATACCTGGCGGGCGAACAAGTCTGCGACGGAAGAACTTGCGGACCGGCTTACGGATTACGAAGCGCAAATCTCAACTTATGCCAGTGTCGACGCCGACCGGCTCTCATTCTCGAATATCGTCGCTCAACTGACCGAGCGCCTGGAGACGAACCAAAAGCAGACCCGGGAATGGGAGACCAACGGGGCGAAGCGCCTGATACGGGTTAATAAAATGCTTGATGGCGAAAAATTTGCGGCCGAGGCGCGCAAAAAGCTGTCCAGGGTGGACAAGGAACTGGCGGCCCTCGGTTACGAGGCGGCAGCCCACGACGCGGCGCGCCGAGCCGAGTTCCAGGCGCGCCCCGCCGAGAACGCATACCGGGCACTTGAGTCTGCCCGGGCAGCTCTCAAGCCGCTCGAGGATGAGATCGCCAATCTCAATTCCCAGGCCACGACATTGGCCGCTGAAATTGCCATCCAGCAAATGGAACACCAGTCTGCGATGGAAGCCCTGGCGGCTGTGGAAGCTCAGGCCCCTGACCTGGAAAGCGCTGAGCGCACCCTGTTCAACTCGCAGGAGCGCGAAAACCAGTTGAACCAGGAAGTCGGCGCGGCGCGCCAGAAAGTCTCCGTACTGGACGACCTGCGGAGGCGCAGGAAAAAGCTGGAAGTCGAGCGCGGCGATCTGGGTCTCCAGGTTGGTCGGTACAAGGCTCTGGAGCGTGCCTTTGGCAAGGACGGTGTCCCAGCGCTGCTCATCGAGCAGGCCCTGCCGGAGATCGAGATGAAGGCCAACGAAATCCTGGGCCGCCTGAGCGACGACACCATGCGTCTTCATTTCGAGACACAGGCAAAGTATAAGGATGAGAAGCGCAAGGACCTGCGTGAGACGCTGGAGATCCAGGTCAGCGACGGAGCCGGGGAACGCGATTACGAGATGTTCTCCGGCGGGGAGGCCTTCCGGGTCAACTTTGCCATCCGGCTGGCACTTTCAGAAGTATTGGCTCAGCGCAAAGGAGCACGGTTGCAGATGCTGGTCATTGACGAAGGCTTTGGCTCACAGGATACCCAAGGCCGCCAAAGGTTGATCCAGGCCATCAATACCGTGCGCGCCGACTTTGCCAAAATTCTGGTCATCACGCATCTGGATGAGTTAAAAGATGCCTTCCCGACCCGCATCGAGGTTGAGAAGACAGAGATGGGGTCAACAATTACAGTGATTTAACGGCAGGGAAATTCCAGAGTGTGATTTACGTTGCAAATTGGACTTGGAATTAAAGTAGATTCTTGTTAAAGTAGGTAAAAAAACATGCCCTCTAAATGGACTCTCACCATTGGGATTGTTGCGCTTCTGCTTGCCCTGGGCGTTTTCGCCTGGGTGACGGACGCACCATCCTATCTGGGGCACGAACCTTCCACATGCAACAACTGCCATGTGATGGATGCGCAATATGAAAACTGGTATCACGCCGCACACGAGCGTTTTACCGTCTGCACCGACTGCCATCTTCCCCACCAGAACATTGCCAGTTATTATCTTTACAAAGGGTATTCCGGGATGCGGGATGTGTACTCGTTCACATTCAAGACATATCCGGCAGCCATCCGTGCCACGCTGCAGACGGATGGAATCGTCCAAGCCAACTGTGTCCGCTGCCACATAGACACGGTCGAAAACATCCTTTCCGGTCTGCAACCGTTTAACCGCTATTGCTGGGACTGTCATCGCTCGGTTGCCCACGGAGACCGCGGGCTGTCTTTATATCCTTATCAGGATGCGGAGGTTTACGGAAAATGAAAAAATATACCAATATCATTTTGGTTGGGATCATTCTCGTCCTGGCAGTTATCCTGGCTGGGGTCTTGTTATTCCTGAAGAACCAGCCTCCACAGGAACGCGCCGTTGTCCAGCCGATTGCCACCGTTCAGCTTCTGGAAGCGGATTCCTCCCTGTGGGGGTTGAACTTCCCATATGAATATTCGTCCCTGATCCAGACTGCAAAAAATAATACACCCACCACCTACGGCGGGTCAGCGCAAAAATCATATCTGCTCGAGGACCCGCGACTGGTGCTCCTGTTCATGGGTTACTCCTTCAGCAATGACTACAACCAGCCGCGCGGCCATGAGAATACCCTGATAGACGTTCGCACGACGAAGCGCGTGACCGCCACCACGCACGCCACCTGCTATTCCTGCAAATCCTCAGATAACCCCGGGCTGTGGGCACAAATGGGTATGGAAGCCTACGATGCGAAAATGTTTTCGGATTTGACGCCCTTTATCAAGAATCCCATCGGCTGTGCCAACTGTCACGAAGCCGGGACCATGCGGCTGGTCATCACCAACCCGGCGGTGGAAGCCGCCTTCCAGTCCGAAGGCTTGGACTGGCAGACTTTTTCCCGCCAGCAAATGCGTTCGGCGGTCTGCGCCAATTGCCATGTCACCTATTATTTCACCGGAGAGAATAAAATCCTGACCATTCCCTGGGCCAACGGCACACGCGTCGAAGACATCATCCAATATGAAGACAACGTCAATTTCTCCGATTGGACCTATCCCGACGCGGGCACGCCAATCATGAAAGCGCGCCACCCGGATTACGAATTGTTCACTGCCGACAGTACCCATTTCAAAGCCGGCGTCTCCTGCGCCGACTGTCACATGCCCTACGTCCGGGACGGTGCGATGAAGTATTCCAGCCACGACATCATGAGTCCTCTGCTCGACCCGCAGCAGTCTTGCGGGCAGTGTCACACTGATGTGGATGTCGTTTTGGCGCGCGTTAGTGTCATTCAGGATACAGTCCATCAGGCGAAGATTAGCACCGAAGATTCCTTGATCGACGCCATCACCGCCATCCATGCCGCTGCGGTGAAATCGGGCTCCGATCCTGCGCTGCTCGACGAGGCCCGTACCCTCCACCGTCACGCCCAGTATATGTGGGACTTCATCTCCTCGGCGAACAGCATGGGCTTCCACAACCCCGACGAAGCCCTGCGAATTTTGAGGAATGCCACCGACCTGGCACGCCAGGCGCAGATGAAAGCTGCCCAGGCAGCTGGTGACTCGTCCCTTCTGGCGGTCGGCGTGTACTACACCATTGACCCGGTTCCCACGCCAGTACCGTAGCATATGTCTAAATGCAAAGGGCGACCCAATCAGGTCGCCCTTGTTTATATTTATAGAGTGGAAAGGTTATTTATTCAGGACGGCTGCCAGCGGACCGGGAGCCAGGACCTCGGCACTGCTGCCGGATGCCTGGGCTTTTTCCACGTCGCGCGCCCACAGGTACAGGCAGGTGTGATAGGCGGTGGCCGTGTACGAGGTCACTACGGTAGCGACCATGATGAAGATGCTGGCGATAATTACGCCCAGCCCGATACCGGAGACCAGACCGACGGTGGATGTATTTGTGATCGTGACGATGCCAAACCCCACACCGAGACCCAGACCAATACCCAATGCGCCCAATAGGAAGCCGATCAGTCCGTTGACGGTTTTCACGCCAACCGTGCTGATGCCTACCAGGAGCAGGTTGTTCTTGATGATGCTGCCGGCACGTTTGAGGGCATCTTTCAAGTTGATATCTTCAATGACCATGGCAGGCAGGATGAGGAACGCGGCCTCGGTCCAGACCGTGTCGATCAGGCCGGCCAGGAGGTTGCGCCCGCCGCTGCCACCTTTGCCCCTGACCTGATTCTTGACCAGGTTGACAGCGGTCGAAGCGGCGGCCAGGCTGAGGATATTCAGCCACTTGCGCTTGACGATGGCCCAGGCCTTCGACATCACACCGTCGCCCTCGGCCAGGTAGCCGTAGACGAGGTAGATGGTCATGGCCGAGAAGATGTAGCCAACCGAATATTGGATGAAGATCATCACCGCACCCAGCACGAACAGGAGTACCCGCCCGACCAGGCTGTTATTGCCACCGCTCAGGAAACCTGCCCCAATCATCAGAGGGATGAAAACGACCGAGACAATGAATCCGGCGAACAGGGCCATGATGGATGGTTTGATGAGGTCTTTATCCTTGGCGGCCATTTGCCAGGCTTGCTTGAGGAACGACCAACCACGAGAAACGCTTTCCATGAGACACCTCCAGAGATACAGACAAGAAGAGTGTGATTATAGCAGACTAAATCCACCCGGGATTATGTTTTGTACGCCACAATGACTCCATCCCGCACCGGCACCAGTGAGGCAATCCAATCCGGGCTGCGGGTAAGAAGCTCGGTCAGTTTGCGGATGCTTTCGGTGGCCGGAGTTTTGTCTTTGTTGTCGAAGATGCGCCCGTGCCAGAGCATGTTATCCACGATGAGCACGCCCCCGGGCCGCAGTTTCCCGGCGATGACTGGGAGCGAATCGGCGTAATCTTCCTTGTTGATGTCGTTAAAGATCAAGTCGAATGGACCGGCGGTCTCGCGCAGGGTTTGCACTGCCTCCCCAACATGATAGCGGACAATTCCATTGTATCCCAGCGCAGCCAGGTGGGTTTGTGCCTGGCGCGACAATTCTTCGTCCCATACCACGTGATAGATTTCGCCGCCACCATTCTCGGTGACAGCCCGGGCAAACCAGGCGGTCGAATAGCCGAAGCCCGAGCCGAGTTCGAAGACGCGCTTTGCACTGATCATGCGCGCCACCTGGTAGCACAGATACCCGGATGCCGGACCGACAATGGGGAAATCCATCTTTTCTGCGTCGTCTTCCATTGCCTGCATTTCTGGCAGACGGGGCGGTACGAGACTGTCAATGTAATCCATCAGGTATTTGGCGATCAAAGGCTCATCCATGCATGTTCTCCATATTTTCCACACGAATTAAAGTAACGATACCGGGTCCACTTCCACCCGCCAGCCTTTTGACGCACCCCTCGACAGGCTCGGGGAGCCGCCCATGGGGGTGCCTTCGAAGTTCTTTTCCCGCAGCAGGCTCGCCGGGTTCGGGCCGCGCAGGATTATCTGCCAGCGGTAGAGTCCATTCAACCTTGAGTAGAAGCAGGGGGTGGGCCCTATGAGGGTTGTCTCGCGCCGGTCTTCGCTCTCGATCCATTTGGCAAGTTTTGCCGCCAATCCGAACGCCTCTGACTCAGCTTTTGTTGCCTGAACATGCCTGTATTCCATCCGTACCAGGCGGTTGAACGGTGGGTAACCCAACTGCCTGCGATTGTCCAACTCGCGGGCGTAGAAAGCGGCATAATCGTGGCTGGCCGCGGTCTGGATGACGTAATGTTCCGGTTGAAAAGTCTGCAGCACCACCCGTCCGCCCAGGGACGAACGACCGGCGCGGCCCGAGACCTGGGTAAGCACGTCGAAGGTCCGCTCAGCCGCGAACGGGTCGGGCAGGGTGAGCCCCACGTCGGCCAGCACAATCCCCACCAGCGTTACCAGCGGAAGGTCGAGTCCCTTTGCCAGCATCTGCGTTCCGACGAGCACATCTGCCCGGTGGGCGGTGAAGTGGCTAAGGATGATCTCGTGCGAGTCCTTCCGGCGGGTGGTATCCCAATCCCAGCGCAGGGTTCGTGCCGACGGGAAGTGCGCCCCCACCTCGGCTTCCACCTTCTCGCTGCCCAGCCCATATTGGCGGATCTGATCGCTTCCGCAAACCGGGCACTTCTTCAGCATCTGCCGTGTGTAGCCGCAGTGGTGGCAGAGAAGTATGTCCCCCCGTTCCGGTGTCAAGTGTTCTGGTTTTACGGGAACGCTGGGGGACGGGGGAGAGTGATAAGTCATGGGTGTGTCGCAGCGCGGGCAGCGCACTGCCGTCCCACACTCCCGGCAAAAGACATAGGTGGCCGTACCGCGCCGGTTTAGGAAGAGAATCGCCTGCTGGCCGTTCTGAAGCACTTTCTCCAATGCGTCCACCAGCGCCTGGCTGAAGATACCCCGGTTGCCAGACTTGAGTTCCTCGCGCATGTCAATAATTGAAACGGGAGGAAGACCTGTGAGGTTTGCAGACAAACCGGTGGGTTGAACCCGCTTCGGCAACTCTAACAGGCGGAGGCTCTCCCCGCCCTCTTTCCCCTGCAGGGAAGATGCCTGATACCGTTGCTGGATGGTTGGGGTGGCTGAGCCGATTACGCAGACCGCCCCGCACAACCTGGCATAGGCCATCGCCGCGCTGACTGCAGAGTAGAACGGTGGCTCGGACTGATAGTATGAACCATCGTGGCACTCGTCGACGGCGATGAAGCCGACGTTGGGCAGGGGGGTAAAGAGGGCTGAGCGCGGTCCGATGATGACTTTTAACTGGCCCAGCCGAGCGCGCCGCCAGGTGTCGTAGCGCTCGCCTTCTGATAATCTGGAATGCACCAGTCCAACCTGCCCTGGGAAGCGGGCCAGGAACCTGCGTACGGTCTGCGGGGTGAGGGCGATCTCCGGGACGAGGATGATAGCTTCCTTACCGTGTCGTACACATTCCTGCGCGGCGCGGATGTATAACTCGGTCTTGCCGGAGCCGGTGACTCCATGGAGGAGAAAAGGTGAATTGGGGATTTGGGACCCAGGTGATGAGGATTGGAAAGCGTGCAATATTTGATCTAACGCCTCTTCCTGCTCAGAAGTCAGCACCAATTCCTGATTACCCCAGCCCTTATTATCAGGTTCCTTATCGTTAATCTTTTCCAATGGATCCCGCCAGATCTCGGTCTCCCTCAAGATAATCAGTTCGCGCTCCGCCAGTGCTTGCAGATCGGCCAGATTACAGCCCGATTCGGCGTACACCCACGAGACATTCACGTCCGCCGGCTCGCGCGTCAGGAAATGCAGCGCGGCCTGTCGGCGTGCAAGGGTATCAGCGGTCTTTCCAAGTTCCGGCATCGCCGCTTCCGCCACTTCAGGAGGCACCGACAGTTGTGCCGTGCGGATAAACTTCGGCCGTACCGAGGGCGGTGGCAGGATGGACTGGCTCGTTAGTACTCCGGTCCTTACCAGAAATTGCGCCGTTTTGCGCCAGTCCACATTCTTGAAATGTCGGTCAATTTGACGACCTCGCAAAGAGCCGCGTGTTTCGAGCAGTTCCAGAAGCCGCTTTTGAGTAAGGCCTGTTTCACTGGCGACCGGCAACTGCCTGCTGTTTACGGCATAAAGTGTATCCGCCTGCTGACTCAAACCCGCAGGCAGCATCAGCCCGATACAGGCCGCCAGTGGGGAGAGAGTTTCCCCGGCCATCCACTGGGCCAGGGCAATCTGTGCGGCGGTCAGGGCAGGGAGCGGGTCGAGTAAATCAATGACAGTTTTCGTTTGGGGGACGGAAGGTTCAACAATGAGACGCAGTACAACACCCTGCACCGTCTGCTTGCCAAAGGGTACAGTGACGAGATGTCCCACGCTGATTTTCTCTTCCAATGTGGGGGGCAGGGCATAGTCGAACATGCCCGAGACGGAGGGGACAGTAACGGCAATTTGGACGTACATTACTTTGTCTTCAACACCACCGCCGCGCCGTAACCAACCACTGACGAAAAATCCCCGGTCACGTCACCGGAGGTGGCATGGCGCAGCACTTTAACCGTGTCGCCGCCGAGGGCTTTGGCGGCCCACAGGACAGCCGTCAGCGCGCCGAGACCGCAGGCAAAGCCCAGTTCCTCCTTTTCGGCGCAGAAAACATCCTCCGGCGAAAAGGATTCGATCCGGCGCAGCATTTCCGTATCGAAGCCCACGGCTTCCTTCTGAGTGTAGAAGTGGGAGAGGTCCGTGCTGGCGACAATCAGCGCTTCCTTCCCACGCAGGGTCTCTGCCAGGGCCATGCCCAATTGCTGGGAGACCTTCGCCGACTGGGAGCGCACCATCACCGGCAGGAGCTTGAACTGCCCGGCAAGGGCACGTTGCAAGAAGGGAAGTTCGATTTCCAGAGAATGTTCCTGGTCGTAGGCCACCGGCGTCAGGCCTTCCCCCAGTACTGGTCGCAGGCGGTTATCCAAGTCGGCGAGAACATCCTTTTCCACCGGGACCTCCCCCAGCGGGGTGGCATAAGCTTCGTGGGCGGTGGTCAGCAGCGGCTCGTAGTATGGTTGGTGCATCGGCGAAAGGACGGCAACCAGGTTGAAGTTCTGACCGCGCACCGCTGCAAAGGCGTACCCGGCCACAGGACCGGAATACTTATGTCCGGCGTGCGGGGCGATGATGGCAATCACTTCGCCGGGCAGTTCGGGCAATTCAGCCTGGTCGAGGTAACGGTCCACTGCCTGGGTGAGTTTCTTGGGATTGCCTTCATACCACATCCCGGCAATTGGTGAAGGACGCACAGGGGAGACGGTGGTCATATTCACCTCCAATCGATTTATAGCGCTGGAAGGGTCTACAGACGCTTATTATTATTTTATTGGCTCTTATTGTTCACCTACCCTTGTGCCGGGTGGAACCGGTGGGCGTTGACCTTTCAAACTGCAGGCAGACAACAGAACTGAGAGGCCAAATTAACATGATTGTACCTGGGTGCGGTCACCTCCGGGTCTCATTCCACGAGAGACCGGCGAACTCATTGAATCGGATGGAAAAGATCGGAGTAGGATTCTCCGGAGAGACCTAGAAAATCAGTACGATCAGAGTCCATAGGCTGCCGATGCCGATCACACCGATGGCAAATAAGGAGAAGAGCAACCGCAGGCCGGGTCGGGTCATTTGTGCCACACCAAGCAGGAAGAAGGCTATCGCCAGCACAGTCAGGACAGCCACATATGAGTCGGATTTATTGCTCCAGTGGTGGTAGGCATCCGAAGCGACATTCTGCTTCTGGAGCATTTCCGTGCCATAAGAAGTCAGGTCGTCCATGTAAGCGGTAAAATTCGCCGCCGCCTGATCGACACCATGTCCATAGGCTGGATCGGTTTGTAAGACGGACAGACTCGTCGCCCGGTCCGCCTGTGCCTGGTAGTACTGAGACTCGAGTGTGAGCGCCTCGAATCCCTGCTGGTCGTTGGCATTCTGGCGAAGACTGGCAGTATACCCGGCCACCAGTGCTTCTAAAGTGTTGGTGATCGATACGGCGTAGGTATTCACATCATAATCAGAACGGGCACCGGAATAGGAAATGCTGCCGGTGACCTGGATGGCGTAATATTGCGAGTCCCGGTTGGCCTGGTTGGCGCGGATGGTGGCATCTACCTGCAGAGCCGAAACGGCCGCAACCAAAACAACATTGATGAGGGTCAGCACCAGTACAAGGGTCTTGCCATGTTCGGGGTTGGAGATATCGGATTTGTTCACATCACACCTCCGCGTAGAATGAAGAAGACAACCTCGACGCCCACGCTCCACACAAGGCCGATCCCATAGACGAAGATCCCTAGAACCAGAATCAGGATCCTTAAGCGTAAATGAGACAGTTGGGACAACCCAAGCCAGAACAGGCTAACCGCGATCAGGACCGTCCCCACCACAAGCCAGCGCTGTTCTGAGAAGTATTTATCCGCCAGAGTAAAGGAGGCCTGTGGGTCGGCGGGTACCAGGCCGGGGACTTGTGCATCTTTCGCTTGCATTTCATCGAACAGCTTCTGGACATTCAACCAGCCTTCAGGGGTGAGATAGGATGGATCCGCGGCGAGCGGTTCCCCCATCGATTCCATCCCGGGAAGCAGGTTGATGCGCATTTGGGCGCCGTGCTCCTGGCTGGCCGGGTCTGCGCTGTTTTCCAGGACGATCACGCCGTCGAGGGTTACCAGGTAATCGCGGGCGTATCCGGCTAGCTCATAGACCGAGCGCCAGTTCTCCGTGGCGGATGCCTGGCGTTTGACCTCATCTATAAACCCTTGATAAATGAGATCGCCTGCCTTCGAACCCAGGCCGGCAGTCCGCCAGGTGGCCAGGGCAGTGGTCAAGGAGACCAATGCAATCAGGACGGCAATCCATACTTCCAGACGATCGCTCTTTGCCTTTGGGTTTTCCATATTTATTCTCTCCTTCCTCTGGTCACCTACTATTTCATGGATATAACCGTGAACAATTATCGATCAAAAAACAGGCAATTACAGATAATTTGATTCATATCTTTATGCAGTGCGATAGTATTATCACAGGTTGTGATGGAGAATACAAGGGGAAAAAACCGCCGGGTGGGTTTGAACCGGCGGTTTGCGTTTTATAGGTTATGTTTTCCGCCCACTTTGCGGCGGAACGCCTGAACGCTTGCCCGTCGAATCAGCAATGCAGTTGCAATAAGCACCGCCGCCAGCCCAAGCCAGATATACAGCCAGATATTTACCGGTTCCGGTGTGGCTTTTGGAGCAGGCGCTTCAGGGGGTGCAACGAGCCGCGTCTCGCCTGAGGAGGTTGCTTCGGGGGCTGTCATAACAAAAGTCTCTGGGGTGGGTATAACTTGCGTGTTATCTGTTGCAGGAGGCTGGGTGGCAGCCGGGCCGCCACCGAAACCGGAACCCTCGTTGGTCATCGGCGCAGAAGCCATCAGCGGAGCAGCCGCACCAAAGGATAGACGCCCAAGCAGGTTTGTCCCAAGGGTGAAGGCGAAGAGCAGCATTGCCACGGCGGAGGCCCACGAGAACACAGGCACGAGGCGCGGGACCGGAGGCCTGATGCCGGCCATTTTGGGCGTCAGGGTGAAGTTGCGTGGAGGGCGCCGAATGGGTGTGCGGCGGAGAATGGCGCGGGCCTGGCGCAAGTCTACCAGCGCGGCTGCAAGCGCCGGGTCCAATTGGATGCGGGACTCCAGGCGCCTCTTTTCAGCCTGAGACAGTTGCCCGTCCAGGGAGACTGAAAGTAGTTCCACGTCGCGGAAGGAAGGTGTCGTCATAAGCTACGCTCTTCTTCCAGACGGAAGGATTCAGGTAAAAGTTCCCGGAAGGATTGCAGGCACTCACGCAGACGCAGGCGGGCGCGGGCCAGGCGGGACTTGATCGTACCCAGCGGTTTCTTAACAACGGCGGCGACTTCGGTGTAATCGAGGCCCTGGATGTCGGCCAGGACGACCACAGCCCGGAAGTCGGTGGGAAGATTCTCAAGACAATGCTGGATGGCATGTTCGAGTTCGGCCTGTTCGAGTTTTTCTTCGGGGGAGGCGTTGGGGTCGGCCAACCAGCGTGGGGTCTCGACTTCGTCGCCGTCTTCGGTCTCAGGTTCGAGCGGCGTGGTAGGACGGCGCTGTTTACGGCGCAATTCATCGTAGCAGGCATTGGTAACTGTACGCAGCAGCCAGGCACGGAAGGAACCGCCGCGGTACGAGTTGAGGGCGCGGAAGGCGGAAATAAAGGCTTCCTGCGACGCATCGGCTGCCAGCTCATTGTCTCCCAGGATGCGCAGGGCAGTGTTATAGACAATGTTTTGGTAGGCGAGCACGAGGGTGTTGAAAGCGTCGAGGTCGCCATGCTGGGCAACACGGATGAGAGTCACTTCGTCCATTGAGGATATTTTACACCACAAAGATAAATTATTTCGCAGATCGACCCGCCATCTTTTCTTAATCACAAAAAATCGTCCCGGTAGAGATATCCGGGACGATTTTATTTTGCAAGAAGGGTTTATTCTTCCGTTTCGCGCAGGGGAGGGAACAACAGCACCTCGCGGATGGAATGTTTGTCGGTCAACACCATTACCAGCCGGTCCACGCCCATGCCGAAACCACCGCAAGGCGGCATGCCGTAGCGCATGGCGCGCAAGTAATCCTCGTCCATGGGATGCTTTTCTTCTTCGTCGTCCGTGTAGTCGCGGCCCATTTCAATGAAACGCTGTTCCTGGTCGAGCGGGTCGTTGAGTTCGGTGAATGCATTACATAGTTCGAATCCGGCAACGTAACCCTCAAAGCGTTCCACGGTCAACGGATCACCCGGTTTGGATTTCGCCAGCGGAGAGATGTCGCGCGGGTAGTCGTACAGGAAGGTTGGCTGCACGAGGGCTGGTTCCAAGAATTCGCTCAACAAGAATTCAATCAATTTTCCGCGGGTGGCCTGCGGATTGGGCGTCTTGCCTTTGGCGACAATCGCTTTGAAGAGCGATTTGGCTGTGAGGTGTTTCGCGATGTCAATGCCACTGGTCTCCAGGATACCGTCGATCATCGCCAAACGCTTCCAGGGAGGTGTGAAGTCCAATTCGTGGCCCTGGTAGTTGATTTTCAAACTGCCATTTACTTTTTGGCAGGCGTATGAAACCATCTGCTCGGTCAGTTCCATCACCTTGAGATAATCAGCATAGGCCCAGTAAAACTCCAATTGGGTGAATTCCGGGTTGTGTTTGAATGAGACGCCCTCATTGCGGAAATCACGCCCGAGTTCATAGACACGTTCCAGGTTGCCGACCAGCAGGCGTTTCAGGTAGAGTTCAAAGGAAATCCGCAGGTATAAATCCTGTTTTAACTGGTTGTGGTGCGTGGTGAACGGTTTGGCTGCCGCGCCGCCGTAGATGGGTTGCAGGATGGGGGTTTCGACTTCCAGGAAGCCTTGTTCATCCAGGAACTCGCGCAAGGAGCGGATAATAGCGGCCCGTTTGCGGAAAGTCTCGCGCACCTCGGGGTTGACAGCCAGGTCGGCATAGCGCTGGCGGGCGCGCAGCTCCGGGTCCTCCAGCGCAGCGTGCCTGACTGTTTCACCTTTTTCCGTTACCTCGTCTTTCGCCGCCGGAAGGGGACTGACCGCCTTGGCCAGCAGTTTGAAATCGTGAACATGGAGAGTTGCCTCGCCGGTGTGCGTGCGAAACATCACACCGGTAGCTTGAATGAAATCACCAATATCCAACATCTTATTAAACCAGTCCACGCGTTCCTGGCCGAGCTCGTTCATCCGCAGGAACAACTGGATGCGCCCGTCGCCGTCTTCGATATGGGCGAAGGTCAGTTTACCCATGGCGCGTGCGGCGCGGATGCGCCCGGTCAGCGTAGCCTTGACCTCAACGGACGGCTTGCTTCCGTGTGCAGTCTTTTCAGCGGTTTCGAAGGCGGAAATTGCTTGAGCGGAGGTGTGTGTCCGTTCGGCGCGGGTAGGATATGGCTCTACGCCTTCCTTGCGGAGTTCCTCGATTTTTTCGAGACGGATTTTTTCGAGCGAGGTATATTCGGTCATGGCGAAACCTTTCTGCCTTAAATATACAACAAAAAGCCCCGCGCACTGGACAGGATGCGCGGGGCCATTAAGGGCTGACCCCAGGCCTAGTCCACCTTAACGATTTTTACTTTGAACATGCCGCCGGGCGCTTCGACATTAACTTCCTCTCCGGCGCGATGATTCAAAATAGCCTTGCCGATGGGAGACTCGTTCGAGATTTTCCCCTCACGCGGGTTGGCTTCCGCCGCGCCGACGATGGTGTATTTCTCCGAGCCGCTCCCAACTTCTTTAATGGTGACGGTTGAACCAACTTGCACCAGATCGCCTTTTTCTTTCTTCGTTTTTTCGTCAATGACCCGAGCTGAGGCCAGGATCATTTCCAATTCCTGGAGACGTCCCTCAACGAAGGCTTGCTCGTTTTTTGCGGCTTCATATTCGGCATTCTCGATCAGTTCACCACCTTCCATAGCCTCATGCAGACGGTTGGCAACTTCCAGCCGCTTGGTGGTGCGCAAATACTCTAACTCGTCGGCGAGTTTTTGATAGCCTTCCTTGGTCAAGAATGTCGTCGGCATTTTATTCATCCTGAGAAAATACAAGCATCTCTGTAACAGAGATGCGCCTTGTGTAGGAATCCCTACCCGCCAATATTATACATGATTCCAGTTGAAAATCAAGCGGTTATGGGTGCCGATTCAAAGGCTTTTCAAAGAAAGCGGTTATTTTACCCGGATGGTATTCTTCGTAAGCACAGCCCGTTATTTTATCCCCCTAAGGGGTATCATCCCGGTCTCCTTCCGGAAGGGCAGGTGTGCCCATCGATGTGTGCATCGAGAGGATAAGGAATCACCCACTCGTAAAGGAGGTTGCTCACCTGCACTGCTCCACAACTACGGGGCACGCCACAACCGGACTCCTCGTTGGTCCTCCCAATAGACGCGGATTGCCTCCTGCATCTTTTCTCCGCTTTCGAAGAGCATCTGAATTTGTGTAGCATAAGCGCCAATGCCACTTTGCCAGACCTCCAGACCTTTTTTGGAGATTGGATAAAGAGTTTCCTGCAGCCCATTGGTTGCAGGGATCAGCATTTTTGGGCTGTTGATAAGATATGGAATGTCGGCAAAGTACCAAATTGAGAAGTCCAGGTACTCGGCGGCGAGACGCGTCAGGACATGGTCCAGGTGACCGCCAATTGCCATTGGACTGACGATCATATCGTCTGGTTGCAGTTCAGAGGCTAGAGCGGCAGCAATTTCCGCTTCCAGATTCTTCTCAATTGCATGGATGGGAACAAATACATCTTCAGGGTAGAGCAACTCTCCGACAGGGGAACGACGGTAAATGCAATCTGGGATGCTGAAGTTCACAGTCTCCGCTCCCACAAGCGCGGCAGCCTCCTGATTTTCGATGCGGCGCGCAGCAACTACATCTTCGGCAGATTCAACCCCCCATTGCTGGTGACACGCCAATGCCAACAGAGAAAGCGGACCTGGCGGCGCCTCGCCTGCACAGACTGTCCAGATTTCAACGGGTATTCCTTTTTGAGTCTGTTCCCAGATCAGTCCGCCGCAGGAGAGTACGGCATCGTCAAAGTGGGGGGAAATGTATATCCAGCGCATGATTTTAGCGGACGGCGTCCCCCTCGGGGATGATATCCCCAACGGGGATGATATCCGACCCTACTCCTCTTCGATGATTTCTTTTGCCATTTTTTGGAGAGTGTCTGCCTCATTGCCTTCGGCGTTACTAGCGAGCCAGTACTGGTCAAGCAATTCCAGCGGGCTAAGACTGCTTACCGTCTGGTTGGCAGGCAAGCGGATGCGGGCTTCGATCTTAGGGTGTTTAATGAGGTGAAACTCAAACGCAGCTTCGGCATAACGACGCAGCGCTGGTTCGTCAATCAAAGTGTCCCACTCGCGGAGGTAGTCCACCGTCAGGCGGACGATGGCTCCGTTCAATACTCCCGCCGCCGGTAAGGCGGACATGAGTGTCTGGGTCACATTTTCAGCCGACTCGAGTGTTACGCGCCGGTCAATGAATGGACGAATATTCTCCAGCTTGCGCCACTGGACCCTGCTCTTGCCACGAGTTATTTCAGAAATGACGAAGAACTTTTCATCGCTCGCCTCGCCGAAGTCAACGCGCTCGATGGAGCCGGGATAAATGACCGGTGGATGGGCGTTCTCATTGAGGTCCTGTGGTTTGTGGATGTGACCGAGAGCCACGTAATCTAGCCGCGAGTCACGCACGAGCGAGCCGGGGAGAACCAGGTCCGCGCCCAGCATAACGGTCCGCTCCGACCCGAATTTCGCCCCCTGGACGGAGGCGTGGGCGGTTAAAATGATGGGGATGGCCGGGTCCGCTTTTTCCAGCCACATATTGACGAGTTCGGTGAGCCGTTCCTCGATGTTCGTGAACACATCCTCCGCGCCGGCATCGGTCGCGGCCATCAGCCCGGAGCGCGAGACCCAAGGGATGGCAATCACCTGGATGGGCAAGCCAAGTTCGTCTGCAGAGAGGAATTGAGGTTTGTCCAGCACAGTAACATGGGGAATATCGAGCGTCTCGAATTCCTGGATGGCGTTGGCGCGGCCCAGGGCGGGGGAAAGGTCGTGGTTGCCGACCAGCAGCAGGGTACGGATGCCTGCCTTCGATAGCCGGATGATGCGTTTACCCCATTCGCGCTGAAAAGTGGGAGCCGGAGAGCGATCCCTGTAGGCATCCCCGGCAAAGATGACCAGGTCCACTTTTTCGGTAATCGCAGCCTCGATGATGGTGTCGAGGGATTTGAGGAAATCCAGCACGCGCAACGGGAGACCCGTTTCAGGGTCGTGACGGCCATAGTTGGCCATATCTATGTGCGCGTCGGCAAAATGCAGAAGTCTCATATTAAGGAGCAATGCCCCATTGCGCCAGCATATCCAGAGCGGATTGGAAGCCGGGATGGTAAAGGACGGCTTGGCGCATGTCGTTGTAGGCAGCATCGTAGAGACCGAGGCTGGCTTCTGCCATGGCGCGCCAATAAAGGGTCTCTTCGAGAACACGATGCGAGAAAAGGGTCAACTCGGTCGTATCCGCACGATTGATAACATCCTGGTAGCGGCTGGTGTAATAGTACGCCTTGTAGGGACCGGTCTGGTACCACATCACACGGAAGGGGCGGTCTTTTTCGGGCAGCGCATTATAGAGGGTGAAAGCCTGGTCATATGCCAGCGCGCCCTGACCGTAGTCGGTCAACAAGCCGTAACTGGTGCCTTTATTGAACCAGGCGAAGAACGCGTCAATGCCGGTCAGGGTCGAGGTCTCCTGTTCAGCTGTGTCCAGAGCTTTTTGGGCAGCCCAGGATTCATCGGCCCAGTTCCCAAGCACCTGATAGAGGTCCGCCTCGCGCTCCGGCTTGTAAACCACGATGAAGACATCATTGAAGGCGCGCCAGTTCTGGAGGTATTCTTCGTAACTCACTCTTACGTTTTTACCTTGCTGTTCGTAGGGGATATTTTTATTCGGCGTGTAGGAATCCTGCCAGATGAATTCCTGCTGGCTGTCATCGTAACCAGTGGTGAAGGCGTAGTGACCGGCCCACTGCATGGTATTTTCGGGCGGCAGGGTTTGATAAATGCCTTTCTCGGCGATAACCGGGAATCTAGCCGCGATCAGGCTTCTTAACAGGTCAACTGTACCACCGTAGCGGTAGAGGGCGCGGTAAGGAGTTTTATCATTGACAAAATCCACCATCTCGTAGGGCATCACGTTGACGTCGGTTTGGGAGCGCTGGATGGCATCCAGGCTGGGATCGTCCACGCCGGGCTTGATGGCCGCCCCAACCTCGTCGCGGGTGCCGGTCCATCCCACGTAATTGAGTGCCATGGTCAGGTTGGCCGGGCCGCAATAATTCCAGCGGTGCATCTGATCTACGAAGCTGACGCCGTCCAGGATGACCGTCTGCGGGATGGGTGTGGAGGTGATGGTCGGGGAGAATTGAGCCGTCGTAACCGGGGTGGAGGTGGGAGTCGGCCGGGGAGTAATGGTGGCCTGTAACTGCCCAGTGGGAACGAAGACGACTTGCCCCGGTGGATTGAAGAAGTAGTAGATTTCCGTTTGCAGGTCTTCCACCCGCCAGGCGATTGCACTATGGATTTTCGGGACGAAAGACAGAGCCACAGCGATCACAATCAAAACTGCCAGGCTGGTGAGGATTATTGTATTTCGTGTGGTTCCCTTACGCATGGGGGCGATTATACTTCTTTACAGAGAATCATATGATGAGAAGAAAATAATAAACCGGGCGACCAAACGGTCGCCCGGTTTGAAGGTTTTTCGTCAGGCGTCACGAACTTCGCCATCAATTACCTCGCCATCATTGTTCTGTGGAGGCGTTTGTGGACTTCCGGCCTGCGGCTCGCCCTCGGGTGGGGTCTGCTCCGGCTGGGCATACATCTGTTGGCTGAGTGCGTAGAACATGTTTTGCAATTCATCAGTGGCTTTCTTAATACTGCCTATATCGTCTGTCTGGGAAGCCTGCTTGAGATCGTTGATCTTGCCTTCGATCTTGCCGCGTTCCTCGGAGGAAACCTTCTCGCCCAGATCGCGTAGAGCCTTTTCTGTCTGGTAGACCAGATTGTCAGCAGTGTTGCGCGCGTCAATAATTTCGCGGCGTTTCTTGTCTTCAGACTCGTAGCTCTTTGCCTCTTCGACCTTGCGGGCAATCTCGTCCTTGTTCAGGTTGGTGGAGGCGGTTACGGTGATCTTCTGCTCTTTGCCGGTGGCCTTGTCTTTGGCCGTCACATTGAGGATGCCATTGGCGTCAATGTCGAAGGTGACTTCAACCTGAGGGATGCCGCGCGGCGCGGGTGGGATGCCATCCAGGCGGAAACGGCCGAGAGACATGTTATCACTAGCCATCGGGCGCTCGCCTTGCAGGATGTGGATGTCCACAGCAGTCTGGCCGTCAGCGGCGGTGGAGTAAGTCTCGGTTTTACGCACCGGGATGGTGGTGTTGCGTTCGATCATTTTCGTCATCACACTGCCCAAGGTTTCCACTCCCAGCGAAAGCGGGGTTACGTCGAGCAGGAGAATATCCTTGACTTCGCCGCCTAGTACTCCGGCCTGGATGGCTGCGCCTACGGCAACTACTTCATCGGGATTGACTCCTTTGTTAGGCTCTTTGCCATCTGTCAGTGTGCGAACCAATTCCTGCACCATCGGCATACGGGAGGAGCCGCCGACGAGGACGACTTCGTTCAGGTCGGAGGCTTTCAGATTGGCATCCTTCAGGGCGGATTCGAATGGGCCGCGGCAGCGGTTGAGCAGGTCTTCGGTCATTTGCTCGAGTTTGGCGCGTGTCAGTTTTAGCACCAGATGCTTGGGTCCATTGGCGTCAGCGGTGATGTATGGCAGGTTGATCTCGGTCTCCATCATGCTGGAAAGTTCAACCTTGGCTTTTTCGGCGGCCTCGCGCAGGCGTTGGAGAGCCTGGCGGTCATTGCGCAGGTCAATGCCTTCCTGCTTCTTGAACTCGTCTGCCGCCCAGTTGACGACGCGTTGATCCCAGTCATCGCCGCCCAGGTGGGTGTCGCCGTTGGTGGATTTGACCTCAATGACACCCTCACCCACATCCAAGATGGAAACGTCAAAGGTACCGCCGCCCAAGTCAAAGACCAGGATGGTTTCGTTCTTTTTCTTGTCCAGGCCGTATGCCAGGGCTGAGGCGGTTGGTTCGTTGATGATGCGTTTCACGTCCAAACCGGCGATCTTGCCGGCATCTTTGGTGGCCTGGCGCTGGCTGTCGTTGAAGTAGGCCGGGACGGTGATCACGGCTTCGGTCACGGTCTGGCCGAGATAGGCTTCAGCGTCCGTTTTAAGTTTGGCCAGGATCATGGCTGAAATTTCCTGCGGACTATATTCGCGGTTTGTGACCGGAATCTTTACGCGCGCTTCGTCCGAAGGTCCGGCCACGACCGCAAAAGACACCATCTTGCGCTCGGTCTCCACTTCGTCGTAGCGGCGTCCCATGAAACGTTTGATGGAGTTAATCGTGTTTTCCGAATTAATGACAGCCTGCCTTTTGGCGGTCTGCCCCACCATGCGCTCGTTGTTCTTGTTGAAAGCTACCACCGAAGGACATAACCTGCCGCCCTCCGCGGTGGTAATGACCGTCGGCTGGCCGCCTTCCATGACGGCCACCACGCTGTTGGTGGTTCCCAGATCAATACCGATGATTTTTCCCATAGAGATGCTCCTTAGCAAAATGTCAGAGGCGCCATTATGCGCGTAAAATACCTTATGGGAATAGAATACCGCATGGGTGCAAGAAAAACGTTAACATCATGTAGAAAAAATAAAAGAGACTTCCTAAATCTTCAAGATTTTGGAAGTCTCTACTAATAACGGTGTAGAATCGTTTTATGGTGGGGCGATAGTAAACGAATCAAAACTCACAATAACCGGAGTCACCGGGTTGAGTGGCGAGATATTTACACCGAAGCCGACCTGCCCTTTACCCAGGAAGTATTTGGTATCGGTGACCGTGCGCGTCTCAACTCCGTTGATGAGGAGTATCAGTTTATTTCCCGCGCAGGCAACAGTGATTTCGTTAGAAGCCTGTCCCATTTGAATTGCAGTGGAACCACCGTTGGCAAGAAGGTAATAGTCATCCGTATGAACCCAAATCTGGTATAAACCATCATTTTGAACTGTGAACTCATACCACCCGGTATCTGAATAACGGCAGACGATGTTGACGTTATTTGAGTTCCTGCCTTGATTCCTATAAATTAATTGAAGGATCACGTCATTGTAGACAAAAGGATCATAGTAAAAATATACAGCCAGGTTGACATCATCCAAACGGGTGACGATACCACCCTGGTCCGTAGAGAGGGTCATTTTATTCTCGTCACCAGTAGCGACATAATATGTCCAATTGCTGAGGTCACCACTGAAATCATCGGTGAAGTAGTCAAGTGCTTCAGTTTGTGCAGGGGTGTCGGTTGGTACGGATATGGGACGTGGCGGGAATGTGGGTGCCAGGGTAGGAGATGGAGGGAAGGTTGGTGGCAGGATGGGAGGCTGGGTAGGAGGCTGGGGGATCGCAGTTGGTGTAGCAATTGTGGGAGTTGCGCATGTCAAACCGACGGTCAGGACCAGCATAACCAAAGCCAGGAAGGGAAAATACGTTCGAAATTTCACAGCATCCTCCTTTGATATTTTATATCTATCATGGCTGATTAAATTTATTATACACGACATGACATCTTTATGTTAATAATTCTTGGAAATCATGAATTCTTATACTCTATCAATAGCCTATTTCATGGGTGACCTTTTCTAAGGTGGAGATGGCGGGAATTGAATATCATCCCCCATAGGGACCCCGTCCGAAATGAAAAGCGCGCCACGAAGAGGCGCGCTAGTGGAGATGGCGGGAATTGAACCCGCGTCCGAAAGACTCGATCCTCGAAAATCTACGAGCGTAGCCGGTTGAGGCATGTCGCCACAGGTCACCCAGCCGGCAAAATTGACCTGCGGCCAGCCGCTCGGGCCCGAAAGCCCTCTTTCGCGCGTTCAGCGGCGTCGTGCGCGGCACTCCATCATTGTGACGCCCAGTCCCTTCACCGGGTGGAGTACGGGACGGGTGGACGCGGCCTCGCTAAGAGACCGGCCGTTTACTCTCTACTGCTTACGCAGCGAGGGGCATAGCGGCGTAGGAAGTGCGGTTGGCACTTGATTTTTTGCGCTGAGTTTACGAGGTCGGCGCCTCTCGGCTCGCATTCCGGGACCAGCCTCTTCCGTCGAAGCCTGTCATCCCCAAATTGCGGGGACCTTCCCCTGAGAACAGGGACACGTCCCAAGAGAGCAAAATTATAACATGATATACTCGGTCTGAAACTTCCGAAACCCGGCGGGGTTTTATTTGCAGACCCTTCCGGTAAGGTGAGATAAGTGCCGGAGTCTGAAGAACAGGATACCTTACTACGTGCTTCGCAAGGCGACCTAGAGGCCTTTGGTGTACTGTACGAGAAGTATGTAGAGCGTATTTTCAACTACGTCTATTATCGTACAGGCAATGTCCATGATGCCGAGGACCTGACTGCGCGTGTTTTTTACCGTGCCTTGCATCATGTGCACACTTATACCGATCGCGGCGTGCCATTCTCAGCCTGGTTATACCGGATTGCGCACAACCTGGTTGCCAACTGGCACCGCGACCGCAGCCGCCACCAGGAAATCCCGCTCTCAGACGCTCCGACAATTCACTACAAAGGCGAGCCTCCCGAAGTGGCTCTTATGCAGACCCAGGAACGGGATGCGCTCCTGCGTCTAATCCGCCAACTGCCCTCGGAACGACAACATTTGCTTATTTTGAAATTTCTTGAGCATATGTCGAATTCAGAAATTGGCGAGACAATGGGTCGCAGCGAAGGAGCAGTAAAGAGCCTTTATCATCGCACCTTATTAGCGCTACGAGACGAATTGGAAGAATCTGATTTTGAAGAATTGAACCGGCAGCCGAACGCGGGTCGGTTCGACTGAGCGTTTATTTTGCAGGAGTGAATCATGAATACGAAAATGAAACAATTAGCTGATGCATCCATGGAGAGAATTGCTTCCCTGGAAAAGCGGCTATCTGGAGTACTCAGGCCGATCAAGCCGCGCAAAGAATTTGTCCACGGTGTTGCCCACCGCCTTCAGACGGGGACTCAGGCGACTTTTGTTGACCGCATTGCCAGCTGGCACCTCATTGCAATGCTGATCGCGGGTTTGGTTTCCCTGATTGTATTCCTGGCGGTAATGTGGCGAGTCTTGCTGTCGTTGCTGGGGAAAAAGCGCACTGCCTGAGTCTTATCAAAAGAATACCGGCCCGGAGGAAGACCTCCGGGCCATTTTGATTCAATTAAGAAGTGTCCCAGCAGTGTGTGATCTAAAAGGGCTTCTTAGAGACTCACACCCAGTTTCTTCGCAAACTCTTCTTCGGTTGGCTCGGTCAACTTCGATCCGTCCGGCCAAACAACAGTTGGGACGCTTCGAGAACCCCGGTTCAAGCGTTCGACGAGCCTTCCTGCTTGTTCATCTTGGTCGATGTCAACCCATTGATAGGGAATTCCATACCGGTCCAGCAGCAGCCGGCAGCGACGGCTTCCACCGCACCAAGCAGTGCCGTACAGGACTATTTTTTCAGTATCCCTCATTTCAATCCTCCGATGAGTACATGCGCTTCATCAATCAGGTCGATTCCCGGGGGGAGATGGAATTCCCCACTGACACGCATGGTCAGGTGGACCGCAGCCTGTTTGAGGTTTGGGGAGAGATTGGAGAACGTTGCCAGCGTTTGAAGTGCCTCATAAGCGCTGTCGAGGCGGGTCTGGCCATGAGCGGAGTGGGAAAGCAGAACCTTGTGCCGGGTTAAATAAATCTTGGCTGCCATCCCTGCTGCACGGCGTGCACACACTCGTGCCCGGCCCTCGTTCCCGGCAACCCGGGCGGCATCTGCCCGTTCCAATTCGACGCAGATTTCAGAGCAAAGATCCATCTCTAAATACTTCCTGCAAAAAAACCTTGAACGATTATAGTACAGGAAATGACATCATTTTTGGTTCACATCTTTATGCATTACCTTGTAAATAAAAATCAAGTCTGGTCCGATTTAAAATACTTTCCTCAGGCCGGCCTATAAGCCGCATTTTGTCTGGCGGAGGGATGTCGGTTTACGCTCCGAAGAGTTTCTTCCCGGCGCTCTGCCTGGACGATCATCTCTCTGTGCAGCCTACCCGGAACTCGAACGACGCGAGCAGCGTCTCGTCCCTGTTTGGCCTTGCTCCCGGTGAGGGTTACCTGGCCGCCTGCATTGCTGCAGACGCCGGTGGTCTCTTACACCGCCTTTTCACCATGACCGCCTTGCAGCGGCTGTCTGTTTCTGTGGCCCTATCCGGCAAGTTACCTCGTCCCGGGGTTTCCCCGGCACCGTGCTCTGTGGAGTGCGGACTTTCCTCGACTCTGCACCAAGGCGCAGAACCGCGACCGTCCAGCCGACCTGAGGCTTTTTTATCATACCTGTTCTTAGAATATGCGTCAATCACCTGATAAAGGACAATTGGGTATAATTAGGAAACAAAAAAAATAGGCCAAAATAATAAAGGAGAAACTTATGTCGAAATCTCTTGATAACCTGAAGACTGCATTTGCCGGTGAATCGCAGGCCAATCGTAAATACCTGGTTTTTGCCAAAAAAGCGGATGAGGAAGGCTTCCCCCAGATCGCCAAATTGTTCCGGGCTGCGGCTGCGGCTGAGACTGTCCATGCCCATAACCACCTGAGAGCCATGGATGGAGTCAAGTCAACGGCAGAGAACCTGGATGCGGCTGTTGCTGGTGAAAATTATGAGGTTGTCTCAATGTACCCGCCTATGCTGGCTGAGGCCAATTCAGAGGGCGATAAACGCGCCGCAAGATCATTCGGGTGGGCTTTGGAAGTCGAGAAAATTCACGAAGCTCTCTATCGCAAAGCACGCGAACTTCTGGGCAAAGGCAAGGATACCCCGGAGACGACTTATTATGTATGCCCGATTTGCGGCTACACCCACGAAGGCCCGATGGAGGGTAAATGCCCGGTTTGCAATACACCGGGTGAGAGGTTTGAGAAAATCGCCTAGCGGTTGTTAACCCCCATCATTATCAATTGAGAGATCACGAAGATAAATGAATTTCGTGATCTCATCATTTATTACTCCCTTTAAGAACCCATGAACTTTCCTGCATCGAAGGGCTCGATATAAACAGGATTGTGGTTTTAGTAATTTCGCAGTACTCTGCAACCTGATGGTAAAAGATGGGAGGGTAAGGTGAAGAAATTGGGATAGAATCTCGCTCGACCTCCCCTTATGGAATCGAAAACGACTTCCGGTGGATTTCACACCGCCTCAGCTTCTTTAACGCCTCCTGATGAAGGCGCGTCCCGTAGCCTTTATGACGGGCAAACCCGTAACCGGGATATTGACTATCCAATTCGCGCATCATAGCATCTCGGGCAGTTTTGGCCAGCACAGAAGCCGCTGCCACGCTAAGCGAACGCTGGTCGCCTTTGACGAGCGCAGTCTGGGGCAGGTCAATTTCACGGAAAATCAGGTAATCGGTTAGCAAAAAATCAGGGAGCAGGTCTTCGAGCGCCCGCATCGCTGCCAGTTTCGTAGCCGGGACGATACCCAGCGTGTCAATCTCCTCTGCCGATGCGAATCCCACCCCCCAACCCACTGCGCACTCTTTGATTCGCGGGGCCCAGGTCTCACGAGCCAATGGGGTCATCAACTTGGAATCGCGCACCCGGTTCAAGCTGAGCGTGAGAGACGGGTTGGCTGGCAGGATGACGGCGGCTGCGGCCACCGGTCCAGCCCAGGCGCCGCGCCCGGCCTCGTCTATCCCGGCGATGCGGGTGAAGCCGTCATTCCATAAATTCCGTTCAAATTCAAGGGTAGGGAATGGAAGCAGATTACCGTTACGCGTCATAAACGCCTCGCCGGGCGTTGGCGCGGATGGTCAGCAGGTCGAAGAACATGCGTGCCGAGTCGCGCAAAATATTGACCTTGCTGTCGGAGTTGAAATACCAGGGGATGCCGACCTCGGTGATGGTGTAGCCGCGCAGGCGGGCGATGGTGAGCAATTCCACATCGAAGGACCAGCCTGGCAAGGTTTGGAAGCGAAAGATATCTTCAGCAACGGCAGCACGGAAACACTTGAATCCACATTGCGTATCCTGCAATCCCGGCAGGACGAGCGTGCGGATGAGGAGGTTGAACACACGGCCAGTGAAGTGGCGGAAGGAAGGTTCGCCGTAACGGACAGCGCCGGGGGTTTCGCGTGAGGCAATGGCGATGTCGCAATTGCAGGCAGGCGGCAGGAAGCGGTTGATCTCCTCCACAGGCATTGAAAAATCAACATCGGCGAAGAAACGGTACTCGCCGCGCGCCTCCAGTACGCCGCGGCGGATGGCGCGACCTTTACCCGGCTGATCCTCGTGCAGGACGCGCAGACCGGGAAAGTTTGAGATGAACTTCTGTGCCACCTCCAGGGTGTGATCACTGCTGGCATTTTCAACCAAAACCACTTCGGAAGCATAGGTCTGGTTATCCAGGAACGCAGAGACCTGTCCCAAGGCATGGGACAGGCGAGTTTCTTCGTTGTGGGCTGGTATTACAATGGAGAGGAACGGGGGGTTCAAGGCAATATGCTCAATAGAAAGGACGACTGCTCTTTGAAGACCAGGAACAGGAAAGAAATGATTAGCAAAACCCAGAAGGCGAACATAGCAATCAATATAGCCCACTGCTTTTTACTCAGTCCCTTGCTCGGTGGGATCGGGGATTGAACCTCCGTTCCAGTAATGGGGAGGTCGGACGATTCGCCGCTCGATGCCGGGGCTTGTGATTCGCGTAAAACAAATGCCGGAACGAATGGATCCTCCGCCCGAACGGAAGCGGGTGTTTCTGGACCGGCCGCCGAAGGTGTCTCGGCTGGTTGAGGTGGAGCTGGTTTGGGTGGGCTTAGGATACGCCCGATAACATCCTGGACGGATTCAGGGCTGAGCAAAACCCGCGCCTGCATGATGGAGATGGCAAAGCGTTCCAATGCGTCGCGCATGACCACACGGATGATAGGCCGAATGCTGTCCACATGGACGGACGGGTCGGAACAAAGAAGGACAGCTTCTACTAGGGTCATCTCCGAACTGCCCTGGCGAATTAGATATACCTGGATGGCACGTGCCATGGTCTCGGTACGCGTCAGCAGGTTGGGTTTTTCATTCTTGAAAGTATTCCCGGTAATGGTGCCCCATTGGTCGCCTTTGGCACGGAATATGCCAGTCAGCGGTGTGACGTATATGACGAATATCCCGGCCGGCCCAACCAAAATGAAAGGGAAAGTGGCTTCCAAGCCGGGAGGTGTAACATTGTGCAGAAGGGTGTAATTTCTGTCCAGCACCTTTCCCAGTACGGCGATGACTTGTTTCTGTGCCTCGACTTCTTTAATCCAATTTGCACCGAATTTCATCATTGCCTTACCGCGGTCGAGGAAACTGATCTCGCCGGTCTCGTTGTTATAGAATGGGGTTTGGTCAATGATTTTCATCGGACAGCCTTCCAGGGAAAGCAGCTAGAAAACCGGAACTCCGGTCAGGAGATCGCGCGTTCTTGTTAGCTCTTCGGTAACGATATTGCCTTCTGCTTCATATACCCTTGTACCGGTTTCAAAAATGCTTCCGAGATAATTTTTGCGTACCCCGACCACGAAATGTTTTCCCTGCCTGAGCCGTTCGGATAGTTCATCGCGGTTAAGCAAAATATGGTCGGACCACACCACACCATGGCGTTCATATGCGCGTATAACTGCAATTTTACCGCCGGCTGTGTAGTGGACGGCTTCGATAACACCGTCCAATTTCGTTCGGGTCATAATTCAATTCCTCTTTACAATTGTAGCATAGGATGCCTGAGCATATCATGGTTCAGTAGATCTGTTTTAAGCTGTAGCATAACCGCCGAGAACCAGGGCGGTCTCGGCGGTTAGTCGGGGTGGGCGGATTCGAACCGCCGACCCCCGCGTCCCAAACGCGGTGCGCTACCAGCTGCGCTACACCCCGGACGGTGTGAGTATAATGCGTAACGGGTGAGCCCGTCAAGCAGAAGAGTACGATATAATTTTCCCACAGGAGAAACTATGAATATCTTCGTTACCGGCGCGGCAGGGTACATTGGATCAGCTACTGCAGAAGCACTTATCGAGGCAGGACATTCTGTCACTGTCTACGACTCGCTTGTGACCGGGCACCGGGGTGCAGTACCGGAGGGGGTGCGCTTCATCCAGGCCGACCTTGGCGATTTCGCCGCCTTGACGGCTGCCCTGGCCTCTGAAAAGTACGAAGCGGTGATGCACTTCGCAGCCTTCATCGAGGCAGGCGAGTCGATGAAAGACCCCGGAAAGTTTTTCAAAAATAACCTGGCAAATTCGCTGCAACTGATTGAAGCCGCGGCAGGTGCCGGAGTGGAACGGTTCGTTCTCTCGTCCACAGCGGCAGTCTATGCCTCCAAAGATACACCCTTAAATGAAGATTCTGCCATTGACCCGGCCAATGCTTACGGTTTCACCAAACTTGCCATTGAGCAGGCCTTGGAATGGTATCGCAGAATCCACGGACTGCACTTTGCCGCCCTGCGTTACTTCAACGCCTGCGGCGCTCTGCCTGGACGGGGCGAGGCGCACCTGCCCGAGTCGCATCTCATTCCATTGGTGTTAAAAGTGGCTCTTGGCCAGTGCGATGCCGCCTCCATCTATGGCACGGATTATCCCACGCCTGACGGAACTTGCATCCGTGATTATATTCACATCGCTGACCTGGTCTCGGCGCACTTGCTGGCGCTGGAGGCATTGGGTGAACGTGACCGGCTGGTCTATAACCTTGGCAACGGGAGCGGGTATTCGGTCCGGGAAGTGATTGAGACTGCCCGCCACGTGACGGGTCACCCCATCCTGGTCCTTGAGTCCCCGCGCCGTCCGGGCGATGCGCCACGTCTGGTGGCTTCGTCTGAAAAAATTCGCTGCGAGTTGGGTTGGAGTCCGCATCATCCTGATTTGACCGACATCGTTGCCAGCGCCTGGGACTGGCACCGCACACACCCGCAAGGCTATAAGGATAATTAATGGAAAAAGCGATCACCTTTATTGTTGTCATTGTAGGCTGGATTTTTTCCCTGTGTCTGCATGAGTTTTCGCATGCCGTGGTGGCGTATTATGGCGGGGACACCAGCGTCAAGGAAAAAGGTTACCTGACCTTCAACCCGCTCAAGTACACCCACCCGGTTTATTCGATTGTCCTGCCGGTGGTTTTTCTGCTGCTGGGCGGAATCGGCCTGCCCGGCGGAGCAGTCTACATCGAGACCTGGCGGTTGCGCAGCAAGCGCTGGGAAAGCGCAGTTTCGCTTGCAGGTCCAGCATCCAACCTGGTGCTGGCGATCCTCCTGGCA
>JBGPQK010000020.1:0-45399 GCA_041489005.1 Anaerolineae bacterium
CTTCGGTTTTGGTCGCCAGGGTGGCACCCAGCAGCAGGCCGGTCAGATCCACGTCCACCAGAACGCTGCGGTTGCCGTTCCACCAATCCAGCGCCAGTAGACCGGATTCGCCGGGCTTCAGTTTGGCGGCCTTTTCCTCCAACAGTTGGTGGATGTCGATGCCGCGCTCTTTCGCCTCCCGCACATACCCAGCTGGGACGCAGTTTTCCACGAACCAGGCAAAGTGGTCGCCCACGCAAGACTGCCCAGCCTCGTAACCGAAGAAACCGGGGATGATGCCGTCTTCGACATAGCCGCACATGCCCGGAACGATGTGTTCCTCGTCGCCCAGAACCATATGGCAGATGCTGGTACCCATGATCATGACCATACTGCCCGGTTTGGTAACGGCGACAGCCGGGACGGCCACATGGGCATCCACGTTGGCAATGGCGATCGCTATGCCAGGTTTCAGGCCGGTCCATTGCGCCGCCTGTTCGGTCAACCCGCCGGCGCGGTCCCCGATGGGCTGGATGATGCGGGTCATTTTCTCGTCGACCACGTTTTCGAGCCGCGGGTCGAGTGCCTTGAAGTAGGATTTATCCGGGAAGCCCTCGCGCTTGGACCACAGAGCCTTGTACCCAGCTGTGCAGGAATTGCGCGTCTCCACACCCGTCAATTGCCAGATGACCCAGTCGGTCGCCTCCAGCATCCGGTCAGCGGCCGCGTAGATCTCGGGAGCTTCATCCAAGATTTGCAGTACCTTGGAGAAGAACCACTCGGAGGAGATCTTGCCGCCGTAGCGGTCCAGCCAGCCTAGCTTCATCTGGCGGGCAGTGAGGTTGATCTTATCCGCTTCGGGCTGGGCGGCGTGGTGTTTCCACAGCTTAACCCAAGCGTGCGGCTGCTTACGGAACTCGGGCAATACGCACAGCGGCGTGCCGTCGACCTTGACCGGCAGCATGGTGCAGGCAGTGAAATCCACGCCTAAGCCGATCACATCCGCTGGGTTAACACCAGACTTTTGCAAGATTGCCGGGATGGTCATCTGGAAGGTACGTAGGTAGTCTTCGGGATCCTGCAGCGCCCAATCAGGTTCGAGACGCACATCGCTATCGGGCAGCTTGTAGTCGATAACACCATTCAAGTAAGAGTAAATGGATGTAGCCACTTCCCGGCCATCAGCCACGTCCACAAGGACGGCCCGGCCGGATTCTGTACCGAAGTCAACACCGATTGAATACTTCGTCATAGGAACCTCTGATCAGATTTCGATGATGATCTTCAACCCCTCCCGCCGCTGGGCGACGGTGAAAGCTTCCTGGGCTTTTTCGAGAGGAAAGCGGTGGGTGACGATCGAGCGGACGTCCACCCGCCCGCTCTCGACAAGCTGGATGGCACGCGGATAGGTGAACTTCATACGCCTCACGAGTTTGATGGTCAAACCTTTGTGCCGGGCAACAGAGGCCGAAAAGGATGTACGATCATCGGCCGGGATACCGGCCAGGATCACCTGCCCGCCCGGCTTGACTGCACCAAAAGCAATCTCCACGGCATCGTTCTCTCCGGCAACTTCGAAGGACACATCCACCTTCTGGCCGGGAGTCCACTTCCGAGCACCCAGGCTGAGTGCTGATTCCAAACGATGACGCAGGGGCTCGGTGACAAATACATCCATCGCTCCGCCCAGCCGCGCCATCTGGATCACCAGCTGCCCGATAGGCCCGCAGCCGAAAACGCCGACCGACATGCCCGCTCGCAGGTGCGCCAGGTCCACAGCATGGATGGCCACGCCCAATGGCTCAAGCATGACCCCGTCTGAAAATGAAAGTGGATCGGGAAGATGGAATAGGCATTCCTCCGGCCAGGCGATATATTCGCGCAACGCGCCATCTTCCATCCCGTGGCCGGCGAAACGAATACGCTCGCACAGGTTGGGATCCCCTCGCAGGCAGAGCTCGCAGGTCTTACAAGGAATGGCCGGATCAACCGCCACTCGTTCGCCCTGGCGCGGGCCTTCTGCGATCACTCCAGCGAACTCGTGGCCGAGAACGAGCGGCTGGTTCAATTTCGCATCGCCGATGCCGGCCTCGCCAAACCAGAGCAGATCAGACCCACAGATCCCGACTGTATTAACACGCACCAGTCTCTCACCAATTCCAGGTTTCGGCAATGGTTCGTCGTGGAACCGCAGATCATTTTTAGCATGCAGGCGGATAGTCTTCATATTTACTCTGCATATTTATAAAATCGGAGGAAAGAGGAATTCCCTCGATCTTCTATTCTCGAAATGCCAGGTCGTGAACTTATAAAAATTGCGACATATTCTCACAGTCCTCTTGCCAGGAGGTAGTACATCTCATTCCAACGGAGATTATTCTTCCAGTCTGAAATACGGGTGTTCTTATCGATTGACAGAAACTCGATCCCAGCCAACTGGGCGAAATCTTCGAGATGTTCGGTGGTAACCGACTGACTGAAGCCAGTGTGGTGGGCACCACCAGCCAGAATCCAAGCTCCTGCGGCGACCTTGAGGTTGGGACGCGGCACCCAAACGGCGCTGGCCACCGGCAGCTTCGAGAGTGGCTTCTCGGGTTGGATCACATCCACTTCATTCACCACCATGCGGAAGCGGTTGCCCATATCGAGCAGGGTGGCATTAACCGCCGGCCCGCTGGGCACAGTGAATACCAGCCGGGCGGGATCGTCCTTGCCACCGATCGAAAGCGGGTGGATCTCCAGTCTGGGTTTTGATCCAGCGATCGAGGCGCAGACCTCGAGCATGTGCGCGCCAAGTACCTTCGGGCAAATTTTGTCCAGATCATAAGTGTAGTCTTCCATGAAAGAAGTGCCGCCATCCAAACCGGCGCCCATGACTTTCATGGCACGTACCAGGGCGGCGGTCTTCCAGTCACCTTCTGCGCCGAAGCCGTAGCCATCTGCCATCAGGCGCTGAACTGCCAGGCCGGGAAGTTGTGTCAATCCGTTCAGGTCTTCGAAGGTGGTGGTGAAGGCTTTGAAACCACCTTTTTCGAGGAAGGATCGCATGCCCAATTCAATGCGGGCAGCTTCGCGTAACGCTTGGCGCTGGCTGCCCTTGGGACGCAATTCCTTGGCGACGATATAGCTGTCGTCGTATTCGGCTACAAGCCGGTCGACCTCGGCATCGCTGACGGCGTTGACGAACTTGACCAGATCGCCGACACCATAGCCATTAACCGAGTAGCCCAGCTGGATCTGGGCTTCGACCTTGTCGCCCTCGGTGACGGCCACTTCACGCATATTATCGCCGAAGCGGGCCACACGGGCCCCTTGGGAGTCGTGCCAGGCCGCGGCTGCTCGCATCCAGGTGGCAATGCCAGATAGAACATCATCGTCTTGCCAGAAACCGACGACAATTTTCCGTTCCAGGCGCATACGGCTGCCAATGAAGCCAAACTCCCGGTCGCCATGGGCCGATTGGTTGAGATTCATGAAGTCCATGTCGATGCTTAACCATGGCAGGTCGCGGTTGAATTGCGTGTGCAAATGGAGCAATGGTTTTTGCAAGGCTTTCAACCCGGCAATCCACATCTTTGCCGGCGAAAATGTATGCATCCACGTAATGAGGCCAACGCAGTATTCCGCGTTGTTCGCTTCCGTACAGAGTGCATAAATCGCCTCCGGCGAAGTGACCACCGGCTGGAAAACCACCCGCACGGGCAGATTCCCGGATTGGGTCATGCCGGAGGCTATTTTTTGGGAGTCTTCGGCCACCTTTTTGAGGGTCGGTTCGCCGTACAATTCCTGGCTTCCGGTGACAAACCAGACTTCATAGTCCTTTAGCTCGATCATTGACATACCTCCTAAAAAACATCAGACCAACTTTATGAAATTCACTCCACCTGGTAAAGACTACGGGCAATGATGTGATTCTGATATTCAGGAGCCAGCTCGCAGAAATAACCACTCCAACCCCAGACGCGCACGATCAGGTTTTTATGCTTCTCGGGATGAGCTTTGGCGTCCAGCAAGGTTTCCACGTTCAGGCTGTTGAGCTGTAGTTGCTGGCAGCCAAGCTGGGTAAATATACGCACGAGCATGGCAACTTTGTGAATCGATTCGGGATCGTGGAAGACAGAATCGGACAGCTCCATGGTGATCGGCCCTCCATTGCAAACGCGATGGAAGTCAATCTTGGAAAATGACTGCAGGGTGCTGATCGGACCCCGGACTCGCACTCCGGGCGACGGAGCCAGGTTGGCACTAAAAGGCTCGCCGCTCACCCGTCCATCGGCAGTCGCCGCTACAACCGGCTCACGCATTCCCTCATGTCCACTGGCCAGCCAGATGTAGTACATGGCCGAGCCGGTCCCCGGTCTTAGAATCCCACCCCTTGGCGTATGACTATAATCTTCACAGGCGGTCGCAAAATCTTCAAACAAATTCACCAGCAACGCATCTGCCCGGTCATCATTGGACCCGACTTTGGGCCCCTCCTCGTCCAGCTTGCGGCGCAAGGATTCGTATCCTTCGAAGTTCGCTTGAAGGGCAGCCAGGATCTCCTCCGCGCATAGGCTATGTTCGTCGAAGATGAATAGTTTGACAGCCGCCAGGGCATCCGCGGCATTGGCAGAACAAGCTCCATGGATGCCGAGGTTGTTATATTTCAGTCCTTCCGAGAGGTCGTGTCCCTGCTCAAGGCAGCCGCGCATGAAAACCGAATAGTACGGTGCGGGAGGCAACAGCAGACGGGAATAAACTTCTACCAGATGATTCACCTGGGTGCGAATGTTTTCAGCTGTGCGGCTAAGAATACCATCAAATTCCATACCATCGGCAAGACCGACCCGGATCGCCTGGTCAACAGCAGCGGGGAAAGAAACCGCCCCAATATTGACAATCTCCATGCCGCGCCCGGGGATAATGAATTCCCAGCAGGCTGCGACAACATAATCACGCGCATCCTCCGGGTCATATCCATGTGCAACCAGCGCTGGGATAACGATATCGTCGTTGCTGTATTGGGGGAAACCCAGCCCTTTGCGCGTCAGCTCGCTTGCCAGGCATAGAAGTTCCAGATCGGTCTGAGGGGAGATGCGCAGGTTGATTTTAGGGTCTATCAACTCAAGGTCGCAAGCAATCCTTAGTACCATTTTGGTAAGCTCGTTGATCGCCGGTGAGCCATCGGGTTTGACCCCCCCCAGGGTCATCGATTGACCGTTGTCCCCCTGCTGGACGCCCGGGTATAAATCGCTGTCTTTGTTCAATGAGATAAAAAATTCCGCCAGAAGTTCTTCCGCATCCGGGATCGTAAGAAAGTCCGCTTGCAGGTCGGACTGGAGGAAAGGCCACATGTACTGGTCGAAGCGCCCCAGGCCAACATGGTAATTGCCTCCAAGCCAAACCACTGCCTGGCACATACGCAGCGACTGCAAAGCCTCACGAAAAGAGCGGGCCGGGTGCGCCGGAACCGATTCAAGCACAGCTGCCAGGTCATTCCTGCCAAGTAAACTGGCTTGTTTCGCATATCGTGAGGCTAGTTCCAGCACGGCGTCGATGGTTTCGACAGTGCTGTCCAGGAACTCAACCGCACTCGCGTCATCTGCCAGTCGGGAACGTGTATTTACTGCCACTTCCCGCCTTCCCAGCAGCCCTTGCGAGAGCAGCAAATCCCAGTCCGCACAGATGTTGCTGACCGGTCCAAGCTCATGCAGAGTCCGCCCGGCAGCTAGGCGCGACCAATCAGCCGTCGAGTAAACCGGCGGGACACCCGGGACCGTGCGTGTGAAGACGATTCTTTCTTCAGGCTCAAGGACAACACATTCGGCTTCACACTGCCTGTGCACCAGCCGGGAGACGCGCCGGGTCCAGGAAAGGTCTTCTTTTTCGCACTCATCAAGAAGGTCAATCGACTTTCCCTGGCGGAGAACCTTATGTTCACCGGTTCTTATCCGATGTTTTAAAAATTCCACCCGTTCGTTCATTGGCTCTTAACCTTAAGCCCGGCTTGTTCGAAGATTTTCGTGTTGATATTCACTGGACGCTTTTCATCATAATCTGGTTTAAACTCCATCCCGGCATATTGATATTTTGAACCAGCGGCCCGATTATACGGCAATAAATTCACCTCGACCAGACCGGGCAATTTCCCAACGGTTTTGACAATACCTGTCAGGTTTTCATCCGTATCTGTAACGCCAGGTATTAGGGGTACCCGGATGATAAAAGGCTTGCCCGATTCACTCAGCAGCTGCAGGTTATTCAGGATCAAATCATTATCGAAACCGGTGTAGTATAAATGCAATTCCCTGTCGATCAATTTCAAATCGTAGAAGACTAGGTCCGATCGGGCCAGGAGAAGGTGAAAATCCTGCTGCGGACCGTAACCACAGGTATCCAGGACAACATGCAAGCTATCCAGGAGTTCGATCACTTCAGCAACAAAGTTTGCCTGGAAAAGTGGTTCACCACCCGAAAAGGTAATGCCGCCATCATTTGCTCGCAGGATCGCGGCTTGTTGGTTTAATTGTGTCGCTAATTCCCTGGCTGAATATTCAATGCCCGCGACCCGATCACCCGACAAGCTTCGAATAACTTGAGGCTGTGTGGATTGGCCTTCGGGGTTATGGCACCACATACAGGCAAGAGGACACCCTTTTAGAAAGACAGTGGTACGGACTCCCGGGCCATCGTGTACCGTGAATTCCTTGATGTCAAATACGATACCAGATGTCATTACCGATCATTTCACTCCAATGCTAAATGGAAAGTGCAAACCTCTCATTCTTGCATCAATTGCCGGGCGCGCTGGGCCGCCGAGGCAGCATCCTGGGCATAAATGTCCGCGCCGATATCCGCTACATATTGTTCCGTCACCGGTGCGCCACCGATCATCACCTTGACCTTATCCCGCAGGTCGGCTGCCCGCAAGGCCAACACGATATCCTTCATACGCGGCATGGTAGTGGTCAGCAGGGCAGATAAACCGATCAGATCGGGGGTATGCTCCTTCACCGCCGCTACGTATTTTTCCGACGAAACGTCCGAGCCGAGATCGATGACCTCGAACCCGGCACCCTCTAGCATCATCCCCACCAGGTTTTTTCCAATATCATGCAAATCACCCTGGACAGTGCCGATGACAACCTTTCCAATTGCCTGTATGTTGGCAGCTGCCAGTTGGGGGCGCAGGATCGCCAGTCCGCCTTTCATCGCCCGGGCGGAAATGAGCATCTCGGGGACATAAAATTCACCATTTTCGAACATCCGGCCAACCTCAGTCATCGCCGCGATCAACCCATCCGTGAGGATTTTTTCGGGAGGGACATTTTCCGACAGGGCTGTTTGCACCAGGTTCTGAGTGGCATTCAAATCGCCATTTATCACAGTCATGCATAGATCATCCAGAATGCTCATAGGCCTACTCCTCTCAATTATCCTGGTAACCGGGTTGGTTTTGAACAAGTTCAATAAATGCCAGCATATTCTCAAGGGGTACATCCCCCTCGATGTCATGAGCCGGTGAAAATATATAGCCTCCGCGCGCACCCATGTTTAACAATCGTTTAGTTTCCATCCGGACATCTTCAACCGTACCGAATGGTAATGTCCGCTGGGTGGATAAACCGCCATGAAATGTTAAACGCCCACGGTAACGCTCCATACATGCCTCAACCTCCATCACTTCGGGTTGGAAAGGATTGAAGCAATTCAGCCCGATCCCAATCAAATCTTCGAAAACCTCATCAACGTCGCCGCAGGAGTGAATGAAAACATACTTACCTGCAGCATGGACGACCGCATACATCCGCTTGAGCACCGGATAAATAAACTGATGCCACAACCTGGGACCCATTTGCAGTCCGCGCTGTTGCCCCCAATCATCCCCAAAATAAATAGCATCGATCTCGTACTTCAACGCTTCCCGGATTTGAGTAATGTTGTAATCAGCGATCGATTCCAGCAATGTATGGACAAAATCGGGATGGTCGTAAAAATCCATCAATAGGTTCTGCATCCCGCGCAAAGTCCAAGCACGTTCGTAAAGGGAAAAACCGATCTGGAAAACCCGGAAGCAGTCCCCATACCGGGCAATGCGAGTGGGAATCTCACTAAAAAACCGACGGTCAAGAGGGTCGGGGAAGGAATAGTGCTGTAGAGTCGGTTCTGGCAGGACGCACCCGGCTACATTGCCGATATCTTTATCGATACTGCGGTCCCAAACGACGCCGAAAACATCTTGAACGTGGTTGTCTCCCAGATCGGTAAAAAAGCCAATATCGCTGCCCAGCTTTAGGATGTGATTCTGAAGTACTTCTTCGACATCCAGCGGTTTGAAATGCTCTTCCAGCTTAGCCCCGGCTTCCTTTGTGAATCCGTATGACCAAGGCACGTATGGTGGTGTACGCCCTTCGAGCACGGTGTGAACGACTTCCCGTTTGGTCATAGCAAAAAATATATTTCCTTTGTCATAAATTCCAGCGCTTATATAAGCATCTTATATGGCGTCTGACGGATGGTATCGAGCATGGACCAGAAATTTTCGAGTGGAGTATCGAGCTGTAAATTGTGAGTAGGTCCGATCAACAGTCCGCCGCCCCGTCCGATCGTTTTCAAGCGGGTATTTATTTCCGCTTTAACCTGCTCCGGTGTACCAAAGGGAAGGGTCTGCTGGATATCGATTGATCCCCAAAAGCATAAATTCTTTCCGTATTCATTCTTCAATCTCACCGGATCCATGGCCATCGGTTGAATTGGATTCAACACGTCCAGGCCGATTTCGATCAAATCTGGGATGATCGGATAAACCACTCCATCGGTATGGTAGGCGATCTTGATGTGAGGATTTATGGCACGCAGCGAGGCGATTAAATTGGTCATGCGGGGTTTAAAGTATTGACGCCACATCCTGGGAGACATCAGCATGGCGTTCTGCCCGCCGACATCATCGCCGAGCCAGATCATATCCACTCCCAACCTCACCAAGTGTTGCGTAACCAGCTTGTGATAGGAATAAGGGATATCCAGCACCCGGTTGGCTTTATCCGGGTTTGTGGCCATATCGATCAATAATTGCTCATAACCGCGCAAGGCCCAGGCAGATTCGAAAATGGTCGTCGGAGTGACCCCGACAATCCAGTACTCATCCTTGAATTCCTCCAGGACACGTTGGGCTTCCTGATAGAGCTCCGGCCGATTGGGATCGGGAGAAAGATATGTCTCCAGTGCTCGATCCTCGGCCAACGGATGGCCAAATGGTTCGGTATACTTTCCCTTTCCGTACGGGGTTTCGTATTCGATTGTCTTCCAGGTCACGCCCCATTCATCCTGATAGCTGTCTACATCCTGGTAGCCTTCCTGATAATATCCATTGACCCATCCAACAGAAGTCAAGAGCATATCCTCATCCAGGGTGCGCTCCAACTCGTAGGTGTTACCACCCCCATGCGGATTGTGCAACCCCTGTCCTTTTAACTGCAAATCTGCCTCAAGGCGGGCGGCAAACTCAGGGGTGAAGCTGATTTGCATCGGGCAACGATCGGGTTCTTCATGGTTGAGTGCAGTCAACACGCGGTCACGGTGCTTTATCAAGTTTATTCCTCGAAGAGAAGATATTCTTCATTCACCAAGTGGATGAACGGTGACTCTTACCATATTGCAGCGCTGTATCAAAAGCCACAACGATATTCTCCGGCGGAACGAATGCCTGGATGTTGTGAACCGCTGCAAATATAAAACCTCCGCCTGGTGCGAGGTCGTCGATACGGCGTTTCACCTCGTCGACAACTTCTTGTGGTTTGCCAAATGGCAACACTTGCTGGGTATCCACACCGCCACCCCAAAAAACGATATCCTGTCCGAATTCCTTTTTTAGTTCGCGGGTGTTCATGCCTTTTGCCGAAACCTGGACTGGATTCAGGATATCAAACCCGATATCGATCAGGTCGGAGATTAATCCGCGCGTTGCCCCGCAGCTGTGGTAGAACAACTTCGCCTCTGTCTTCTTCTTGATGGCTTCAACCAGGCGTTTTTGTTTGGGCTTGATCATCTTTCGATACAACTCGGGATTGATAATCCAGCCATTTTGCCCAGCTAAATCATCCCAATAGGTAAAAACTTGAATGTAGGGGCCAACATACTCCAGGTAATTGTTGCAGGATTCAATATAGATATCGGTGATACTTTCCATCAAACGATCGGCAAAAGCCGGCGCTGTGACCAGAGCCATTAAGAAGTTCTGCAAGCCAATCACCCGGGCAGGCTGTTCAAAGATGCCTCCACCGATCACCGCGCTACCCACGAGAGCGTAATCAGTGGTATCGTACAGGCGTTTCGCCAGCACACCCATTTGCGCGTTGACTTCTGCTGGATCAGGCTGAGGCCAGCGATAGGCATCCAGTGCAGCCATCGTTGTTTCCTTGATCGGGAAATCGACCCAATCAAAATACAATCCGTCCTTTTTAGGCATGTGCAATTTTGCGCCCCAGCGATCGATTAGGGCATCATACGCGCCTTCCTCGAAAATATCCACCCCGGCGGTCGTCGCAGCAGGCAATTCCACCATGCGGAAATCAACCCCGAACCGCTCCAATAATGCATCATCGACATAAGGCAGCTGCTGCACATAATCCAGCATCTTGATCTCCCCGACGGGCATATCTAGATACTGTTTGAGTTCAATGTAAGCCTTCTTGGTGATCGAACTGACGATCGTCGCACCCAGATCGATCGGGACGCGATCGGGCTCTTTATGATCGAGGGATTGCATAACCCTTACGCGGGACGTCATCTCGCTCTCATCCACTTAGCTAACCCATCTTCGCAGAAACGCCTGCAAGGCAACGGTTTTGATGATGATAACACCATAGATTACGTGAGTCCAGAAAGCCATCCACCCGGAGGGTGCGATTCCCAGGTTGGTCAAAGAAATGTGTAAAGGATTTGCTGAACCACTCGTTTTTTGCGCTAGTGATCATTATGTTATACAATTGGACTGAATAGAGGCAGCATAAAAAGCTTTTCCAGAATATTGTTTAGGTTCACCATATTAATCGTCTTGCTGGGATGTCAGCCACAGGCGGGTTCATTGATCCCTGCAAGTACAACCCCTGGCTCTCTTGTGACTATCCTGAATCAACGTGAATATGTTGTCCACCAGCAATTGGAGCTCGTCAATGAGGGATCGGGTCAGCCGGAGAAGCAGAATATTTGGGTAGCATTGATCCGAGACTTTCCTCCTTATCAGGGGGTACTGTCAATGGAGGTTTTTCCCAGAGATTATGAGTTGGTGATTGACGAATATGGCAACCATTATGCTGAGTTTGATTTTTCCAGACAGCCCGCTGGCACAACCCAAACGGTAAAGATTGACTATCGGGTAGCCGTCAACGAATTAGCGTACGATTTGTCAGTATGCCAAGGGGAACTTCCGAATGATTTCATCCAGCCTGAGCTGCATATCGAATCAGCTAATCCTCAAATAGTGGCTCTCGCAAGCGAACTGTCGCAAGGCAAAAGAAATATGTGCCAGCAGGTGCGGGAGTTTTATGATTACATAGGCAATGAGTTGGTCTATACCTCCAACGGAAGGAATTGGGGAGCGCAAGCGGCACTGGGACCCATGGGGGCTGACTGCACCGAATACACCTCTTTGTTGGTAGCACTTAGCCGGGCACAAGGCATTCCGGCGCGCTATTTCGAAGGATTGCTGTATCTGGATCAGGGAACGAATGCCCTCGCTAAAATTGAGCATGCATGGCCCGATGTGTACTTGCCCGGCGTCGGCTGGGTCGCATTGGATCCTACCTTGGGACGGCCACCGGTCAACCGAGAGACTTATTTTGCCCACTATACGCCGAATCATATTATCGTCACAATGGGGATGAACCCGTCCGTGTTGCGGGGTGGTAGCTACTGGACACATCTCTACTGGCCTGGGAACAGCACCAAGATACGGGTGACTGGAGAGTGGAAGATCGAACTCGTTGACGAAGAGGGGCATTAGTCATAATCTCCCTTCGCCTAATTATTCCTGTCCCGTCGAGACAGAAATATCAATGAGGGGAGATAGATTTACAAAGATAGATTGTGGATTAATGAAAGCGGGGTCAGATCACTCTGTCCGCTTGCGCAGATAAGTGTGCATGATCACTGAGAGCACGATGATAAAACCGTAGATCAACTGGGTCCAAAATCCCGTCAGGCCGACGGCTACTGTCGCCGCTTCGATAGCGCCAATAATAAACGCCCCAAGGAATGTTCCTAATATCGTGCCGACGCCACCGAAAACGGAGGTCCCACCCAGGAATACGGAAGCCAGGGTGCTCAACAAGTATCCATCGCCGAGACTGGGCCAAAAATAGGCGACATAAAAGCTGGCGATCACCCCGGCAAAGGCTGAGATCAGGCCTACCAGCATAAAAGCCTGGATGCGAGTACGCCCGGTGTTAACGCCCATCAGTTCGGCGCTCTTGACATTGTCACCAATCAGGTAGATGTGTGCGCCAAATTTATGGCGGTTTAACAGCACCCACCCGAGGATCGAGATCACTATCAACCAAACCATCTGCATGGGTAAAAATCCGCCAATTTTGCCGACCAGAGCCGGGTAAAGAAAAGTTTGTTTGATATAACTTAAAGTGAAATTCGAACCTTGCGTTAGAACCAGCACTGCTCCCCGCCAGAAGAATTGCGTACCGATGGTAGCGACGAGCGAAGGAATTCCAAACTTAACAACGATCATACCGTTGATCCAGCCAATAATGGTTCCGGCCAGCAAGGCGGCGATGATTGCCAGGAATACTCTTATGGTAACATTATCAATGAATACCGTTCCATTGTAAGTAAAAGAAAACGCCACCATGCCCATGGCCATGATAGATGGAAACGAGAGGTCCATCTCGCCGGCGATGACCACTATGGTCAGGGGAATGGCCATAATGGCAAAGAAGGGGATGGAGGCCATGAAGGCAGAATAAATTCGGGGGGCTAGAAAGGTTTCGGGGGCTGAGACGATAAAGATTATCCACAAGGTGATAAAGACACCAAGAATACCTAGTTGGGCACCATAGGTGCGGGCAAACCTCGCGAGGGTGAAAGTTTCCTTATAATGCTGGTTGACTGCAGAAGAGTTTCCTTCAGTTTGAGAACTCATCACATCCATCCTTGTATGTCAGTCGAGGTTGCCAATTTCTGCAACTCGAACCATTTTTTCCATTAACTTGTCGAGGGTGATATCCTTGGTCATGAACTGACCAGCGATCCGGCCGCGGTCGATCACCACTACGCGGTCGGCGACGTTGTAGACATGCAAAATATTATGGTCGATAAAGATGGCGGATTTACCCGCTTGTTTGATGCCATTCACGAAGTTGACCAGTTTGGCGGTCTCTTTGAGCGAGAGACCCATGGTTGGTTCGTCGAGAATGATGATTTCAGCGTCGAAAAAAAGTGCGCGTACAATGGCAACGCCCTGCTTCTCACCACCTGAATACTTACCGACCTTGGAATCCGGACTGACAGCATGGGAGGTAAAACCCATGGATTGGGTCATCAGCCGGTGTGTTTCATCCCTCATCCGTTGAATATCAAGGAAACCCATGGAGTTGCAGAGTTCGCGTCCCAGAAAGATATTGCGCCAAAGGGTTTGCAATTCGGCCAGCGCGCGTTCCTGATACACAGTTTCCACACCTAATTTTCTGGCTTTGGGAACCGAGAGGTGGTCCACCTTCCTGCCATTGAAAAAAATCTCACCAATTGTGGGCTGGTAGTAACCGGTGATGATCTTGATCAAAGTGGATTTTCCGGCGCCATTATCACCCAGCAGACCAACAATTTCGTTCTGGCCCAACTGAAAGTTGATATTCTCAAGCGCCCGGACCTCTCCAAAGGATTTGGATACATTCCTGAGTTCTAGGCGATATTCCATAAAATTATCTCCATCGCAGAGTTTGATAGATCATTTACAGCAGTATCCCGCAATTTTACAACAATGGCAAGGGCTAAATAGCAAGGAATTCATTGCGAGCCACTTAGCCCTTGCTTGTTTATTCTATCGCTGATCCGTCAGAGAGGAAAAGCGTTAGAAAGTAGAGAGCGGTTCTGCTTTAGCGAATCCCCTGCGCTACCAACGCAGTCAGTGCATCGACGTTGTCTTTGTTGACAAAACCCGCGCCAGTGTCGATCTGCAGACCGGCAAAACCGTAGTTATGCGTTAGACAAATCTGCAGGACGCCGAAGTAGCCTTGCAGGTATTGCTGCTGGTCGATCACCAACTGGAGCCAGCCCGCTTTGATGGCTTCTACGGCGTTACCGGACGCATCGAAACCTGCAGCAAAGACATCGCCCGGATTCTTGCCGGCGGCTTCCAGGAATGTCTGAACGGTGCCCGTCAGGTTGCCGTGATCGGTGATGACCAACTTAATATCCGGGTTGGCGGACATGATGCCCGTAAAGATCGGTACGCCAGCGGCAGCGCTCGCATTGGTGGCGTCGTCGATCTCCTGGTAGATCACTTTCAGTCCAGCTGCTTCAAGGGCATCCTTTACGCCTTTGGTGCGCTCACCGCGACCTGCTTGTGCTAACAAACCCCACAGGAAGGCCTTGTCACCCGTTCCCAAACCTGATTCCTTAACAGCTTCCTGACCCAGGGCGTAGCCTGCTGTGTAGAGAATGGCTCCAGCGTAGCCGAAACCCTTGGCACTGTATTTGGCTTGCGCGAGCGGCAATTGCGTGTTCATGCTGGTTACGATAATGCCCTGTGCCTCAGCATCATCAATGAGGGAATCAAAAGCTCCATCGCCGGGATGACCCATGATGGCAATGCCGTCGGGATTGGTGGCTACGGCTTGCGTGAACTGGGTGATCATCTTCGCAGGATCCCAGTCGGACCACATGTATTGCACATCCGCGCCCGTATCGGCGGCAGCAGCGAGAGCACCGTTATAGACCACGGTCTCAAAGCCGCCACCTGCTGTTCCGCCAGGGAAGAAGACGATTTTAGTGCCGGAGCACCACTTGGCTTCAGCAGCAGGAGCGCCGCCTTCAGTAGCGGCTGGGCCAGCCGGGACCTGGGTCACCGGGGCAGCCGGGGCTTGAGTCGGTGTTGCCGCCGTGCCACAGGCAGCTAGAACAATGGTTAGTAAGGCGATCACGGATACAATCCGTGAGACATTCTTGAACATTTAAGCCTCCTTAGAGCATATTTGAAAGTTATTTAGAAATCTCTTGTGAATCGTGCATTTCATGTAAATTACTGGATGGCATTTTCTCTGTTTTGGGATACCTCCTTTATTTCCTAACTGAGAGAAGTAAAATCCAAAAATGGCACCAAGAAATGATCTCGCGGTCTCAAATCGAAGAGCTGGCGCGGACGACCAACTCCGGCTTCAGCATGGTGAATGATGGCGGCAGCGGTTCGCTTTGTGACTGGCGCGATACGATCATTTCATGCAGATTTCTTACAGCAACACGGCCTAAGTCAACCAGGTGCTGATAGATTGTCGTCAACGGAGGCCACAAGAAGGCCGCCTCCGGGATGTTGTCGAAACCCACGATGGCCAGTTCCTGAGGCACACACCTGCCCAATTGATGAGTGGTGCTCAATGCGCCCAGGGCAATCTGATCGTTGCTTGCAAAGACGGCATCAATGTCCGGCACCTGCGCTAAGAGAGTGCGCATCCCCCGCTCGCCGTTCACCGCTGACCAGTCGTCACTATTAACCACCAGGGAAAGAGAGGCCTCCAGGCCCGCCTCTCCCAATGCTTCCTGCCAGCCTGCATATCGTTCGCGTGCCTCCCACCAGGTCATTGGGCCGGTGATAATGCCAATCTTCCGCCTACCCTGCTCCAGCAGATGCTGCACAGCCTGTTTGGCACCATTACGATTATCGACCGACACCACGGAAATTCCCGGGCGGGATTCCATGCTTAGGAAAACGACGGGAGGAAGTTGATCAAGGCGACTGGTCTGAATCCAGTCCCGGTTGCCCCCCACTTCGGGTATGGCCCAGATGATGCCTTCAACACGACGGGAAATCAACGTGTCCAAAATCGGCTCGTGATCACCATCTGGATGACTCATTAAGTTTAGAAACAAGGAATAACCCAATTCATTCGCCTCTTGTTCGATCCCCACTACGGTGCGCGAAGGTCCAAAATAATCAATTCCCCAGGCGATCACTCCCAGGGTATTCGAACGCTGGCGGATTAAACTTCGCGCCAAGACGTTCGGCCGGTACTCGAGCTGGTCGATGGCGGCCTGAACACGCAGGCGCGTAGCCTCGCTGATTTCACCCTGGTGATTTACGACACGTGAGACGGTTTTGGTCGATACACCTGCTAAATTAGCCACATCCCGCAGGGTGGCATGCAGGTGATTATTCAACTTACGAATGAGCTGTTTCTTGGGTGGATCGCTGTTCATTGTTAAGCGCTTATTCTGAACCAAGGAAAACAATCCAATAATCATTTCCTTCATCTGACATCGTTGTCGACAACGATGTCAGTAATATATTACAACATATACCTCCCCTTTGTCAATAAGCAATCTCTGTAGTGTCCGTAAATTGCAGGCCAAATGATAAAAAAAGATAGCGAAGCCTTTACCAGATCATCTTTGCACCGTCTGAAGCATGGCTAATATAGATTTCGGATTTTAAGCCAATTCGGGTCAGGTAGCGCGATGCCAATTGTGCACTAAACGACTCAGTGGCGGATTTTTCCACCAGATTCACCGTACAACCGCCAAAACCAGCGCCTGTCAGACGCGCACCGTAATAACCGGGCAGGCTTTCCTGCACGGTCCGAATGAGGGTCTGCCTGGTAAAGGAAGAAAGCTCCACGGGAGAGCCGGTCTGTTAAAAATGGCTTGTAGACCTGTGCGCTGGTCAAAATCTTTCACCAGGTTGGACAATACTTCCGAAAAAGGCTGGGCCTCTTCCGGTGATTGCCGCATCATGCCCACGCTATGCCGCACCTCATCCAGGGCGGCCTGGGCTTCCGCTCGACTTTGCCGCTTTATTCGTACTTGAACCGCCAGATTCCAATCACGAAGAACACTGCAGCAAAGCCGAGAAGGACACCCGCTACTGGCAAAATGCCAACCACACCCTCGCCGCGCAGGAGAATATCCAGCATGCCCTGCATGGCCCAGGTAGTCGGCAGAACTTTGACAATATTGCGCACCACTTGGGGGAATAACTCAATCGGATACCAACACCCGCCAAGAAGGGCCATGACCATACCGAGCATGATGCTCAGGCCGGACGCCTGGCTATCGGTCTTGACGAAAGTGCCGAGCATAGTCCCCAGTGCAGCCGCGGCCAGCGCCGAAGCGGTCATCATGACGGCCAATGCCGCCGGGTCATCGGCCCAGTTGACTTTCATCACCAGCGCTCCAAAGGTCACCAGCAGGGTCATCTGTACCAGCGCCCAAAAAACATTGCCGAGAATGGATCCCAGCAGGTAGGTGCCTTTGCCTGTGGGTGTGGTCAACAGGCGGCGCAAGGTGCCGCGCTGGCGTTCGTAGGCAAAGGCGGCCGAAATGCCAATCAGGGGGATGAATACCCAGGTGATCATCTGCCCGGCGGACGAGTTAGACCGCGGGTCATATTCAATCGGGTCTTTTGTCCCGCCCAGCACAGCACTTATCCGGTCGGGTGAATCGTTCATCAAGGTTTGAGCGCTTCCCAGCGCGGCGTCGAAATACACCTGGCGATCCGCTTCCGAAGCGAAGGGGCGGATCTTTTCGGCCTCGAGTACGGCGTCTTTAGCGATGCTGACGGCACTGCCCAACCGGTAGAGGACGGCCTGAACCGCGCGCTGGGCGGCCTGGGCATTCAGGTTGTTGGGCATCTGGCGCAGTTCGAGCATAATTTCCCCGGTACGGAGGGTTTCGGTGTTACAGTCCGCCGGGATGACCAGCAACGCCGAGGCGTTGCGGGCATCGAACTCGCTCTCGGCTTTATCCAGCGTCAGCACATCCGGATGCACCGTCTCGGATTTCTCCAGTTCAGCGATGATCTGGGCCGAAAGCGGGGATTGCGCCTGGTCCACGACCAGCAGGCGGATGCGATTATCGCCAGCCTGGTAACCCGTCCCTCCGGCCAGGATGAAGGTAAAGACAATCGGCAGGATGAGAAAGAAGAGCATTTCGGTCCTGCTCGAAAAGCGCAGTATGGTGTCTTTCCAGATGATGTTCAAGATTTTCTTCATGACAGCCTCATTTTTGCGCGAACGAACGGCGACCAAAAATCAGGATGGAAAAAGCGAACAGCACCACGCCCATGACTGCCAGTCCAAGCAGGGTTATTCCCAGGTCAGCCAATGAACCTCCCAGGCCCAGGATGGTAAACCCGGTCATACCCCAGGCGTTGGGCGTGATCCTGCTGAGCCACTGGAACCAGCCCGGCATGATGCTGGTCTGGATGAAAGAGCCACCCAGAATGGCGAAGGTGAGCATGATGGCCGTCCCGATGCTGGATACCTGACCGGGAGTGCGCGCCAGTGACGTAATCAGCATCCCCCAGCCGGTGGCAGCGAAGACCGCTGCCAGTACGAGTACCAGCATACCGAGCGGATCGCCCCATTGAATACCGAACAGGAGCGAACAAGCCACGATAAGAATGAGCATCTGGACCACCCCGGTGAGATAGACACCGAATATTTTACCAATCAGCACCTGAGCACTGTTGGTGGGCGAGACGAGCAGGCGCGGCAGGGTACCGCCCGCCTGTTCCAAAAGGATGGAACGCCCGCCGTTGCTGACGGTGAATATCAGGAACATCAGCGCCATGGAGGGAGCCATGTAAGCCATGGGGTTAAATGCTTTCTGTGCCTGGCCTGATTGCGCGGCCTGGAGGGTGATTGCTGGAGCCTGGACAACCGCATCGGCCTGGCGCTGGCCCATTTCGGAGGCGATGGCGCTGATCTGGTCTGGCGTGATCAAACCGGCAGTCAGCATCTGTGTGACGATCACCTGACCACCGACGCGTCCGGTCTCGACCCGACTGACGAATTCCTCGACAATGGACTGGATCACACCGGCACTGACCGGCGCGAGGGGATTTTTGTAGATTTCGATTGGAAGGACTTCACCCGAAGGAGCCTGGTTATTCGTTGGAATAATGTTATCTGTAAAACCGTCCGGGATGATGACCGCGGCTGCCGCCTCCCCCGCATCGATCTGTGCCCGGGCAGTTCCAGGGTCCGAGACGAGCGCGGGGGCGACCAGATCGGTAAGATCTGCAGACTGGAAAAGATCCACCAGCGCCTGCCCCAGTTGACCACCATCCCGGTTCACGAGGATGATGTTTATCTGGCTGATGCCGCTTGAGCCGCTACTGCCATACGCCCCGGTGACAAAACCCATGGCGAGGGTCAGCAGGAAGGGTGCCAGGAGCATAAATGTCAACGCGGCTTTATCGCGGAAGACGAGTTTCAGATCTTTGAAGCCGATGAGGAATAATTTGCGCATATGAGTCTCCAAATTGGAGAGGAGAGAATGGAGAACAGAGAATAGTAACTGCTCTCTTCTCTCTTCTCTCTAATCCCTAATCTCGCAATGCTCTTCCCGTCAGGTGCAGGAATACCGCTTCCAAGTTGGGCTCACGCATGTCCACCGAGTGGATCTTGATGCCCAGTTCGTTGGCCTTGGTAACGGCCGGGGCGAGAGCCTCCTCCGCTTCGGGGACGATAACGGTCACGGTGTGGTCGGTCACATCGGCTTTACGAACCATTTTCAGGGTCCGGATGGCGACAGCCAGGCGCTCGGGGTCATCGTTCTCGCCGACGTGCAGGATGAGCGTCTCCATCTCGCCGACCTGTTTGGTCAGTTCGGCCTGGGTGCCCAGCGCGATCAGTTCGCCGTGATCCATGATACCGACACGGTCCGAGAGTTCAGCAGCTTCTTCCATATAATGGGTGGTGTAAAGGACGGTCATGCCCTGTTTGTTCAATTCTTTGACCGAGTCGAGGATGGCACGCCGGGACTGCGGGTCAATGCCGACGGTTGGTTCATCCATAAAAAGCAGTTTGGGTTTGTGGAGCAGACCAACACCGATGTTAACGCGCCGTTTCATACCGCCGGAATAAGTCTTTACACGTTGCTTGGCCTTGTCGGTAAGGCCGATCTGATCCAGGACCTCGTCGATACGAGTGTTGAGCTTTTTACCGGAGAGGTTGTACATCTGGCCCCAGAACAACAAGTTCTCGCGTGCGGTCAGGTCATCATAAAGCGCCAGGTCCTGGGGGACGACACCGATCAGGTTTCGGACGGCCATTGGCTCTTTAATGATCGAATGCCCGTCAACGGTTGCGTCTCCGCTGGTGGGGACGTAGAGCGTGGAAAGCATTGAGATGGTGGTGGTCTTGCCTGCTCCGTTGGGGCCAAGCAAGCTGAAGATTTCCCCTTCCTTGATTTCGAATGAAATCCCGTTCACGGCGGTGAAATCGCCATATTTCTTGACAAGGTTCCTGGCTTCGAGTAAGGATGACATAGATCATCTCCTGGTGAAAGATCGCGCAAGAATGTTTACACAGCGTAAAGCCTTGAGTTGCTCCGCGCTGGCTCATCATTTGTAGAATAATGGAATTGTACAGGATTAAGGGGAAATTGTCATTCAACGAAAGTTACGCACGAGGAGTATTTCGCTCCGTCAGCCGTGCCAGACGCCCGGCAATGTTTTCCACAATGACATCCGGAACCCCATCGGCGGCTTTTGATTGCAGGCGTAGATCCACCGGGTCGTTGACGTAATCCACCACCAGGAAGCAGCCATCCGTTGTCAGAGTGATCTCGGTTGAGAACAAGTCCAGACGGCAGACCTGGGCGATGCGGCGCGAAACCTCGTATAGACTGCGCAGCCCGAAGCGGAAGCGTTCTTCCGCGGTCACACGCGTATAGATATGCGTATGCTGGTCCCACCAGCAGGGATAGACCGCCCCAGCGCAGACCAGCACACGGAACCAAGCCGGGCGGCCATCCAACACCTGCGGTGTGACCTGTGCCTGCAGGAGGTATTTCTCGTGCGGGTATTGCTGGCGCACGCACAAGACCTGTTCCTGAGAGGTAGCCTCCAGTACCACGCCCTCCCCTCCACCCAGTGAGGCTGGTTTGATAGCAAATCGCCCGCCAAGGGGACTCAGGTCTAGCCACTGGAGGCCGGGCTGGTCATTGTATGAAGAGAGCAGGATGGTGTAGGGCGTATCCAGTCTGCGACTGACGAATTCCAGGTGCATGGTGGCTTTATCCGCCGACCAGACGGTCAGTTCCTGGGGATTGATCCGGAAAACCTGGGTTTGGCACGCCCGATCCACCAGGGACTGGAAGCGGGGATCGGATTCACATGCCCGGTCGAAGAAGGAGGCGAAGGAAATTTCCCCGATGGAAAGCCCCGCCAGAGAGGAATCCAGGTTCTCCGTCGTGACCGAAAAGAACGTCAGGCCAAATCTGGCACAAGCGGCTTCGAGCACACGGACGAAATCGCGGTCGTATTCCCAGTTCCAGGCGAGGCACAGGTCGTAGTGAAGCATGCTGGAGGAATTATAAAGCGGAAAACAGGAAACGGATAAAGCAAAACCCCGCCTTGAGACGGGGTTTTGTGTCAATGTTTATGGGGGTTCTACTCAACAGGTCGCAGACCATTGCCTTTTAGCGCTCTACTCTCGGCTTGGCAATGTTCACCTTCAACTCGTGTTCGCTCAAGGAATACGCGTTGAACATGCTGATCGCCTTGTCCGCATCGGCTTGCGATGTCATCGTGATGAAACCAAAACCCTTCGACAGTCCAGTGACACGATCTTTGATGATATCAACCGCGGTGACTGCCCCGGCCTGCGTGAACAGGGTGTTCAGTTCTTCCGAGGTAGTTGATTTGGCCAGGTTTCCTACATACAGTTTAACGTCCATTTTGTTTCTCTCTCTCCGGCACAGCCGGTAAAAAATGACCACCAGTCCCATAACAGGGTCGGCGGCCAGGGCACCACACAAAACCAGTTATCCAATTTAAAACTGATAAAAAGAGTATAGCACAGTTTGCGTATGCAGACGGCGCACTTGCTCTTGATAGAGTACTTGTTTATTCACTGGTTTGCCAGTACAATCTAAGACAAATGTTCTACGAAATGGCGCATAAAAGGCAAGGATAAAGGATGGCGCTGAACTTCCTGCAGGTTTTCGATAAAATCAAACAAATCGGGATGGGAGCGCGGGCGCGCCAGGAAAGCCTGGATGTCACCCGCGAAAAAGCCCGTCGCCTGCTCGAAGCATGGGCAGGTAAAGGGGCGGAACTGCGCGACAAGGTGGAACGAGCCCGCCAAGCCGACTCCAATATCCGCTGCGCCCGCCCGCTGGATGAACGCCTCGATGCGTCCACCGCGGAGCCTTTACCAGTTGCAGACAAGGGGCAAAACCCCATCACGCTGCTTGCCGCTGATGGGTCGCAGATCCTACCCGACCGGCATGCTGCGCTCCAGTATTCGCTGGTCAACGTGGGCGCCATCGCCATGCTACCCGGTTCCGGAAAGTCGCCCGAAGTATTCACCGATAGCAGCCTGCTCTTCGCCGATGAACTCTACACCGAGACCGGGATGTTGAGTGAGGAAGCCATCGAGCAGCGACGTGATATCGCCGAGCGACGTAAACTGCTTGAGATGGTCCCGGATTACCCCGCCCCGGTTCTCACCCTGACCGATGGTCCGGTGGAGTTGTGGGGTGCTAAAAACGGCGGTGAAGGTGATTACCTCAAAAACCTTGAAATCCATAAATCCGTCCTTTCGCAGTTACAGGCCAAAAACGTAACAGTCGCCGGCTACGTGGACAAGCCGGGAGCAGACCTGGTTGTCCGTACTCTGGAAATTGCCCAACTCTCCACCGATGATGAATTCAAGAACATTCGGAAACAACACACCCTGCGCGGTGTGACTGACCGCTGGTTGTTCAGTTTTTTGCCCGCCAGCTCGCGTTCGGCGGTGTTCGGGTTGCAATCCAGTTCACGCGTCCATTACACCGGAGACCTGGCACTGCACTTTTTCTACATGAATGTCGGCTATACGAAGTTTGCGTGGCTGGTGCGAGTCGAAATCCCGAAGTGGGTGGCAGAAGATGCCACCAAACTCAATCTCCTGCACGCCGCCCTGCTCCAGCAATGCCGGGTGATGGGAGCCCGACCTTACCCATACATCCTTCATCGTGCCCACGAGATCGCGGTAGTGAAATTCGAAGAGAAGAAACAGGTTGAGCAGATGCTGGAACTGGAACTGCGCCGCGCCGGTGGTGAGGTCGAGGAAAGCTCGAATAAAAAGTCTGCAAAAGATTTGCCGGGAAGAACAAGGACAAAATGACAAACTCAATCCAAATAGGTCATCTTCTTCGTGCCGGGACAGCCGGCTTCGTGGCTGGCTGCTCGGTCTCACAGTTGGAAGCCCCTGCGCTGGGTGCGCTCGTGCGCGCCCCGCTGGACAAGGATTACTGCGTATACGGCCTGATCACCGATATCCACATTGATGACGATGGACTGGTGCGCCAACTGGTCACAGCCGGGAACATCAGCCCGGAGGTGATGCACGACAACCGCGAGCGGCGCATTGTGCCGGTCGAGATGTCGGTGCTGGCGGTGGGTTACGAGCAGGGAGGGAAAATCTCTCATCTCCTGCCGCCGCGTCCACCCCTCAGCTTGGACGTCATATATCTATGCTCGGATTCCGAACTGACACATTTCACCGAGGCGGGTCATTTCGGGTACTTCCGTCACATCCTGCAGGCCAAGGAACTCCCAATTGGCGAGGTGTTAGCCGCACATATCCTGGACGTAAAAGGTAAAACAAAAAACGAATCATGGGTTGAGGCAGCGACGCGCGAATTGATTACCTTACTACGAGACGATTACCCGATGCTTATGTCCGTGTTAGGCGCGCTTGGCGATATCAAAGCTTAACCACAAAGGCATCAATTCAGCAACCCTTCATGCCTTCGCGACTTGGTGGTAGAGAACGATGACCGTAAAACGGAAAACAACAAAAACCAGTGCATTTGGCTCTCCCGGTCGGGAGGGACATGATTCCTCGGCTTTCTATGCCGGGAAACTCTACGCCGGCCAACCACAGGGACGGGATGTACCGTTCATAGAGAAACCCATTGCGACCGAATGCCTCGACCATATCTTCTACCACACTGCCGAGGCGATGACCGAACTCCCGGATTGCTCGGTACACCTGATGGTCACCTCGCCGCCTTACAATGTCGGCAAGGAATACGATGAGGATTTAACCCTCGATGAATACCTGGCCTTCCTCCATAGGGTGTGGAAAGAGACCCAGCGCGTACTGATCCACGGCGGGCGGATGTGCATCAATGTAGCAAACCTGGGCCGAAAGCCTTACATCCCGCTGCACGCTTTCATCATTGAGCAAGCCATCAGCCTCGGTTTCCTGATGCGCGGTGAAATCATTTGGAACAAAGCCGCCAGCGCCTCTCCGTCCACAGCCTGGGGCAGTTGGAGATCGGCTGGAAATCCGACCCTACGCGACGTGCACGAGTACATCCTGGTGTTCTGCAAAGACACCTTCAAGCGCCAAAACCCCGGCCAACGGAAAAACACCATCAGCCGCGATGAATTCCTGGAATACAACAAATCCATCTGGAATATTGCCGCCGAACCGGCCCGCAAGATCGGTCACCCCGCCCCATTCCCGGTCGAGCTGCCGCGGCGGTTGATCCAACTATATTCATTTGAGGGCGAAGTTGTGCTCGACCCGTTCATGGGCTCCGGGCAGACAGCGATTGCTGCCGTGAGGTCTAAGCGTAGGTATGTTGGGTATGAAATTGAGGAGAATTATATCTCCCTTGCCAACCAGCGAATTATGCTGGAGTGTGAACCATGAAACCTGCCAGTCTTGTTCAATGCAGGGACTTTCCCTGCCTCGAACCGCGCAGGGTAATTCTCAGAAAAACCTTCGATTTCCTTTGTGTCCTTCGTGGTGAAAAAAATGAATGCTAACTTGAAATCTATCGGATACATCGTTGGCGGCGGACTGAAAGAGTCGTTCCGCGCCCGGCTGACCGTTCCCGCGCAGGATGTGCAGGAGGGCGCATTTGTCGTCATCGAATCCGGGGCCTGGCAATTTTATGGTTTGGTGACCGATCTGCAACTCGGTGCAACGGATCCTCGCTTCGCCGACGAGCAGACCGAGACGCGCCTGCCGCCCGCCCTGGCCCACGCCCTTCACGGCCAGACGCTCTACACCAACCTCGAAATCTTGCCGGCCCTGATGCTCGAGCGCGGACCCGAGCCGGGATCACCCGAATATAAGACCTGGATGAAAGAAAACGTAGAGAAACCGCCGCACCCGCTCCCGGTCAAGACCGTGCCACCGCACCACGCCCCGGTGCGCATGGCTTCGGGCGGGGACATCGCTGAGATCTTCGGAGACCCCTCCGACAAGGGAAAGTTCGTCATCGGCACCACCCGCGAGCAGGGACATCCCGTCTGCATCGACCTGGAGAAGTTCGTTCAGCGTTCAGCGGGTGTCTTCGGGGCAACCGGGACCGGGAAGTCGTTCCTGACCCGCATCGTGCTGGCAGGGCTGATGCACTACGCCAAAGCCTCCGTGCTGGTCTACGACATGCACAACGAGTACGGCTTCGATGACACCGCCTCCGACACAGGCCTGCGCGTCACCGGGTTGAAGACCAAGTTCGCCAGCCGCGTGCGGGTGGTGGGACTGGGCGCTGGGACAACCATCCGCAACTCCACGCCAGACTTCAATCTGCAAATCGCGATGGGCGACATCACCCCCGCCGATATCGAACTGCTGACCCGGGAGCTGAATCTTAAGGAGACCACCCCCACGACCCTGCACGCCCTGAATTCCTCCTACGGCCGCGACTGGTTCCAGCACTTCAAGAACATGAATCGGGATGAGATGGAGGTGGAGGACGAGAAGACCGGCAAGGTCAGGAAGGTGCCGCATCCCGGCAGCGTGGCTGCCTGGGCCGACGAGGCGGGGGTGAACGTCATGGCCGCCGAAGCCCTGCACGACAAACTGCGCCGCCTGTTCGACAAGGAGTATATCGTCGAGAAGCCCGCAGCTGACTCGCTGGCCGAGATCATCAAGTCGCTGGAGGATGGCAAACACGTCATCCTGTCGTTCGGGCAGGCCTATGAGACCGACCTGGATTACCTGCTGGTGAGCAATCTACTGACCCGCAAGATCAAGCACGTCTGGGAAGGCAAGACCAACACCTTCCGCTCCACTGGTAAGGAGGAGCCGCGCCAATTGGTCATCGTGGTGGAGGAAGCCCATAAACTTCTCAACCGTGAGATGGCCGGACAGACCACCTTCGCCACCATTGCGCGTGAAATGCGCAAATATTACGTCACCCTGCTGATCATTGACCAGCGACCATCGCAGATCGACGACGAAGTCATGTCGCAACTGGGCACGCGCATCTCCGGCTGGCTGGGCGACGAGGATGATGTGCATGCCGTGCTCTCAGGCCTTTCGGGGCGCGAATCCCTACGAGGGATGCTGGCACGCTTGCAACCGAAGGAGGAAGTGCTCCTACTGGGCTGGGGCGTACCGATGCCGCTGCCGGTAAAATCACGCCGGTATGACGATCAATTCTGGCGCGAGTTGTTCGGGACGGGCGGGAAGAAGGACGAGGGTAAAATTTTGAAGGAGTTGGGATATAAATAAGAATGTGACCGCCTCTTGTGAGGGGGCGGAGCGGAAAAGGAGTATCACATGAAATATCGTCTTCAGGATATTTTTCTCGCCATCCTCTTTGCCCTCATTGGCGTCGCCCTGGTCCTCCTGGGACTGGGCATCATCAAGACCAGTCTCTTCTTACAAAACCAGGTGCCGATGGTGGCTTCCGGGTTGATGTTCTTCTTCGCCGGTACGCTGGTGTTTTTACGCGCCACAATCGGACCGGTGGCGGAGAACCTAACCATCTACCCTTGGATCCAGTACTTCCTGATCCTGCCCATCCTAATCGGTTTCAGTTTCATCTTATTCTGGGCAGGGATTGTTGCCGGCAATTTCTTTGTCATCTTCTTGGGAGTAGTAACAACAGCCGCAGTCATCTGGTTCGCCATCTCCCGTTGGCCGGGTAAGGGAAAGCTACGATAGCCACCCTCAAAACCAATCTTTCGTGTTGACACAGGAGTCTCCATGTCCCTTGAGCTAGTCCAACTCCTCGTCCTGATCCTCCCGCCCATCCTCTACGCCGGGCTAGCACTTTGGATCCGCCCGCCGAGGAAAGTGATCGGCCTATCCATCATCGCTGGATTCATAATGGGCAGCCTCAATTTGCTGGGCGACATGCTCGCCTTCTATCAAGACTGGTGGTATTACCCGTTCACCACCGCGAACCACGCCCCGCTGACGTTTTACCTGGGTACAGTGATATTTTACGGCGCGGGGATCATGGGACTGGTTGGGTGGTGGGTACGGAAACGCTTTGGCTGGCGTGGCTGGGTGATCCTGCTGATCGCTTTCCCTTTATGGGGTATCCTGCGTGACTTCGGCGGTTCGGCCCTCTATAATCAAACCCAGACGATGATCGTCTGGGGAAAAGGCTTCGTTCCGGTCCTGGCGGATTTCCTGCTGTGGGCCAGTGCGGGCGCGGCCGGGTTCTTTACGATGGCTGGATTGGAAAAATGGGCAGCGAAATGCCTCGAAAGGAGTGGATAGGATGACCGCCATCAAAACCATCCTCTTCATGCTGCTTATTCCAGGCCTGTTGCTGGGAGCGATGCCCATCTGGCTGATGAAGACCGACACCGCATTGTTCTCTTTCGGTATCTTGCGCTGGCTGGCAATTCCCTTCTGGGCGGCTGGGACGGCGGTTATGGTATGGTGCGCCTGGGCCTTCACCGTGCGCGGCCACGGCACGCCTTCGCCAACCGACCCACCAAAGGAACTGGTCGTCAGCGGGTTGTACCGCTACGTGCGCAACCCGATTTATGTTGGCGTGATCATCTTCCTGTTAGGATTTGTGTTCTGGCATCCCACGCGAGCCATTCTGCTGATGCCGGCCATCGTAGCGGTCAGCTCACATCTGTTTGTCATCTTTTACGAGGAACCCCACCTGCGCAAGGCCTTTGGCTCGGCGTATGAAGAATACTGCCGGTCCGTGCCGAGGTGGATACCACGCGGGAGGCGTACCAGCTGAAAGGCAAATGGTTCGGAAAGTGACACAGAAAAAAGATCAGGTTGTCTAGAAACACGGGGTACAATTCACCCATCTCACCCATCATCGGAGCATTTCATGGAAAACAAAAAAACAGGGTTGCGCAGTCTGCCGGTCAACGTCTGGATCGTGACGGCCACATCGTTCCTCACCGATGTCTCATCGGAAATGATTGTATACCTCATTCCGCTTTTCCTCGCCAATGTGCTCAAGGCCGGGACAGCGATCATCGGCCTCATCGAAGGCCTGGCCGAGACGACCGCCAGCCTGATGAAAATTTACTCCGGGGCGCTTTCGGACAAACTCGGCAAGCGCAAATGGATCACTGTCGTCGGGTACGCCCTCTCGACCATCGCAAAGCCGTTCATGTATTTCGCTGAGACCTGGCAATGGGTGCTGGGCGTGCGGGTTGCCGACCGGCTGGGGAAGGGCATCCGCACTGCGCCGCGCGATGCGCTGGTGGCTGGTTCGATTGACGAGAAACAGCGCGGACTGGCCTTCGGCCTGCACCGGGCCGGTGACACCGCCGGAGCATTCTTCGGGCTTTTGATTGCCGCTGTGATCGTCTGGCTAACCCAGGCCGGAGCTGCAGATCTCACCCGCCGCACGTTCCAGATCGCCGTGCTGGTCAGCATCGTGCCGGCCTTGCTGGCAGTACTGGTGCTGGCGTTGGGGGCGCGTGACGTAGCCGGGCAAGGCAAATCAACGGCGCCCATTCTCAGCCTGAAAGGCATGGACAATCGCTTCAAGATGTTCATGCTGGTACTGGTGCTGTTCACCCTTGGCAACTCGTCGGATGCATTCATCATCCTGCGCGCCCAAGAGCGCGGCCTGGACGTGCTCCAGATCATGCTAATGTTGATGACCTTCAACCTGATCTACTCCCTTCTCGCCGGTCCGCTGGGGGCACTTTCCGACAAGGTCGGACGGAGACGGCTTATCATCGGTGGTTGGATCGCCTACGGTCTGGTCTACCTCGGTTTTGCTCTCTCGAAGACCGGTTGGCAGATCTGGACATTCTTTGGATTCTACGGGATCTACTACGCAGCCGCAGAGGGTTCCGCCAAAGCGCTCATCGCGGACCTTGTGCCTGACGAGCGGCGCGGGACGGCTTACGGCCTGTATAATGCCGCCATCGGGCTGACGGCTTTCCCGGCTTCAGCCATAGCGGGTGTTTTATGGCAGGGCGCCTTCGGCTGGCAGGGATTCGGTCCCGCCGCGCCGTTCTACTTCGGCGCGGGGCTGGCTTTACTGGCGGGAATCTTGTTCTGGAAATTAGTATGAGGCCAAGAATTCCCTGGTTACTGAAAATGACAGGGAAGATGGTTATAGCCAGGATCCCCCTGCCGCACAAAGTTTGGTACCGGCTCGGGATCTTCAAACACGGACAGATGCAAGATTTCGATTATGCACACAGTGTTTTTCGCCATCATCTTACCTTGGCCGGGCTGGAGGATATCAAAGGGAATGGGCAGAAAGTTTTGCTCGAACTCGGGCCAGGCGAGTCTTTATTCTCCGCAGTTCTCGCCAAAGCATATGGATTCCACAGTTCCATTCTCCTGGATGTTGGGAATTATTCCTTGCCTGAGATCGATGTTTATCGGGAATTCGCCCGTTGGCTTCAATTGCAGGGACTTCACCTTCCCAGCCTGGAAACCTGTTCGAATCTAACCGAAGTACTGGCCAACCTGAAAAGCAGTTACCTGACCGAAGGGTTATCAGCGCTAAAAGCCATCCCCGATCAAAACGTGGACTTGATCTTTTCACAGGCTGTTCTGGAGCACGTTCGCAGGAAGGAATTTGCAGAAACCATCCGGGAAATCCGCCGCATACTTAAACCGGACGGGGTCAGTACCCATGTCATCGATCTGAAGGATCACCTGGAGTCATCACTGAATAACCTGCGCTTCAATGAAAAATTCTGGGAATCGCCTTTTGTTTCAAATTCCGGTTTTTATACCAATCGCTTACGCTTTAACGATTTAGTGGAAATCTTCGCAGCCTCCGGCTTCCAAGTGGAAATTATTTCCAAGTCCGAGTGGAAAAACGTGCCGCTCAAGAAACGGGCATTGGGCAGGAAATTCAGGTATCTCCCGGATGAATTCCTCAAGATTTCCGATGTCATCGTCCGCTTGCGACCGGTTTAGCCAAGGGTTCGTCTTTACTGGAGTCAGATCAGGATTTGAAATTCAAACCAGCCGATCGTTCTTGGATGCAACGCAAATGTAATGAGCGACTCAATTATCGTCACTCGTTCTGCAAATAGAGGTTACCGGGTTGAGATTGAACTTAGACCGTTTCTTCCCCCTTTTTTTCTCTACAGTTCAGAGATTTATGCCAGGGCAGTATTTTAAAAATCCACCTTACAGGGGTCGATTTTTGGTTCCGATAACATAATAGGTTTTAAAGAAAGATGAACCAGACCGATTAACTTACCGGCGGAATGGATCGTAATCTGGATTCGTGGCAGCCCAGATACAGGTCGGTTGGGCAAACTGGTTACATTGCAAGCCAAGCGAACAGCGATGTGACAGTAACCGTGGCGGGTCGGGGAGGGTATCGGCCGGATAGAGCATCTCAGCCTCCAACGCCACTTCGAGTTTGACGTGTGGGCAGTAACAAACCTTGCTCACTTCCCATGTCCGTTCAGCCATGGCAACCCTCCAGAATTAGTTTAGAACAACTCCGGAGACTAATCCAGTGAGAACCGTCACGGATCGGGGTGACAAATCGCGCATTTCGGACAATACAAGTCCAGAATTCTTCCATAATGCTGCAGGTGCCGGCATACGCCGGGTTATTTTTCCTGCTCATCTTCGGGAGCATTGCTCGTTTCAGTATCAATTATCTCGCCAACCTCGTCCTGCTGCGGAGCATCCCGCCAGTTGCCGGTGACCACTTTCTGTAAAGCATTGGTATGTTCCTGGACAATGTCATCGGGGCAAAGGGTTACAAACAGCGTGGAGCCCAACCAGATCACAACGGCGTCATCTAAAGCACCGATAACTGGAATTACCGCGCCGGGGATCAGATCGACTGGTGAGATAACGTATATGGCCGCCGCAATAGGCAGCAGTTTCAACAAGAGATTTACCCGCCGGTCGCCCATCAGGCGCAAGATGAGTTTGAGACGCAGAACCAGGTCCTGGAAGAAGCCGCTGTTCTGGTTATTAATGATGTCACGGTTGTTTGCCATTCGAACCTCTCCTCGTCAAATCTTCAAATCCAGGGCCGAGATGAAACCGTCTGTGTCCACATTGTTAATCCATTGTTGTTGATATATACGATCAAGTTTCCGCGTCGTTTCAGCTTTGAAACAATCCATCTCAGGACCGGAAGAATCGACGTTTGGAATTAGTGTACCGCAAATGGGTAAATACAACAAAGAGAATTTTGATCCGTTCTCATTTTGGTCTGAATGGAAATATCCGCAGGAATACCGCAAGAAACGCAGTCCCACGCTTATGGAATACTGTGCGCAGCGTCTGGCGGCGGATCAATTCCGCCGCGTGGCGGGCAATAATCAAGTCATTGTGCTTCCGGCTGTAAAGAGCATGCTGGTATTCCCGCAGTAGAGAATGGGCCTCTTCGGCCACCTCGGGCAGGCGTTCGACCAGCGCGTCGACAGCCTCCGCGGGCGTCTGGGCAGGTGTGGTTTTTGCACCCAGCCTGCGCAGACTCTGAAAAACCACGCCGAAAGGACGCTCGATCGGCTTCAAGCCGGCAAAGTAGGCCCAACGCTTCAACCAATCTGGTGGGGTAATTGCAAGGTTTGCACATGTTTTGATTAGGCGGATGGGAAATGGTATGGGGGCAAGCAGGCGTGTACGCCAGAAGATTTTATCAAGCAGGCCGGTCACGTAGGCTGTCATCAATCCAATCGAGATGACAATGAGCAACTCGAAGAACAGCGTCACCCGACGAAGCGAATCCACCTGCATTCCGGACCCGAAATCTACTCCGGTATCATCGACCGGGATGGAGGGCTGGTTTGGGCTGCCCTTTTCCGTGATATCCTGTGTATCGGAGAATGACTGCCCGGTCGTTGTTGTGTCGCCAGGAAGACGGACGAGCGCCGGCTGACTGCTGGTGGGCTCAAACTCCACCCAGCCGATGTCGGGAAAATAGACTTCCGGCCAGGCGTGGGCGTCCCTTTCCCGGATGGTGAATTTATCTGGAGGATCATACTCCCCCTCTGCAAAACCGACTGCCAACCGGGCCGGGACACCTACACTTCGTAACAAGATCACTTCGGTACTGGCATAATAATTACAAAATCCTGCTCGATAATCAAAGAGGAACCAGACTAACGGATCGGTGCCTTCAGGGGGAGAGTCAACTTTTACCGTATATGTAATAGTAGCGCGCAGGTAATCGGTGATGGCAGTTGCTTTTTCGTAGGGAGTCGTTACATCCCGTATAATCCGCAATGCCAATTCACGGATCTGGGGAGAAAGGTTATCGGGCAATTGCAGGTAATGGTCCAATACCCAGGCAGGATAGATCCCCCCGGCATATTGAAGTTGGGCAACGGTTGGATTATAGATTTTGGCACGGACGACATATTGCTCGCCGGCCAGAATGGGTGTATTGGCGCGAAACATGAGCGGATAAATTTTATCTTCTGTGGACGGTGTGAAGCTCAATTCGGAAGGACGGCTGACCCAGATCGGATTAGAAGGAGTAACCAGCACAGCTAAATTAGACTGAGGGGTAGAAAAGACAAATTCGTATAAGCGACCATGACTGTCAGCCAGCTGAAGGGAAGGCTGGTCGGGTGTGAAAGGTTCATTAAATGTAAACATACTCTGCCAATTGCCATCCAGGTATTGATCATAGGTGCGGACACGCCAGTAAAGACGATCCGGTTCCCCTTTGAGCGGAACACTGATCTTCAAAAAAATGTTATCGCCCGAGGGGGCACGTTGACCCAGGGCAAGTGTATCGCCATAGAATTCGACTAATGTTCTTTGATTATTACTTCGCAGACCGGCGATGGCATTGCCCAGGTTCTGACGCACCTTATCCAGAGGACGTGTGAGACTTTCCCAGGCAGCAAGACTTTGGCGCCCGGTGGTGGGTGCAATCCAAGCCAAGAATATCAGAACCAAAGCCGCGACCGGGATGGCGAGGTTCAATTCGGTCCACGACTCGGAAGATAGTAACACGTGCTGCTCCTTCCAGTACAACCGCTTGCGGACATAGGATAAACGTCCGAGTAAGAGCAGGCATAGGAATGCGTAAAGTGCCAGGGAGACCGCATGGTCACCCTGGCGCGAATCATATAACTGGATAATAAACAAAACGATTCCGCCTGGCACAACCGCCGTGGCAAAATCCCCTCGGCGTGTCAGGGCATAACCAGCCAGCAAACTGATGACCCAGAATCCAATCCCCGTAAAAATTACGAACAGAATCGTGTCAGGGACTGGTTGAGAGGTTACAAAAAGGAACAAAGAATATCCCAGCCGCCCGCCCAAGCTGATCATGCGCTCCAGCCAGGGTGTTTCATGATATAAAATCCAACCCGACACCAACGGAATTATAGAGCTGCTGAATCCAAACACAAGCCAGAAGACGCCTCTGTGTTTGAATTGACTGAACCCGAGTGTCAGTCCCAGCATGACACCGAAGACGGTCAGGATTTGGGCAGTATCCAGGCCAGACGCCCAGTCGGTGGCGAGCAGCCTCTGGGAGGCGGTCAGCAGGATCAGGGCCAGGATGACCGCGGATGGGAAGTCCCATAAACGCACGAGCACACGTTTCATCCGTTGAGTGTACAATACATATTCAATATTCGTCAATCTCAAGGAGTCGCTCAATGGAAACACTCTGGAACATCAGCATCACCTGGAATATCTTCCTTCAAAGCCTGGGGAGTTGGCTGAAGACGCCCATGGAAGTCTTCTCCTTTTTCGGGACTGAATATTTTTTTCTACTGCTCCTGCCAGCTCTCTACTGGTGCGTTGAAGCCGGCATCGGCCTCAGAGTAGGGATTATCCTAATTTTGAGCACTTCGGTCAACGACGCGCTCAAAATGGCCTTCCATGGACCGCGTCCGTACTGGTATAGTACGGAAGTGATCAGGTATGCAAGCGAGACATCCTTCGGTTTGCCATCCGGCCATGCCCAGATTGCTGTTGGCGTATGGGGAATGCTGGCGGCCAGCATCCGCAAGTGGTGGGGATGGCTGATCGCAATCCTGATTATTCTGCTGATTGGCATCTCGCGCTTATACCTGGGTGTTCACTTTCCGCTTGATGTAATTCTCGGCTGGTTGATAGGAGCATTATTGCTATGGCTTGTTTTGCATTTCTGGAAACCGGCCACTGCCTTTCTAAAGAAGATGAGCCTGGGAGATCAGATCTTGGCCGCGTTCCTGTCTGGACTGATCATCATCCTTTTCTCGCTTATACCCTTTGCCATCTTGAAAGCCACCAACTGGCAACCGCCGCTGGCTTGGGCAAAATTTGCAACAGAAGCCATATCTCTAAGCGGGGGCATCACCATGGGTGGGACCCTGTTTGGCCTGTTGACCGGCCTGGCCTGGATCAACCACCGAGGAGGTTTCAGTACTGACGGTCCCGTCTGGAAACGCTTCTTACGCTTCATGTTAGGGGTAGTCGGCATCCTGGTCTTGTATGTCGGTCTAGATGTCCTATTCGGATTGATTACCCCGGATGCAGAAGCCTTGCTCCCTTATTTAATGCGCTACGTCCGCTACACCCTAGTCGGGGCCTGGGTCTCAGCCGGGGCGCCATGGATTTTTATCAAATTAAATTTAGCCAAGAAAGCCTGCTGAAACTTTGCAGTCGCTTTACAAGTTGTTTCGCCGATTTCCGTCTCTGATATAATTTCTCCAGTATGGGTGCGAACCTCGAACGCGGCTACCTGCTTCACAATCGCTACCGGATCGGCGAAATTCTCGGCCAGGGCGGCATGGGTTCGGTTTACCACGCCGTGGACGAGAATCTTGGCGTGGATGTGGCGGTTAAAGAGAACCTGTTCGTCACCGATGAATACGCCCGACAGTTCCGCTTGGAAGCTATCATCCTCGCCAACCTGCGTCACAACAATTTGCCACGCGTGACCGATCACTTTGTCATTGCTGAGCAAGGCCAGTACCTGATCATGGATTTTATCCCTGGGGAAGACTTGCGCCAGCGCATGGAACGCACCGGTTCCGTTTCTGAAGAAGAAGCCATTCTGATCGGCGCGGCCATGTGCGACGCGCTCCAATACCTGCACACGCGCAAACCGTCCATCATCCACCGCGATCTCAAACCGGGTAACGTCCGCATCTCGCCAGATGGACACATCTACCTGGTGGATTTCGGCCTGGCAAAACTGGTCAAAGGCAGCCAGGCGACAACCACCGGAGCGCGCGCCATGACCCCTGGTTATTCCCCACCCGAACAATATGGCACTGGACGCACTGGTCCAAGAACAGATATTTACTCTCTCGGAGCGACGCTTTACACCACACTGGCTAATGTCATCCCTGAAGATGGCCTGGCACGAGCCATGGATAACGTCGAATTGACTCCCCTGCGGAAACACAACCCGAAAGTCTCGCGCAAACTGGCTACCGCCATCGAAAAGGCGTTGGCCGTCCGACAAGAGGACCGTTTCCAGTCGGCGGAGGAATTCAAGCAGGCATTGCTGGCCTCCAATGTCAGGACTCAGCAGCTGAAAGGTGAAATCGTCGTCGACCCGCCACTTAAGGGCCCATGGTCTGAGGAAGATAATAAACTTGCCAACGAAATACCCAGGGAGTCCGGGAATGATCCGATCTCGATTCCGCCAGTCAAACCTCGCAAGAAAGTCCGGAGTGCCAGTTGGTGGATTTCCTTCTCTTTTTTCCTTTTGACCATCTTAGCAGTGTTGTTAATCATTCTCATCTTCTGGTCACCGATCACAAAGGCATTAATAGGACTGCAAGCTACAGCAACTTCCACTTCAACGCCAACGCCCGTCTCTGACACGCCGACGAGTCAATTCGTGAATACTTTGCCGTCTCCTCCGTTACAAGACAAGACACCTACACCACAACCTTCTTACACTTCCACCCTGACGCCGCAGCCTTCCTACACTTCCACCCAGACACCCCTGCTGACATTCACACCATCCATTATACTCACGCTCACAGAAACTCTTATCCCGACTCCCACTTCCCTGGGCGGAGGTAACAACCAGATCGCTTTTGCCTCGGCCCGTACCGGTGTGCCACAAATCTTCCTCATGAATGCCGATGGCAGCAACCCACAGCAGGTAACAAAACTCCCAGATGGCGCCTGCCAGCCTGCCTGGTCTCCTGATGGGGTTCACCTCGTTTTCATCTCACCCTGCCTAAAACGCCTTGTCCAATATCCGGGAGCAAAGATGTATGTGATCAACGCTGACGGCAGTGGGTTGATTGAACTGGCATCCGAGGAAGGCGGCGATTTCGACCCGGCCTGGTCACCGGATGGTACGCGTATCGCTTTCACCTCCCTGCGAGACGGCTCTCCAAATATATATATCCTAAACTTGGGCGATAGTAGTGTAACACGCTTGACCGAGGCATCCAGCAATGCCAGGCTGCCAGACTGGTCCATGCAGCCGGCATGGTCTCCAAGCGGAACGCAGATCGTCTACACAAGTCACACCCGTCTCACCAATGCCTTGCAAATCTGGATGATGAGCGACACCGGACGCGGCCAAACATTGCTAATCCATCGGGGATCCACTTTATGGAATTTTCTCCCAAAATGGTCTCCGGATGGTAAGACCATCCTGTTTAATGAGACGAGCGGGGACCAGCAACTTGGCTGGTTGATGCTCTTTGACTACGAACACCAGAATCCCGATGCCGTTCACCTACGGAAGGGGACATTCGGAACGAAAAATGACTACTCGCCAGATGGAACCTGGGTAGTTTATGAAAATATGGATATCCATGATTCCGGTCGTTTTGATTACGATATTTATCGCATCAAAGCGGATGGCACAGGGGATATCACCCGCCTGACGAATGCCCCCTCCATGGAGTTTGACCCAGCCTGGCGCCCGATAGTCGCACCATAAAATCCGATAATTATTTTCAAAATGCCCCGGATTTCATTTCGGGGCATTTTATTTTCAAGGGACTTTGGGATTTCCAGACAGATATTTATCCCATTATGATTATGATTCCCGAAGAGACATTTTATGTAGAGGTCTCGGTAGGCAATGGCGTATCCGTTGGAGTGGGAGTGAGAGTATCCGTTGGAGTATCCGTCGACGGCGGTAAAGGAGTAATAGACGGTGTTGGCGTGGGTGACTCAGTTGGTGTTGGCGAGGGAGTAGGCAGGCTCAGGTTCAGGCGGATTCTCTTCTCAGCATAACCACCGCCGTCAGTCTGCATATACAAACGCAGCGTTACCTGTTCGTACGGGATTCCGGTCAAATCCCAAGTGTAGACTGTGACCGGGGCAGGAACAGCAGTGCCAATTCCACTGATCAGCGGTGTCCAGACTGTCGGGTCGACCCCCGCGCCCCATTCCAGACGCCACGAGCGGAATCCACCAGTTGCATCGGCCACGACGCTAATATCCAGCAAGTTTTGCAAGATGGTTTGGCCATCCTCCAGACCTACAAATTGCAGATGCGGGCGTGGATCGCTGGCGCTGCACTTCCTGTCAGGGGTAAAGAATATTTCCTCAAATCCCATATCGCGTGCCCATTTCTGGCCGCGTTCATCCTGCCTGATCCAGTTGCGCGCTCCATTGTCGGTCACATTGATGGACATGCGTTCGTCGGTGAAATCGGCACATTCAGGAGAAGATTCCAGGTTTGTCCAGGTGTCCACCAGCACCCGATGCCACAGGTCTTGCTCTGGAGCCAGCGGGGGTTGCCCGGGAGCAAAGTACTCCTCACGCTGGCTGGGGCACCACTGTGACGGTTGTGTTCCGGAGACTGTGCAGATGGTATGTACCTCAATGCCTTCCGGCCGCACGATAGACATTGGACTGCCTCCGGTCAAGTGGTTGATGGCAAAAGTCATGAACTCGGCCCAGATCGGTCCGGCACCGGTCACACCGGTGGTATTTTCCATTGGGGTGTAATCTGCATTTCCCACCCAAACGCCCACTACCAGGTCTGGGGTGTAACCGAGCGTCCAGTTATCGCGCGAGTCATTCGAAGTCCCGGTCTTGACCGCCACCTGGAAGGGCAGATTGAGGAGCGAATTTGGACCGTAAGCGGGTGTGCGGGCGGAATTGTCGGAGAGAATGGACGACATCAGGAAAGCGTGTTCTGGGCTGATGACCTGTTCGCCGGTGGAAGGCTGGTATTGATAGACCACGTTGCCCTGGAAATCCACAATCTTCGAGATCGCCACAGGTGGAACCCTCAACCCGCCATTCGCGATGACGGCGTACCCGCCCGTCATCTCCAGAAGGCTAACTTCGCCGCCGCCCAGGGTGAGCGAAAGACCGTAGTCAGTGCGCGTCAAACTGGTAATTCCCATGCGCTCAGCCATACCAATCAGGCCATCCTTCTGCGGTGTGTTTGGGTCATCGTAAACGCCGACGAATTGCAACGCCTTGACCGCCGGGATGTTGTAAGAATTCGCCAGCACCACACGGACGGTGAGCGGACCGTGAAATTTGTGGTCGAAGTTGTTCGGCACGTAAGGCGGATTCGGGTCATTGGGAAGGCCGGAGGGCGGGAATTCCGAAGGCACATCCCAGATAAGTGTGGCAGGAGTCCAGCCCTTTTCAAAGGCGGCCAGATAAGTAAAAGGTTTGATGGACGAACCGGGCTGTCGGGTGGGGCTGACTGCCATGTTGATTTGCCCGGCGTTGGCATCGTTGTAGAAATCAGGCGAACCGACCATTGCCAGAATTTCGCCCGTAGACGGCCTTATTGCCACCAGCGCACCATCTGTGACGTGTTTGTTCGCCAGGTTCGTTACCTGTGTCATGACGATTTGCTGGGCGGCATCTTCCAAGAACGGATCGAGCGTGGTGTAAACGGTAAAACCCGAGCGGTAAATAGTCTGTGGGTCGAAGCGCTCTTCGAGCAAGGTACGGATAAATTGCACCCAGTGCGGGTAACGCATGTCGGGTGTAGACGGAGTGAAGGTTCGGTTCTGGACTTCCTGGATGGCAGCAGCGGCGGCGGTCCCGTCCACACAGACCGGGTCAGGGGCGTTACTGACATATATACAATTGCGTTCAATGCTTAACGCGAGCATCGCCATAATGACATCCTGGAAACGGACCATGGTGAAGTCCTGGTTGGTGTAGATGTCATATACCGAGGGGGCTTGGGGCAGACCGGCCAGGAAAGCTGCTTCAGCAAGGTTCAACTGGCCGGCAGTTTCGCCGAAATAGGTCTCGGCAGCGGCTTCCACCCCATAAGATAAGTTTCCGTAATAGATTTCGTTGAGGTATAGTTCGAGGATTTCGTCTTTACTGTAGCGGCGCTCGATTTCGGAGGATAGGATGGCCTCACGCACTTTTCGAATGTAAGTGCGCTGTCCGCGTTCCTCGGGTGTAAAGAGTAATGCCCGCGCCAACTGCTGGGTAATGGTCGAAGCCCCGGAAACAGTCTCGCCGCTGGTGATGTTTTGCCAGAAGGCGCGCACGATAGCTAGTGGGTCAAATCCGCCGTGCGAATAAAAATCCTTGTCTTCAGTGGATAGCGTCGCCGCAACAATATAGGGAGATATATCGATTAGCGAGACATATGTGCGCCGGCCCGCGTTCGGATCGGTGATTTCGTATAAGACATCCCCGTTGCGGTCAAGGATGTGTGTCGTCTCGAACTGCGACGCACGTTGCTTCAAATCGCTCACGCTGGGCAGGGAGGCGGCAATGGAGTAATACTCATAAATGCCGACCGCCGCCAGGATCAACCCCAACGCCACGAAAATGAAAAGACCGATAATCAATCCGCGCAACAGGCAGCCGCCCGTCTTCGACCAGTTAAAAAGCTGGCGGTTGCGCGCAGGCGATACACGCCGGGTCGTGTTTGGGCGGCGCACCGTTGGACCTGGAGTATGCTCGTATGCAGCCGGGCCGACGCGGGTAGCTCCCATGTCAATCTCTTCCACACGCCGCGGCAGGGGCATACCGTTCTCGTCCACCACTGGATGGCGGATGGGACGCGTCCCGCGACCAGCCGTAAATTCCTCCGCAGGCGGCTCGGCCTGTGTCTCGGCTTCGGAGTCCAACAGGCGGTGAAATTTATCGCCGGGGGATTCAGGGTTAGGCATATTTCCTCGCAGAATTTGAATTATTCTAGCACAAAACCTTTGACCTCCGGCTAAAATACCCGTATACTTACAAAAGCTATGGAAATATTTAGATTTTAATTGTCTTTTTTTTCTGCTCTTTGTCTGCTTCAGTTCAGAAATTTATGCTAGGTGCAGTATTCTATGCGCAACTGGACACTAGGTCCCGGCGACCCGCTCGCCCTTACCCTGGCGGCAGATTTTCGGTTGTGTACCCCGGATTACGTAAACGACCATATTTGGGAACTCGAGACCGGCGGCGGTGACCCGCCAGCTCTGTCCCTGCGCACAACCTACGGTTTGCGTGCCCGCACAATGCGCCTCTTTCCGCGGTTCACCCTTGAGGGTCAGACTATCTCCGACCCGGCCACTTTTCCGGTCCCGCCTCGCCTGTGCTGTTTCTTTCCTAATTTCCTATCCCTCGATTTTTCCCCCATCCCTAAAATTGACGTGGTGGCCGATTATTGGGCTCCCGATTCGCATACCGTTGCAGGGCGTTTTACTGTCACCAACCTTACCAGCGAACCGATCAGTCTCCTGCTCGAATTGTGCGGACAGCTTGTCCCCCTGAAAGGACAAAGCTTCGCCTCTCTCTCTATACAATCAGCGAACATCCTGACCGGGCACACTGCGGATCTCGCGCCTGTTATCTTCTTAACTGGTGGATCCCAGGCCGGGCCGGGACCGTACCCATCCCTGACCCTCGAGCTGGCCCTGGCTGCTGGAGGCACTTGCAGACGGACCTGGGCGCAAGCTTCCCTTGCCACAGCGGAAGAATCCTTCGAACTGGCACGCTGTACTACGACCCGTGCTTGGGAAGCAGAACGGGCAAAAATCGAAATGGTTAATGCTGCCCAGACTATCGATATCCACACCGGCGATCCGGATTGGGACGCGGCCTTCGCCTTCAGCCAGAAAACCGCCTTCAGCCTTTTCTTCGGTCCCAGCCAGCACCTTCCCAATCCATCCTTCGTACTCTCACGCCAACCGGACCAGGGTTATTCTCCGCATGGCGATGGCAGCGAATACCCACACTTGTGGAGCGGACAACCACCATTGGAAGCTTACACCCTCGCCAGCCTGCTGACCGGCGCACCTGAACTGGCTGCCGGTCTGGTGCGCAACTTTCTCGCCACACAGTCTGAGGATGGTACAGTGGACTCGAAACCCGGTCTTGCCGGTCAACGCGAGCGCTGGCTGGCCGCCCCGTTCCTGGCAAGCCTCGCCTGGCAGATCTACCAGCAGACGCATGACCTGAATTTCCTGCGGGAAGTCCAGCCCGGGTTGGCAGCCTTTACCCGTTGCTGGTTCGACGAATCCCGCGACCGTGACGATGACGGCTTTCCCGAATGGGGTCATCCTCTGCAAACCGGCCTCGAAGACAACCCAGCCTTCACCGTCTGGCAGGCAGGCGGGCAGGGAGCAGAAATCTCCACCACCGAAAGCCCGGCCCTGACGGCACTTCTGTGCAAGGAAGCCCACGTTCAAGCGCAAATTGCTGAGGCACTCAATCAGCCCGAAAACCACGCGAAGTGGGAATTGGAATCCGGACGTTTGCGTGCTCTGACCGAAGAATGCTGGAATGCCGACGCCGTTCTTTACCATCTGCGCGACCGGGACACCCACCGAAGCCCGGCCGGGAAGTCGCTTGGCACTCAGCAGGGCCCAGGGACACTCGACCTTCGCAAGTCATTCCATCATCCCGTCCGTCTGCTGATCAGGCTTGAATTGAGGGGAGAAGCCTCCCGGCGCCCGGATGTACGCGTACGCGGGAAAAACGACGAGGGACGACTGACCGAACGCCTGGAACGCAAGGACTTCCAGTGGGGTGAAGGGCTGGCCGTGGCCACCACTAGGATGGTCTACACCGAAGTTACTAAAATTGAAGTGACCGGGTTGGAAAAACGCGATCGGGTTTCGGTATCCGTGATGGACTTTTCCACCGAGGATGTGACCCTCTTCCTGCCGTTGTGGGCCGGGATTCCGAATTCGCGCCGCGCCCTGAACATCGTCAACCGAACCCTGCTGGCGGAGGACCGATTCGGGAGACCTTTCGGCATCCCAGTTTGCGCAACCTCCCCCGGCCTAAAATCTGCTACCGTTTGCCAGACCGTCCACCTGCCCTGGAACATCCTCATCGGCGAGGGGCTGCTGGGCTACGGTCTGCGGGCGGAAGCGGCCGAGTTAACGCGACGACTGATGGCGGCGGTCATCCAGAATCTCAAGCAGCAGCACGCCTTTGCGCGTGCCTACCATGCCGAGAGCGGGGCAGGTGTGGGGGAACGGAATCCGGTCCAGGGGCTCGCTCCGCTCGGTTTGTTCCTGGGCACACTCGGGGTCCGGATCGAATCGCCACAGCGGGTCGTTTTGAGCGGAAAGAATCCTTTTCCCTGGCCAGTTACGGTAAAATATAGGGGTATGACCGTTACCCGCCACGCAGACCAGACACTGGTAGTCTTCCCCAACGGACAGACGGTCACGCTGGATGACCCGACCGATGCAGTGGTTTCCGTCGAATAGGAGGCTTGTATGGAAAATTCCCCCATTCGTTTTTTGATGACTGCCATCGTCCAAGAACAGGATGTGGACCTGGCGACGCGAGCGCTGGCTGCGTTGGGCGTGCCCGTCTTTCACCTTGCCAGCACCGGCGGTTTCCTGGGACGGCGCAACGCAACCTTGTTGGTAGGCCTGCCGGAGGGTAAGGAGGACGAAGTGCGGGTGGCGCTGCAAAAGTCCTGCCGCCAGCGGGTGGAATACCTGGCCATCCCGCTGGAAGGCTCACCGCTGCCATTGCAGACCCCGGTGCCGGTGACAGTGGGCGGAGCAATTGTCTTTACCATTCCGGTGGAACGGTTCGAAGAATTCTAGGCTTCGCCCTGGCGAAGCAGAGGAGTGTGCGCCATGAAAATGATTATTGCCATCCTGCGGGATGTGGACTCTGACCCCGTAACACGAGCATTGACAGCCGGAAAATTCCGGGTCACGCGCATCGCTTCGACCGGCGGCCTACTACGGCGGGGTGTAAGCACCCTGCTGGTGGGCGTGGACGACGGGAAAGTGGAGGCCACCATCCAGGTGCTGAAGGACAATTGCACTCCCGCGTCGAAAGGGGAGAAGCGCGCCACGGTTTTTGTGGTGCCGGTAGAAAGGTTCGAGCAGGTATGATGGGGTTCCGTATAACAACCCAAAATGGTTGTTATACGGAATTTTTTTATTACAGCAATCAGCAACCGGTTTGTTAGCAGAACCAGGAGTCAATACAAGGGATATAAGGCGGCATATTGAGCTTAAAGGTCGGATGAATGGACGCGCAGAGTAATATTATCCAATGGCTACTTGAAGACGATAATCCGTCCGTACAATTTCGTGCTCTCAAGGAATTGCTCAACCATGACGATGACACGCCGGAGATACGACGAGCAAGAACCGGTATCCTGCAATCCAATCCCGTACAAACTCTGCTCGAGACAATGAAGCCTGATGGAACCTGGCTTCAGAAAAACCCGCGTACTCAAAGCATCGTTGGCGACGGAGTAATGTATGGCTCTTTTGGAACGACACATTTTTGTCTCGCCTACCTGGCTGAATTGGGACTCGATCGCACCCAACCTCAAGTGGAAAAGGCGGCAAACCGGTATCTTGACTTACAGCAACCAGATGGAGATTGGTACTTGCATTTTTCCTGCTTATTGGGTTACAACATCAGGACCATGGCGCGTTTGGGTTTTCAGGACGACGATCGCGTCAAGCGCGCCATGGAGCTGCTGATTCAAACCCAACGGGAAGACGGGGGTACCCTGTGCGACATGCACGAAGGCAAATGCAAGACAAGGCCTGTGAAAAGCTGCATCCGCGGCTCTGTCAAGGCGCTTCTGGCTTTTTCGGAATTCCCAGTCTATTGGGACCATCCGAGATGCAAACAATTAGTCAATTATTTCCTGCGCAGGGGAGGCATCTATCAAACCGCTCATCCAGGGATTCCGGTCAATCAAGACATGCAACGCCTGTCATTTCCGATCACCTGGCGCGCCAATTCATATGAAGTTCTCTATGGGTTAAGTAAAATGGGTTATGGGAATGACGAGAGGTTACGAGCCGCCTGGACAGCGCTGGAGAAGAAAGCCGACCAGGCTGGCCGGTATACGCTGGATTGGACCCCGACCCAATGTCCATGGAAAGTCGGCAAGCGGGGGGAGCCGAATAAGTGGATCACCTTCTATGTCGAGGCAGCCAAGAAGAATAAAGGTCTGACGAGAAGTGCCTGGACTTAAATACCATATTAAGCCCCGTGAAAATTTGAAACCTTCGACAGGCTTAGGACAGGGAATGCGGTGCCGGAATCAATACGCCAAAACCCCCTCACCCAAGAGATTCCATGTTTGTGATCCTTATTGAATCGAGTTATAGATATAAAAGGCGGACAGAATCCCGACCATAAGCAGAATTACAACGATCAACAAAGCAGAACCATTTTCGACTGACATATAACCTTCTCAACCGGATGCGTATCCGGATTTCTTGCAAATCAAGCGTCCCGTACCCGCGCCGGAGGCGGTCAGGTTCAGGTGGTGTTGGGCGGCTTTCATTTTTCAATCAATCTCTAATATCAATAAACTCTTTTCTATTTCGCCAATAATATCCAAAGTATTTTTTCAAACTGCATCTACCAATAGCAATTTCCCCTTCGCCATTAGATTATCTTTTTCCACTTTGCTTGAATTTCACGCAATGCTTCGTGATCGAGAATATAATTTTCAAAATATCCACAATCGATACAGACATAACTATCAAAGTCAGACCATGAGTTCGTTCGTGAATCTGGTGTTCCAATCCAGATTTCTATCCATTGCGATTTGCTCCCCCAATCAATACCTCTCCTATTCATATATATGTTAGTCGAATTGCATTTTGGGCATTTTCCATTCTTCATTTTCTCCTCCAATAACTTCCGGTATTGAATAACACTTGAATAATAACCGCCGCCCAAC
>JBGPQK010000021.1:0-45069 GCA_041489005.1 Anaerolineae bacterium
CGGTCAACACGGTGCAGCGAAGGGCAGGCCACTCGAAGGCGAGCGTCACGACCGACATCTACGGGCACGTGATGGCCCATTCTCAGGATGCGGCAGCCGAAAATATCGAGGAGATTGTGAAACCGCTCACAAATGTTTCGCGGTAGGGTTGCAGTGGATTTTGACCTGAAATTGCCCCAAAAGAAGCACACCCCCATATTTGGTACGGTAGCCTAAAAAGAAACCACCAAATACGGGGGTAGAATACGAGAATGGAAGCTATGGAAAGGGAACCAAGTGGCTCATAATCGCTTGGTCGATGGTTCGACTCCATCCGGGCCCACTTTTTAATGCAATCATGAATATTGGTTGCAGGCCCCCTGGCGGGGATAATATCCGACTCCTGCCGGGCCCACAGATAAAAGACCTCCTGACTAAAGTAACAGTCAGGAGGTCTTATTTATCCGGGAGGCTGATTACTCCGAAGGTGATCGATCGTTACCCTTCAACCTCGATGCGTTCGACCTGGACCTGTGAGCCGTTGTAGTCAGGCACATTACTAAATAATGTGCCATAGAGATGAACGATCTTACCGCTGTCGCGTAGTAACTTGATCTGAGCTTGTACCGCCGGATCCATTGAATCGATGCCAAAGTAGATGATCTGCCCGTTGGTCCACAACTCGAAGTAGTCATCATACTGAGCACCGGGTTCGGTACTCTTGATGACGCCCCGCCAGTCAGCAATCTCTTCCGTGGTGCCGGGTGGCATGTAACCACCCGACCCATCTCCTCCGGTGCCGCTACTTCCTCCTGGGCCGCCACCACTTGCTCCCGGTCCACACTCTCCCCGGAAATAGGCCCACTCGTCACAGGTGCTGCCATCCGGAAAAACACATACTCCGGATTGGCTGCCATCGTCAGCAGTGTGAATTTCGAGTGTGTTGCCGTTCTGCTCGCAATAGACCGAGGCAGGATTCGGCATATTTGGCAGTATTTCCGTCGCTGCAGACTCAGATGTCTGGACCCGAAATGACGTACAGGCTGTCAGTGCCATCAATATGATTGTGAATGTAACGATCCTTTTCATTTTTTCCTTCTTTCTGTTGTAGAGAGAAATCCACCAGACTTGGTGGTTTATGGAGACAGTTTATTTTGTGTACCATTTCACACACAGACGTTGGAGAATTAAAAAAGTTCCTTTTTCTTATGTATTTTGAAGATTCAATCCTGGCGTAGGGTTGTCTACCATACTGCAGGTTGGGTCTCCAGGTCGGTCCAGCTTTTTTTGCATTCTCTCGCCCTCCTTTTGCTGCAAGACTTCGAGCAGCGGAGCCGCTACCTGGCGTCGGTGCGAGGTGTGCGCCACTTACCTGAAACTGCAGACAACATTAGCCACGGTTCGATGAATATATTTATCAAAATGTGCGCAAATATACAGGGCCCCAAATTGCGCCCGCCAGCGAGATAGATGATAGCCAGAAAGATCCCTAGAATTGACGTCGATAGGATCGCCGGAAGCGTAGCCTTGAAGTTGCGCTTTGTGAGAAATGTCCAACTGTAATGTGCCAGACCAAAAGCGACGCCGGAAATGATGACCTGGAGGATGGGATTAAAACCACCCTTCATGAACATTTCCATGGTCCAACGTCGAAAGAAGACCTCTTCGACGATGCCGCCGACCAGCGCCGAGAGAATCCCCAGGAGTTTAAACAGCGAGATTTCTTTCTGTTTAGCTAAGACCAAAGGGATGGCTTTCATTGTGTATAAAACATAGGCGATTGCTGTGATCGTGGCGAGTATCCACGCTAACGGTGGAGCTATTGATTCTCTCGTGAAGCCGAGATTTTGAAAAAGGGGGATTGGATGCCAAAAAAGGCTCATCGCCAGCGGGCTGAACATTATTAGCGTTACTGCGCCTAAAATCAATGTGGTTTTTCTTCGATCAGTCATTTTTCTCTCCTTGTTTTTTGTGGGTAATTCCTACCGTTATAACGACGTTGCCTTTTTTATGCCCTTGCTCAACATAGCGGTGAGCCTCGGCGATCTGCTCCAGCGGATAGACCCGGTCTATGGCGGCTTTTAACTTCCCCGCCTCGATCAACCCGGTCAGGAAATCCAGGTCTTTGATCTTCTCCCTGGCCGGCCGCAAACCCGCCGCCAAAAACTTCACCTTTTTACTGCCGCTCTTTGCGGGCCATAATGCCTGAAGCAGGATGGCCGGTGTGGGGACCGTTGTGAGATAGATGCCTTCCTCTGCCAGCGAGCCTTTGCATTCTGAGAACGAACGCTTGCCTACCGTGTCAAAAAGAATGTCATAGGTCTTGCCGTTTTCGGTAAAATTCTCGCGGGAGTAATCGATCACCTGGTTGGCTCCCAGAGATCTGACCCATTCCAAATTCGCGGTACTGCATACCCCGGTCACCTCCGCCCCGTAGTACCTGGCCAGTTGGACCGCCGCGGCGCCAACCGATCCGGATGCGCCGTAGATCAGCACGGATTGTCCACTCTGGATCCTGCCCTTATCTCTCAGGAAAGGCAGTGCGGTTAATGCCCCGTTCGGGACGCTGGCGGCTTCTTCGTAGCTCATATTGGCCGGCTTGATAGCCAGCGCTCCGTTTTCAGGCATGCATTTGTATTCTGCATACGCACCAAACATGTCGAAGCCAAATACCTGGTCGCCGGGTTTGAAGCGGGTCACAGCGCTGCCGATGGCTTCGACCACCCCGGCCAGTTCCTGCCCCAGGATCGGATGTCTGGGTTTTAGAAAACCATTAAAACCTGGGGAAGCTCTCATGTCCGGGTCCTCTTTTACGACCGTGGTCGCAACTATTTTGATCAGTACTTCATTCGCTTTGGGGGTGGGCTTTTCCACCTCTTGAAGATGAAGAACCTCGGGCGGGCCAAATTTTGTGTATACAATCGCTTTCATTGAAATTTTCCTTTTTAGTAGAAAACAATGCTTATAGTGAAAGAACAGATTTCACGATGACCCACAAGTCAGTCGGTGTTGCACTAAAACTATTGTTAAACAAGATCGCTGCTGCTATTACATAAGCGAAAGATCCAATAACAACACCTTTTTGCAGTAACGACGTTTTCTGGATCTCCTGTTTTGCCTTTACATCACAAATTTCACCGGGGCAGTATTGAGTTTTTTCTTTATGGAACAGTGGATAAAATTTGCATCCCAAACAAATGCCGAACACAGCTTCAAAGAATAAGAATATCAGGCAGATTTGACAGATGATCCCGGTTATGAAGCTAGTTGAATTCATTACAACCAACAGCAGGAATATGATCGTGGCTAGCACCAGACCGATCGTCCAGGCAAACTTTTTTTGAGCCGCGCCGACATATTCGGGGGTTTGACCGCCTACGATCAACCTCCCGATTACTAATGAAGGAGAATACTTGGGACTGATCAATACCCGTATGATGAAATCTGTCAGGAAGATCGTGTTAACAAACTTGATCAGAAAATAATTCTCATTAAATATGACCAGCATCCAGGCCAGGAACATAAAAAAATATAGTATCCCTGCCGAAGCTCTTATTTCCCGCTCGTTTAAAACCGGGATGTTATATCCTTCCACGGTTTCTCCGAATTGTTTAACTTTTTTCATTTTTCTCTCCTTGTTCTGATCCATTTTTGGTTTAAACAAGCTGCCTACGTCTGTTTATGATTTGACTGAGAGAGGGAGGGCTGAAGACCCTCCCTCTCCCCTGATGCAAATCTATGCCGCGCTCAAAAGCTCGTTTGTCGCTTTCTTGCCCGGATTGCTGCGCAGCATGACAATCCCCAGCCAAATAAACCACACAATCTGACCCATCGCAAAAATGGCAACAAATATCTCGACGAGAGCCGGGACAATCGAGATGATGCCCGCTACACCGACCATTACGCCAAGATAGTTCAGTACCCTGGAAAATTCTCCTTTTCGCAAAGCTGCCCAACTTAACAGTAAAATCCATATGCCACCGATAGCTTCATTACTGCCGGCTAATCCTCCCAACACAGAGTTAATCGTCAACCAGACCGTCCCAGCTTGAGCCGGGTCTTTACCATAGAGATCGACAACATTTTGCATGCCGGCGTTCTGGATCATGCCGCTAACAATGATCACGCAGCCCCAAAATATACCGAAGACGGTCGCTGTCTGCATTATTGCTGGTGAGTTGGCCTTCAACCGCTCGTAAATCGCCAGCGCCAGGACAACCATGAAGATGCCCCATACTACATAGACGATTATGTACATTATGTACAGGAAGGCCAGGTTGTCCGCCATTAAAGCCACCTGCTTGACAGGGTCAGCAACACCAGAAACGTTCACTACGGTGAGAAAACCGATCATTCCCACCAGGTATGCTGCTGCCAGGTACAGCGCGGCAAAGCCGCCAAATTTTTGTAAAGTTTTCATTTTTGTCTCCTTTTTTAAACGTCATAGATGAGTTTCATTAAATTGGACTTGAATAAAACTGTGGTCGCCACCCGGTTACCGGGGGTTGAAATGGGCTGGAAATGTCATCAAAGGCAAACCTCCTTTCCAAGTAGCTTATATCCATTTACTATTTGACATTTGGCGCAACTGCCGAGCTAACCTTCAGGGTTAGTCCACTTCCAGGCATACCCGACAATGAGTAAAGTAAGGGTGATTTCTACAACAACAAAGGACATATAGAAAATCCAGGAGGTCTCTCCAATCAAATTACCAATATTGACAAACGTATACAGTACACCCAGGATGATGTTTGCCCAGCGATTTACTTTAGACTTCAGTGCCAGGGATAGAAAAACCATAACAGCAGGAATCATCATCAATATTGAGGCTGATAACAACCCTCCTTGAGTCACTGGAAAAGGACCCATAAATCCGTCCATCGCTTTCTCAATCGCACCCGGCTTAAAATTTGAAAGTATGTCAGCATATATGTACACTAACATCAGGGCTACCCATAATGCTGAAAGCTTCATCTTCACATTTATCTTCACATCTTCCATTTTGGTGGTCGTATTGATCGTGTTCATTTTTTTCTCCTTTTTTTTATACGATATGGATGAGTTTCGCTTAATTAGACTTGCATAAAATTGTGGTCGCCACCCGGTTTTCAAGGGCTGAAATGGGCTAAAAATATTATCAAAGGCAAACCTCCTTTCCAAGGTGCTTATATCCATTTACTATTTGACGATGACTGATCCGCCTGGCCGTGTTCGAGAGGACTGACCGAAATCAGGGGAATGCCCATGTCACGCACTTTTTTGAGCAAGCCATGCAACGCGGCTTGATCGATCACCGAGCCGGTTAGAAGCGTGTTACCGTCCTCTTCCAGTGTGATGGTCAGACCCTCGAACCAGTCTGACCATTCCGGGCCCAGGTGGCCCTTGATCCTGATCTTGTAGACCGTTGGTTTACCTGGATCTATTTTTGGGTTAAATTTGTTTCGCATACCTCTGTACCTTTTGTGGCCGGTTATTACAGTCAGTGCCACGTGCTCAATGTACAGGGATAATATCCCCCACACAGTGTCAACGAATAGACACTTTAGTGTTGGTTATGGGTGTTGTTTTTTTGTTATTGAGGGGGTGTTGAGGAAAATTAAAGGTTAGATCAAACCCAGCTCGCGGGCACGGGCAATGGCTTCGGTGCGGCTTTGCACTTCCAGCTTGTCAAAAATTTTGCGGTTATGCCCTTTGATCGTATCCAGAGCCAGGAAAAGCCGCTCGCCGATCTCTCGATTCGAGAGCCCCTGGGCGATCAGACCCAGGATTTCCAACTCGCGCGGGCTGAGCGGTTCGATCAAAGACGACGGGGCGGGAACGGAGGCTGCCTGTCGTTCCTCCTTCAGTTCCCCCTCGAAGGCTGCCAGCACCCTGGCGATATAGTCCGGTCTGATCCCCCGCGACGCCGCTTCGAGCAATAGTTGCGCCATCAGGGCACCTTCGTCAACAAAGATACGGATAAAGCCGCCCGGCTCGGCCAGAGCCAGGGCTTTGGCCAACACTTGCACTGCCTGGTCCTTTTCCCCATGCGCATGAAGCGCAACCGATTGCAAAACCATCACCTTGAGCAGTTCATCCTGCCAATCCTTGGCTTCCACCTGCTGGCGCAATGGCTCCAGAACCACCAACGCTGCGGACGGGTCTCCCTGGGCCAGGTGAACGCGCGCCTGGCTGATGGGGTTATCGTGAGTCTGTACCAGGCGAGCGGCTGCCGCCACATTACCCTGGCGAAGCAGCGTCAGGACTTGTGCGGCTGCCACCTCAGCCATGCGCTCCACGAAGTTATTCTGGCGCACGGATTGCTCGGTTTCCGCTAACATTGTGGCCGCCCCAGACACATCGCCCCTGGCCAGTTTCAGGCGGGCCAGCAATACTTCGCAAATAATGAATTTGTCAATTGTGCGATCATACAGCCTCGCCTGTTGAAGGCTCTGCTGTGCATGCTGCTCAGCGGCATCCAGATCGTCCCACTCGTAGTAGATGCGGGCCAGGCCAATATGCTCTTCGCTGGAATATGCCGTTCCTTGATCACAAAGCATTTGCATGGAGTGCTGATAGGTCTCGGCTGCCTGAAAAAGTTGGTTTTCAGATTCCTGTATTTCACCCAAGCAGGTTGAAGTCAGTACAGTGTAGTAGATATTCCCGGACGCTTGTCTGATGGCTTCGATATAGGCCTTGCGGGCCGCGGCACGTTTCCCCTGGAGCTTATAAGCAAACCCCAGCGACCAGGTAGCCCTGCAACGGAAAAGCAGGTTGTCGGGGTGCAGGTATTCCAGGGCGCGGCCTGCCTGGATGATCGAGGCTTCCGGCTGGTATCGGATGTAGGCCAGTGTGGCTCTTACGGCGGCAATTTGTCCGATCAGGTCGCGGGTCTTTTCGCCCGGTTCAGCGCCTTGCAGGGCGGCAGCTACAGCAGCCTCAGCCGCTTGTAGTTTCTCTTCAACACCAGTTGCCTGCCCAGCCCTTAGCGCTGACGTGGCAGATCTCACCCACAACCAGGGTCTTGCATCCATCACCGATCTTGGCAGTGCCTCCAGCCAATTCAGGATAGTGGTTGCCACGCTGCGAAAGTGCAGGGGGATTCCGCCTTCTTCAATCAGGCGCTCGGCGCGTTCAATATCATTGGCAGCAGCCGCATGCTGAAATGCTTCGACCATCAAGTCATTGTCTTCAAACCATACGCTGGCACGAATGTGGTAATCGGCGACGCCTGACTTTTCATCCCCTGAAGATGAGCTTTGCTGCAATCGCTGCCGCAACAATTCAGCAAAAAGATGGTGATAGCGGTACCAGCGCCGCTCGTCGTCCAAGGGGACAATGAACAGGTTGGCGCGTTCGAGATATTCCAGGGTTTCCTGCCCGGAAGCAGAAGGGGAACCCAAAACAGAGTCACACAGCGGTCCGCATAGACGGTCAAGGATCGATGTGCGCAGCAGGAAGGTCTGGATGCTTTCGGACTGCTGTCCCAGAACTTCTTCAATCAGGTAGTCCAGCACGAAATGGTGGCTGCCGGTGAAAGATTGGATAAAGTTGGTGGTGTCTTGATGCCCCCGCATTGAGATGGCGGCTAATTGCAGGCCGGCAATCCAGCCCTCGGTGCGGGTTTCCAGTGCGGCGACATCTTCGGCGGATAGGTTCAGTCCCATTTGCTGGTTGAGAAACTCGGCGGCTTCGGAGGGGGTAAAACGCAAGTCGGCGGCGCGCAGCTCAGTTAATTGACCCCGGGCGCGTAACCGGGCCAGGGGCAGATGGGGATCCTCACGGGTGGCAACGACCAGGTGCATTTGCGGCGGCAGATGCTCGAGCAGAAAAGTGAGGGCTTCGTCAACCGGTTTGGAATCAATCACATGGTAGTCGTCCAGTACAAGGACGAAATTGTCCGGGATGGCGGCGATTTCATTGAGCAGGGCTGTCAGAATCGATTCGGTTGGTGGTGGTTGAGGAGATTGGAGCGCAGCCAAAACTCCTGTTCCAATCTTCGGTGCAATCCCTTCGACGTTACTCAGGGCAAGCGTCTGCAAAGCAGCGACGAGGTAAGTCAAAAAGGATGCGGGGTCATTATCCCCTTCATCCAGCGACAGCCAGGCGACCGGTCGTTCACAACCGGCGACCCATTCGCTGACCAGCGTGGTTTTACCAAAGCCGGCGGGGGCAGAGATAAGGGTCAGTTTGCGGCTCGCAGAGAGGCCCTCGTTCAGCCGCTCGATCAGGCGGGGGCGTAGGACAACTTTAGGCCGAGGAGGGGGGATATACAGTTTAGTGGCTAAAATTGACGTAGACACAGATCAATTATAAGGCATACACGCCAAGGTTTAATAAAAGAAACTTATCACGCGGGCCGTAGAATTCCTGCCCAACCGCAGCATGCATACCCTGGTCACGGAGGCCGCCTCCCCCCTGACCTATGAACGCTACACCTCGAACTGGCACGGTAGTATCGCACCTTCCACAATTTTAATCTGAAATCTCGGAGTATGGCTCCGAGATTTCGTGCTATAATGAATTCATGATCAAACGACCAGATTATCTTGAATTATTACAAACAGCAACCCGTCGCTCCCCCATAACCGCTTTGTTGGGACCGCGACAAACAGGGAAAACCACCCTGGCGCACATGTTCGCTGAAAACAAACCGGCGACTTTTTTTGATCTGGAATCCATTCCGGATCAGCGCCGACTCCAGAACCCCGAACTGGTGCTGGGAAACCTGGAAGGTTTGGTCATTCTGGATGAGATCCAGTTGATGCCGGAATTATTCGGAACCCTGAGAGTGTTGGCGGACCGCCCGGGACAAAAAGCGCGTTTCATCATTCTAGGTAGTGCCTCGCCTGAAATCATCCGCAATGCTTCAGAAACTCTCGCCGGACGGATCGAGTTTGTAGACTTGAATGGATTTAATCTGGCCGAGGTTGGGAGTTCGAATTGGGAATCTCTCTGGATTCGAGGCAGCTTCCCGCGTTCTTTCCTTGCAGAAGATGATGCGGACTCCTTGACCTGGCGGGAAGGATTTATTCGCACCTTCCTGGAACGCGATATTCCGCAACTCGGCATTCAAATTCCTGCTACCACCATGCGGCGTTTCTGGACGATGCTGGCGCACTATCACGCCCAAACCTGGAATGCATCCGAGCTTAGCCGCGCGATGGGGCTGTCGGACAAAACAGTGCGAGGCTACCTTGATCTTCTTACCGGGGCTTTTATGGTGCGACAACTCCAGCCATGGTATGAAAACATGAGCAAACGCCAGGTGCGGGCACCGAAGATCTATCTGCGCGACAGCGGTCTCCTGCACAGCCTGCTCAACATAGAGGATAAGCATACCCTATTGGGGCATCCCAAGGTTGGCGCTTCCTGGGAAGGATACGTGATCGAACAAGTGCTGCAAATTATCCGTCCTTCAGAAGCCTATTTCTGGGGGACCCATAATGGTGCGGAGCTGGATTTGCTTTTCTTCCATAAAGGGAAACGTTACGGGATTGAAGTGAAGTTCAGCGAAGCGCCCGCGATTACCCGCTCCATGCAAACCGCACTGCATGATCTGGATTTATCCTATTTGTGGGTGGTTTATCCTGGGGCAGATGCTTACCAGGTAGAAAAGAAAATTTCAGTATCGTCTCTACAAAAAATCCCAGAGTTGATTCACCAATTATAGTTGGAACCTCGCACACTCATGAGTAAGTTTTGTTTTCACTCTGTGTTTGATGGCGAAGAAATACCAAAAGCTTCCGAGGAATTCTTATTAACAGAAATGGCACTTAATGTTAATAACCACGCGCGTTATTAACATCCAATTCTCAATTCTTGCAAAGTGTATAAGCCATGGAAACAATAGAAACAGTGGAAAGATTCCCTTCTTGACTTAAGAACATTTGTTCTATATAATGGTCTCGAACTTTATTGCCTATTGTCCAGTTTAGAAAGCTAATCACGATGTCACCGCAGCACCTTAAAAGTCGAATAGCACAAGCTTCACCACTCGTTTCTCCCTACTGGACCCCTGAAGTCACAGAAAGGAGAAATGAACATGGCAAGTAAGCGAGGTAATAACGAAGGCAGCATCTTCAAGCGGAAGGATGGACGCTGGTACACACGCTGCGAGCAAGAGAAGGAGTGGAAGGGTTTTTATGAAACGCAAAGTCCACCTCACAAGTGGTCCAGCAGAAATTATGGGCACGGGCCAATCGTATCGCCATGGGCGAGGTGCGATTCCACTGCATCTACACCGACGCTAATGGTGTGGGCCTTGGACAGGTCCCCTGAAGGAATATGGCAAATCACGACCTTCGAGCCGTTTGCCGCCGGCATCTGCGTATCGGGTTGTCCGATAACCGAGACGCTGACGAGGATCGGCTGGCTGTCCTCACCAGTACAGGTCTCGAACACGATCGCAGCGTTCAGTTCCAATGTGCCTTTCACCGAGATCGAAGGCGTTAGAGTGATGACCCGGCCATCGTCCAGGGTGATTGCCGTACCATCAAAACCGGCCACGGTGCCCGTTGCTAACATACAACCGGATGCCTCTGCCACCAGGCTGATCTTGTTGGCAACAATGGTGCCATCCGGCAGCAGGTTGCCCTTGACAGCCACCAGGTCGCCAACCTGGATTTCGCCGATGATCTGGGTCCCGTTATCCGCGGTCACTTCCGTACCGCCGATAATCCACGGATCGATGCTTTCCACACGGGCGGAGAAATGGATGGCATGACGCTGTCCCTCGTCGTATTGCATGATGCTGACCGCCAGCCACGAGCCGTCTGGCAGGACAGTCCCCTGCACGCGCACCCGGTTACCGGTCTGGATACCGTCGTCGATTTGAGAATTATCGTCCACATCGAAGGGGACACCGCTTACATTCCACGGTTCGGTGCTGACCACCACCCCGGCAAAATCGAACGTGCCGGTCTCACCGACTTTTTCGATCGTTTCGGCCTGCCACGTGCCGTCCGCCAGGATCTGACCTGTGACCTGAACTACATCGTTCATTACGATTTCCGGGTCGATGACCGTGCTGCCGACAATAACAATCGAGAGATCAGAAATCACCCAGACGACAGGCTCCATCGACTCCACAACGCCGGTAAAGGTGAAGGTCGATCCGGAACTCTCGCTAACCAGGCGAATATCCCGGGCGAGGAAAACGCCCTCGGCAGTGATGATCCCTGAGACTTCCACCAGGTCAGTCTCCCCGATTTGCGCATCGACGATTGTCTGGGCATCAATCGCCACGGTCTTGCCGGAGACGACCCACTCCGTGTCCCCTAATGTCTCCACCGTACCGGCGAAAGAAAAGGTGTTCGTCACAGAACGATGTACGAGTGTGATCCTGTCGGCCACGCGCACCCCTCCTGGCATGCTGCGACCCTCGAAGGTGACCCAGTCACCGATTTGCGGATCGCCTTCGATCACCGTGGTCGGATCAATCAACAGGGTTTGCCCGGCCACATACCAGAACTCGCCGATCATAGCCACTTCGCCCTCGCCATTGAAGTAGGAGGCCGGAGGGAGAGGCGGCTCTTCGGTGTCGAAGAGTGTGGTCTGACCCGCAGATACCACAATGGTCTCACCGGCATTGGTGACGGCGACCGCGCCTTCCGTCACCATGAAATTGATGGTTTGCGTCGATGAGACAGAGACGTGGAAGGCCGTCCCCTGCGCCCGGCCAAAACTGGTTGCTGCAATGACTTCATAGAGCGACCCGGGATCATCGGAATGGACGACGACGTGGTCTGTCTCGCCGATCACCTGTACGATCTGAATAACGCGGGCGCCTTCCTGGCGGGCATCGATCTTGCTCACCTGGATCTCAGTGCCCGACCCAAGCGAGACAATGCTGCCATCGAAAAATGCCAGGGTTGCGCTGGAAAGCGGACCGGTGCGAACGCCCTCGCCAGTCGAGACCATCTCCCCGGCACTGATTCCTCTCCAAGATCCCGCACCGGTCTGGATCTCGACCAGGCCGCGCGTCTCGCGCAAGACGGCCATCTTCGAGTTCGGGGCATCCAGCACCGATACCTGCGGATTGACCATTGGGTTCCAGAGGAGGACCTCATTCGGACTCTGGGCAAGGCTTTCACTCAAGGACTTCCTCGAAAGCAGCACACCCACACCCACGACAATAAACAAGAACAATAGAGCCAGACCAGCCGCGCCGGCCAGAAATGCGGCACCCCAAATCCGGCGTTTGGGCGAATGCGAGGGGTCAGACATTGTTTTGCCTCCTTTTGCTGCCGCTACTAAACGCCTGCGGTTATTATTGACGGAAGCGGCTGCCCGGAGGGGGCTGGATATGCCGCGCAAGGTCACTGCCATGCGGACGAGTTCCACCAATTCAGCTGGAACTCCGGCCAGAACGGACTCGAGCGGCTCGCCCGATTCCAGGCGGGCAAGGTAACCTTGGAGAAGATCATCATTCATAGGTACACTTTTCCTTCGGAGAGAGCTTGGCGAAGAGCGGCCAGGCCCCGGTGCTGCAGAGCTTTGACTGCTGCTTCGGTCTTTTCCAGCGCCGTGGCCGTTTCTTCAAGCGAAAGTCCGGCGAAAAACCGCAAGCTGACGACCTCGCGCTGCACTTCATCTATTGATTCCAGGGCTTGATGTAGCCGCTCTGAGGATAACTTTTGCTCTACCGTCAATGCCGGATTATCCTCGGAATCAATCTCTGCATGCGATTCTTGCAAGGGTTCTACGGAATGGGACTTCACCTTGCGAAAATGATCCACAATCATGTTGCGCGCGATCCGGTAAAGCCAGGCACGAAAAGGGACATCGGTTGGGCGGAAACGCGGCAGGGCATCCAGCATCCGCATGAACACATCACCGGTCATATCCTCGGCCAATTGATTTTCTCCCACCCGCACCCAGATGTAGCGGAATAGCGCTTCATGGTGTTGATCGTAGAGCCTGCCGACGGCCTGCACATCACCTCTTTGTGCGAGCGTAACGGTGTCGGGATCATTAGAATCAATCATAAACGCCTCCCGCAAGTCTACGGTACGCTCTTCTATAAGTATGAACGGATGAAACACAAAAAGGATTCAGGAGCAACTGCCATTTCTATGCAAGCATGCTTTCCCCAATATTAGCATGTAATCTGTAGGATCTCATAAAGTGTGGCACTGTCCACCAAACAAAGCGTGGGTCTGGATAACCGTATAGAAAGCCATATCACCAAAGAAGAAGCAAAAAAAGATATGAAGTTTGGTGCTGTCCAGCCTTAGAGTCTCCTAGAATATGGCCATAGCCTATCCATAAGTTTGGGATAGGTCATGTTTCCTCCTCCTCTTTTGACAACCAGCATCCTCAAGCGGCTGAGCGAGTGAGAGGGCACATTGAAGGCTATCCACGTGGCGCGCACCGATAGGACGAGTTCGATCATCAGCGGGGTGCTTCTCCCGAGTTTGAATTCAAAGAAGATTTAGAAGAAATACAGCCCGGCCAGCGCGGCGAGACAGTTGGCCGCCAGCCCGAGGACTAAGGCGCGCTGCCAGTCAATCCGCGAGATTTGGAGATTTGTCGGCTGCACACCGATGCGGAAATGACGGTCCGAGAATTAGCATATATATTAGAAAAGTGAATATCTGGCTCATAATCGCTTGGTCGCAGGTCCGAATCCTGCCGGGCCCACTAATCTAAAAAATCCCCTTGTGGGATTTTTTTGTTTTCATATTTTACAAACCACTATACGGGCCAGCAGATCAACCTGGCCTATAGCGAATTCTCACCTTTCAATTTTCATCACATCGATTATAATAAATGATAATTATTATTTATAAAGATTAATTCCTGAAAGAGCATTATGCCTGATCCCCAAGTCCGTTTCGATGAATTGATCGCCGCGCTGAAAGAACGCAATTTCCGGCTGACGCCCCAACGGGTCGAGCTGGTGCGTTTGATTACCTCTAGCGAAGGGCATCCCTCCGCGGCCCAGCTCTTTGCAAGAATAAAAACCCAGTTCCCGACCATGAGTCATGCCACCGTTTATAAAACCCTGGCGCTGCTCAAGGATATGGGCCAGGTGCTGGAGATCGATCTGCGCGACGACAGCCACTACGACGGCAACCGCCCGCAGCCCCATCCGCACCTGATCTGCATCAAGTGCAACAAGATCATCGATGGCGAGGCGGATTTCGATCCGTCTGCGATCCGGAAACTCGAGCAGGCCTCGGGTTACAAGATCCTCCGCTCCCAGCTCTCGTTTTACGGCCTTTGCCCCGATTGCAAACAAAGCAGCCAATAAGCCTCTTTTTTTACGTGATATTGGATAATGGTTATCTCTTAGGAACGCTTATGAGGAGGTGGTTTCCCAGACAAATGAACACAACTTTTAGACAAACGACAAATGATCGTCAGAGCAAAGACGCATCACGGAACAGAACCAATGTTTTTTACCTGACTTGATGGGCAGTGTAATGAATAACGCTGGTCAAAAATTCAGCCAACGAAAGGAGTAAATACGATGAGCGAAGAGAGCAAGTGCCCGGTTCATGGACACACTTCCAGCAGCGGCATGACCAACCAGGACTGGTGGCCGCACCAGTTGAATCTCGATATCCTACACCAACATTCCTCCAAGTCCAACCCGATGGGGGAGGATTTCAACTACGTCGAGGAATTCAAGAAGCTCGACCTGAAAGCCTTGAAAAAGGACCTGCGTGAATTGATGACCCGGTCGCAGGATTGGTGGCCGGCGGACTGGGGGCACTACGGCGGACTCTTCATCCGGATGGCCTGGCACAGCGCCGGCACCTACCGCACAGGCGACGGCCGCGGTGGCGCCGGCAACGGCAGCCAGCGCTTTGCGCCCCTCAACAGCTGGCCCGACAACGTCAACCTCGACAAGGCGCGCCGGCTGCTCTGGCCGATCAAGCAGAAGTACGGCCGGAATATTTCCTGGGCCGACCTGATGATCCTGGCTGGCAACGTCGCCCTGGAATCAATGGGTTTCAAAACCTTCGGCTTCGCCGGCGGGCGAGAGGACATTTGGGAGCCGGAAAAGGACATCTACTGGGGTTCCGAGGAGAAGTGGCTGGGTGATAAGCGCTACTCCGGCGAGCGGGACCTCGAGAATCCGCTCGCGGCCGTGCAGATGGGTCTCATCTACGTGAACCCGGAAGGGCCGAACGGCAATCCGGACCCGGTCGCATCGGGTCGCGATGTCCGCGAGACCTTCGCGCGCATGGCTATGAACGATGAGGAGACCGTGGCACTGATCGCCGGGGGACACACCTTCGGCAAGGCCCACGGCGCGGGCGACCCGAAACTGGTAGGCCCCGAGCCGGAAGGTGCCCCGATCGAGCAGCAGGGCCTGGGCTGGAAGAACAGCCTGGGCACCGGCATGGGTGTACACACCACCAGCAGCGGCATCGAAGGCGCCTGGAAGCCCTATCCCACTCAGTGGGATAACGGCTATTTGGAAATGCTGTTCACATACGAGTGGGAGCTGGTCAAAAGCCCGGCGGGCGCTCACCAGTGGGTGGCGAAGAACGTCAAACCCGAACACATGATCCCGGACGCGCACGACCCGTCCAGGAAGTCCGCGCCGATGATGACCACGGCCGACCTGTCGCTGCGCTTCGACCCGATCTACGAGCCGATCGCGCGCCGCTTTTACGAGCATCCCGACCAGTTCGCCGAGGCATTCGCCCGGGCGTGGTTCAAGCTGACCCACCGCGACATGGGTCCGCGCGCCCGCTATCTCGGCCCGGAGGTTCCGGCCGAAGAACTCATCTGGCAGGACCCCATCCCTGCCGTCGATCACGAACTGATCGGTGCAAAGGATATCGCCGCCCTCAAGGGCAAGATCCTGGCTTCAGGCCTGTCTATCCCGGAGCTGGTCTCGACCGCCTGGGCCTCGGCGTCCACCTTCCGCGGCTCTGACAAGCGCGGCGGCGCCAATGGGACGCACATTCGCCTGGCACCGCAGAAGGATTGGGAAGTCAACCAGCCTGCCCAACTGGCGAAGGTGCTCAAGATCCTGGAGGGCATCCAGGTCGACTTCAACAAGGCCCAGTCCAGCGGCAAGAAGGTCTCGCTGGCCGACCTTATCGTCCTGGCCGGCTGTGTTGGCATCGAGCAGGCCGCCAAGAGCGCCGGATACAAAGTGACGGTTACCTTCACGCCAGGCCGCATGGATGCTTCGCAGGAGCAAACCGATGTTGTTTCTTTCGCCGTGCTCGAACCGAAGGCGGACGGCTTCCGCAACTACCAGAAGGCTCGCTATGCTGTATCGGCCGAGGAAATGCTGGTGGACCGGGCGCAATTGCTGACACTGACCGCTCCTGAGATGACGGTTCTCGTGGGCGGGATGCGCGCCATGAATGCCAACTTCGGAGGCTCCCAGCACGGTGTCTTCACCAAGCGGCCCGGGGCGCTCACCAATGACTTCTTCGTGAACCTGCTCGACATGGGCACGGTGTGGAAGCCTGTATCGGAGGGCGCTGACGTCTTCGAAGGTCGTGATCGCACAACAGGCGAACTCAAGTGGACCGGCACCCGTGTTGACCTGATCTTCGGTTCGAACTCCCAACTTCGGGCCCTGGCGGAAGTTTACGCTTGCGAGGACTCTGCGGGGAAGTTCGTTCACGACTTCGTCGCAGCATGGAACAAGGTTATGAGCCTGGACCGTTTCGACCTCGATTGATCGCAATGGAATCCTGAGGGTTCGCTAAATTGAATTGCAAAAAGGAGAATAAAACATGAAAGGCAATGCAGAAGTAATAAAGATCCTGAACGAGCTTCTTGCCGACGAGCTGACCGCCGTCAGCCAGTACATGGTCCACTCGGAGATGTGCGACGACTGGGGCTTTGCCCGGCTGCACAAGGCCGTGGAGGGGCGGGCCAAGGATGAGATGCGGCATGCCGAGATCCTGATCGGCCGCATCCTGTTCCTGGAAGGCAAGTCGACGGTCAGCAAGCTCAACCCGATGCACATCGGGAACTCGGTGGAAGATCAACTGGCCCACGACCACGAGGCAGAGGCCGGGGCGGTGGTGAACTACAACGCTGCCATTCAGAAAGTTAGCGAGTTGGGCGACCACGGCACCCGCGATCTGCTTACCAAGATCCTGGTCGAAGAGGAAGCCCACATCGACTGGCTTGAGGCCCAGAAGGACCAGATCTCCCAGATGGGGATCCAGCTCTACCTTTCGCTGCAGGTGAAAGAATAGTACTTCGGTCAACCCATTTCTGTTCTAGGATATCAAAGGAGGTTTTACCATGTCTGAAGAAAGAACGTATACAGGATTACGCCGCTTTAACTTGGTGATGGGCTTCTTGCACCTGGCGCAAGGCATCTTTATGATCGCCATCAGCAACGCCACCACCTTTCCGATCTACACGAACTTTCTGCGTTTTGACCCAGCGAAGATGACCTTGGTTCCCAATCCGATCCTGGCGTACAACCTGCGCTTCGGGCCGGCAGTGGCAGTCTTTCTGCTGCTCTCCGCCCTGGCCCACTTTGCCCTATCCACCTTCGGTTACAAGTGGTATGTGGCTAAGCTGAAGAGCGGGATGAACCCGGCCCGATTCTACGAATACGCGCTGAGCTCTTCGCTGATGATCGTGCTGATCGGCATGCTGGTGGGTGTGTCGGACCTGGGAGCTTTGATCCTGATGTTTGGGGTCAACGCCACGATGAATCTATTCGGCATTGTAATGGAGTTGCACAACCAGAATACGAAGAAGACGGACTGGACCGCATACATTTATGGCTGCCTGGCCGGGATCTTCCCCTGGATCGTCATCTTTCTGTACTTCTATGGATCGCTTGGCTCCTCGGATGCCAAACCGCCGGCGTTCGTGTATGCCATCGTTCCGACCATTTTCGTATTCTTCAGCATCTTTGCAGTCAACATGGTCTTGCAGTATAAAAAGGTTGGTCCCTGGAAGAACTATCTCTTCGGGGAACGCATGTATATCGTCCTGAGCCTGCTGGCCAAGACCGCCCTGGCCTGGCAGATCTGGGTTGGTACTCTGCGACCCTGATCGTCATTGCTAAATCAAAAAAGCCTCCGCAGTCTGGGTAACCGCGGAGGCTTTTTCTCTATCGGAAACTGGCTGATGATTGACCGAGGATGGAAACTAGAGCACCAGGATCACTCCGAACACCACTTCCACCGCCAGGCTGATGATGTTGGACTGCACCACCGATTTATCCAGGAACATCGAGACAGCCCGCACGAGGGCAATGACCAGATACATGATGCCCAGGGCTTGATAGACCGCCGGGGTTCCAAGGATGAAGGGGGCGATGCCCAGGCCAATGAAAAGGGCACCCATTACGGCCCGGATCTCGGTGATGCCGCGCGGCCCGGTGGCTTCCAGGCCGGTGAAGCCCTTGATCGAACGCGGCGCCACCAGCGAAATGAAACCGGTCGCCACGGTCCCGACGGCGCATATGATTTTAAGGATTTGAAGGATGGTCATGGTTTTCCTCCGGCCTACGCCCGTTTCCCGTACCAGAAGCGTTTCCAGTCCCCGCCGCTGGTCTGCAGGGCGATGAAGGTGTACAGCGCGCCTGCCCAGAAGCCCAACACCATCATCAGGACGACCCAGATGACAGATGGGAGAATGGCTTTCTCACGGAAAACGATCCAGCACGAGAACAATGTAAAGCCAACATACAGGTCCACGAGCGAGACGATGCCCCAGGGCATGGTGACCAGCTTGGCGCCTTCGGCGGAGAAATTCCCCACGGAGAAGCCGTAGATTAAAATGCCGGTCATTACCAAAAGGCCCAGCAGGGCGAGAACTTTTGCAATCTTCATATCCATTTCCTTTCTTTGAGTGGTGTTATTTCTTGCGCGGGAACCAGGGTAGGAAAGCACTGGTCTTCTCAATATACTCTTGGTATCCGGGGCGTTTCTCCAGGGTCTTTTCCAGCAGAGCCACGCCCGAAACACGCAGCAGGAACAGGGTCATCAGGATCGGGCTGAAGATCGTCCACCAGCCCCCGGCAAAGGCCGCTATCAGGTAGTAGCCCCACCACTGGGCTGAGTCGCCAAAGTAGTTGGGGTGACGGGTATAGCGCCAGACGCCGCGGTCCATAACCTTGCCTTTGTTGGCCGGATCCGCCTTGAAGCGCGCCAACTGCAGGTCGCCAACTGCTTCGAAGAAGAACCCGATCCCCCAGATCGCGATCCCGAGGAAGTCGAACAGGATCAAGTGGTCCGGTTTAGCGCCGCGCTGGGCGGCCAGCAAGGGGGCGGAAATGATCCACATCAAAATGCCCTGCAGCAGGAAGACCCGGAAGAAACTGAGCCACCACCAGCGGGAACCGGCTTCCTTGCGCCAAACCTGGTAGCGGAAATCCTCCGCTTTACCCCAGTTGCGCCGGAGGATATGGAATGACAGACGCAGTCCCCAGATTGTGACAAGGATCCCGATCAGCCACTTGCGCAGCGGGAATCCGTCCGGGGTGAGCGCAAAATAGACCCAGTTGGCGATCACGAACCCGGTCCCCCAGAATATGTCCACAATGCTGGAATTTTTGAGTTGCAGGCTGATGAGCCACAGGATGATCATGCAGCCTAGGATGACCAAAAAAGCGATCCCGTAAATTTCAATAAATGACATGCGAATCCTCCTTTAATTTATCCTTTGGAGATACACGCGAAACCGATGACGCCCGGGCCAATATGGGCTCCCAGGACCGGGGTGATTTCCTCCACCCAGATATCTCCCTCCGGCAGCAGGTTTCTGTTTCTGACCTCCTGCAACAATGCCTCCGCACGCTGGAGAGCATGGGAATGCAACAGAGCTACTTTTTCGTAAGGGCTATACTCTTCGAGCAGCTCGACCAGCCGTTTCATGGCGCCTTTGCGTGTGCGCACCCGTTCGGCGGTCGGCTCGCCGTTGTACATCTTCATGATGGGTTTGATCTGCAGGAGGGTACCAAGGGCAGAGATAGCGAAGTTCATCCGGCCGCTGCGCTTCAGGTATTCCAATGTATCCAGGGCCGCAAAGACGTGGGTCCGGCGAATCTGTTCTTCCAACATGGACAGTATCTTACCGAGCGAATGTCCTTCAGCGGCAGCCTGGGCGGCCACCAGGACCTGGAAACCGGTCCCCAGGCTGAGCTGGCGTGAGTCAAAGACTGTCACCGGCAGGCGGGTGGTTTCTTTGGCTGCCGTGCGGGCGATATCCACGATGGAGCTTAGTTTGGCCGAAACATGGATGGAGAGGATTTCGGTCGCCCCCTCGACGGCCAGTTGTTCAAAGGCCTTTCGAAACACATCCGATCCCGGCGCGGCTGTCTTCGGCGCGGGTCTGAACCCGGGCAGGCGTTCGTAGAATTCCTGGTGGGACAGGTTGACGCCATCCAGAAAACTCTGATCACCGACGTTGATGAACAGCGGGATGACGGTGATCCTGTGTTCCCGGATGATCTCCGGAGGGAGATCGCAAGAGCTGTCCGTAACAATTCGAATGGTCATATCAGTGTAAACCCTTAAGTGGGCAAAAGAATTCTCGTTCAAACCCTAAAGAAAACCACCCATATGATCGCGTCCAGTATGGCTGTCTGGAGGCAAAAACCCACACATCCGGCCACGGCAAGCCAATGGGCCCACCGGGGCAGACGCGGCTCGACTTTCAATAAGGCAAAAAGAAGACCGACGGAGGCCAATCCAACCACAGCAAGTACAATCCTCACCGCCCACAATAAACCGAGGCTGGATCCTTCCAGCGCCCAAAACGTCAGCGGCATCCAAAGCGCAGAGGGGACCAGAATGGCTGCATAGAGAATGTTGAACAACCCAAAGGGGAAGCGGCCAAGCACCCGCGTTTTGCTTGGGTTGAGTCGTAAGAGAATGAAGTATGTGAAGGCAAAATAACCTGTAGCGGCCAGGAACATGCCGGCCGTATAGAATGGCCGAATGCTGTCTGGCACCCCGCCCCACAGAGCCTGTCCGGCGTCCGGGTGAGTCAGGAAACCCCAAACATAACTCCCGATCACCCCACCACCCCCCAGCAAATTAATGAAAAGCATCAGCCACTTCTTTGCACTCATAATTCCTCTTGAAATTGAAGCGCCTTTTTCAAAGTCGTTCTGATTGTCGAGGAGATTCCTTGTTTTATACTTGGATGGGTGGGAGATTAATTCCAGGAACCAAGAGCCTTCTTTATCGAAGGTTACATGCAACTCATGACTCCTTTTTGGGAATGAGTTGGGAAAGTGCCTGGCGCAAGGCCGCCTCTCCATCGCGGCTATACGGGCCGTTAGCGCGGAAAAACTCTTTCCCCTGGCGATCGACCACTAGGATGTAAATGTGCTCTTCATCCGTCATATCCAAAGCAGCACGGAAATCTGTCTTATCCAGATAAAGTGTGATCGTGCGTTCACGCGTCTTGGGGTTGGGAATACCGGCTCGCATGCCTTCGTTGAGAATTATCTTGTAGAAAGGCCCTCCGTTCTGGAGAGTGGGTAGTTCGTAATAAACCAGACCCTCGTACTTTTCCTCCAGTTCCTCAGCCAGAGCACTCCAGGAATCCACTTCCATTTGATGCCACCGTTCAAAGGGGATGAAAACCAAGTTGAGCCTGCCTTGAAAATCCTGAGGCAGGGTCAGTTTCTTCCTTAGCAAGTTAGAACCGCTTACTGTTGGAAAGGTCATTTCTGCACCCGTCGAAATTTCTTGGGTTCTTGGTATTATCGAACATCATTATTATCCAATTTATGTTATTCTATAACTTTTACGACATCATTTTACCTTAATTACTTATCTACTTCCCTCTCAGCCTTGGATTATCCGTATATACAACATCCCCTTGGGGGCACACATCACTGATTTGTTTTTCTCAGTAAAACGCCCCAGATGGGGCTTTTTTGTTTCCAATCACTTGTCAGTTTTCAAAGACAATAACGTTTAAGCCTTGACGCTGAACAGGTGCCCCTGCCAGGTCCATCTTTGGTGAAAATTGCTTTACGCAATTAAAGATTTGGATGGGGATTTTATTCAACAGTAATCAAAATAAGCGTGAGAAAATGTCACATATACCCCCCCTAACAATAGCTTTACAAGTGCAACGTTTTCTGATGGGGTCTATTTCTTATTATGTGTTTGCTGATGCTCATATCGTTGAATACATGAAAGGTGGAGTTTGCACCTACATGAAGAATAAAATCGTTTTTCTTTGACTGGTATGGATGGCAAGATATGGGAAATAAATTGGTCACACTTTGAAGAAAACCTAAAATCATTCCCAAGCCCAGTCGATCAAAATGCCATATATTCAATGCCTATGAATTGGGGTTGGACTATATCAAAGCTTGCGGATTTATTAAGTTTGCACTAAAGTATATACACCCGCCCCAAAGAGATCACGAAATTAGAAAACGGTTTAAGCGGATAAAAGACTTATCGATCATATGCCAGATTCAAACAATAGAAACGGTTACGGGAGTAACATTCGGAATTTCAGAAGAAGTTCTTACTTCCACAAAGGAAATGCATCTTGTCCGGAATATAGGGATGCACAATCAATGGGAAGTTGACAAAAAAAATATCGAAAAACCTGGCGCTAAGAAATGAAGGGTTGGCGATTTTCGTAATGTAACAACAGATAAGATAATCGAGTGGAATAAGTGCCTGCATAATATTTTTCGTCTGACATCTCCGGCTATTTCGGAAATTTATGATCTTTTACCCACCTTCACCCCTGCAATAAAACTTGGGATTACTAATGGGGTTTATAAAAACATGGCATTGTTTGAAAAATTTTTTATTTGCCTTTTATTCTTTGGCCGCCAAATGGTGGGTAAACACCTAGATGGGCGATTCCTTGCTGCATAAGCACCAAAAAAAGGAGAACTCATGGAAAGCAATAAAGCTGGTTTTACTTCAATTGATGAGTACATATCAACTTTCCCTGAAGAAATACAAAAAATACTAGAAGAATTACGGGCAATAATAAAAGCCTCCGCTCCTGACGCAGAAGAAAAAATCAGTTATCAAATGCCTACTTTTGCTCTAAAAGGCAATTTAGTCCATTTTGCCGCCTGGAAAAAACATATTGGATTTTATCCAACGTCTAGTGGAACTCAGGCATTTAAGCATGAATTATCAATTTATGAAGGCGCAAAAGGTTCTGTAAAATTCCCAATAGAGAAACCATTGCCGCTAGAATTGATAAGCAAAATTGTTAAATTTAGAGTCGCAGAAAATCTAAGAAAAGCCGACATAAAATCAGGTAAAAGAAAATCGTGAGGTTGCGTAAAAATGCATTAGGGGTAATTATAATAATTACCAGAAGATTAAGAACATTTAGAGCAAATAATTAAAATCCTTGCATTACAAAACCGCTTTTCTTTGCTCGAACTGGTTCTTCTAGTTTTACCACCCTTTTACAGGTCCCCAGAAACAGTGTGAGATTATTCTGTGAACTGATTTGCTTTCCCAGGTTATTCAGCAACTGCAACTTGGTTCTTGCCAGTCTTTTTTGCCCTCATCAATGCAATATCAGCCTGGTTGAGCAGATCTGTCACATTTGAAGTTTTTTCACTTTTGGCAGCGATTCCGATACTAATCGTAATCGTGAATGGACCTTGCGGGGTATTAATGGGCGAATCGGTGAGACTTTGGCGGATGTGTTCGGCGGCTGTGCGACCGCCTTCGAGATTGGTCTCTACAAGAAGGATAACGAACTCGTCGCCACCGAAGCGGCCAATGGAATCTACTTCACGCAAATGTTTCTTGCTGTTCTCAGCGACCGCCTGAAGGGCCCAATCGCCGACCAGGTGACCCAGAGAGTCATTCACTTGTTTTAGATCGTCAAGATCAAGGATGAGCAGAGTCAGCGGATGTTTGAAGCGCTGGGACCGTTGAAACTCGATCTCTGCCAGATGGAGGATCTGCCGGCGATTATGGAGTCCTGTCAGGCTGTCGGTAATGGCTAACTGCTCGTACATTTGGGACTCTTTGAGTAATTTTGCGCGCTGAATTGTCAGCGCAGCCTGGTGACTGATTGCGACTGCCAGTTGCACATCGTGCTGGTCAAAGGACCTTGCAGCAGGATCGGTCTTGTAGGCGTATATAAGAGCGACCACGTCCTGCTCAATAATGACGGGCACACATAAAAAAGAGCATATGTGGAGTTGGACATTATCGCTCTTGGGTTGTTCATATTGGGATGCCAGATCAGGAACGATTACTACAGAACGCTGTTCGATAGCTTGCCGGGTAATAAAATCTGGCAACCCCAAATCCTCCAGATGGTCGAATTGATCCGCTAGAATCACCCCGGATTTCTCAGCTCCCACTGCCAGCCGTGTCAGCTCGGCGATTTCCTGCAGAGCTGTATCCAGGTTAAGGATAATGGTCAGCCGGCTGGAAACAGCATCCAGGAATACGGCGTGTTGATCAATCGATTCAAGAAGAAGTTCACGGGTGAGCGGGCGAGTACCCGAGAGCGCCGCAACAAGGTGTGGGGTAGCACCAATTTCCTGAAAGGAAGGATTAATCACATGCTGGCCAATACGAATCTGATCCCCAGACTGTAAGACATGCGGCTTAGTGATACGCTCCCGGTTTACAAACGTCCCATTTGTGCTTCCCAGGTCATAAATAATAGCCAGGTCATTCTGGCAATAGATTTCTGCATGCTGGCGCGAGGCAGACTCGTCCGCGATGATAATATTATTATCCGGCTTGCGACCAAGGGTGTTTTTTCCGGGTTTTACCTCATATTCGATTGGAGCGCTGGACGGAGAACGAACAATAAGTACCCACATAGTGTTATTCAAACCTCATAGATATTTTGGTGAACCATTACTGAAAGTAAAAAATCAAAGGTTACGAGCTTCGGATAGCCTTATAGATTTCTATGTCAATGGCTGCTATATTTAATTCCATTATATACGAAATTCCACAAATCGTATAAGTTACTTCAGCGGTGAGCAATGCTTTCTCAAAGTCGAAAATAATAGGATCAGCCCAACCACCCGTCAGCAAGTATGGGATGCGGCTCTAAAACTTGGGTTCGTCCCGAGCCAGGCAGACCGCAGTTTGACGGGTGGCAAGACAGGCATTAAAAGTTTGCTGGTCCCATATGGCCCGGAGTGCCTATTCATCGATTCCGAGGCAATCCGTCCACTTTTCAGGGATGAGAGAATCGATGGCTGGGAGGGAGCGGGAATGTTAGGGGGTGAAGTAACGCTGGATAATCTTCCTGAACTGTGACAATAAACACCTGGAATGTTTCAAGGCGGTAGCGATGTTACGGGAAAGGTTATCCATGTAATGAAAAAGCGACCAACAGGCTCTTAATCGCTTGGTTGAAGGTCCCCTCGCGGGGATGATATCCGAATCCTGGCGGGCCCACCTTCCTTAAAATCCCTTCATGGGGATTTTTTTGGATTATCCGCCCTATATCATGATAATTCTTCGAATATCAAATAACATGAGCCAAGTATTAAGGATGCAAATTAAACTGCCCGCGTTGCCGAAGGGATCATAAGCTCAAGTCGGAACACCTGTCCCAGGGCATCCGTCACCCGACATACAGACCGAGCCAGGCGGAATAAGTGCAGAAGTGACATTGAATACAACATGGAGGAGCACCATCATCATCAGATCGCATGCCAGCTACCTCCAGACGGTCCGATTTTGGACAGCATCGCGGTCTTCGGATCAAAAGAGGTTGTAAATGGTCGGTTCGTCTAAAGACGATCGTATTTCCTCCTGTTGTCAGGGAAGACGGATGCCCAAGGAATGAATAATAAGCCTATTTCGACACACCAATAAACCTTGCGGTCGCCGCTGACTTTATGGAACCAAATCAATATTGATAAAGAGGAGTATACTTAAAAGTAATTGAAGGCCAAATGCCCGCGGTTGGAAAGTCCATTTCTGCCGGTCGCGTCACAAAGCACTTTCAGTTTGATATTTGCCACCCTTGCCCGGTGACGCTCGAAACAGCAAGACGACCTGCTCCACCTTCCTTCAAATAATTTAAACCTCCTAACCACTTGAGTATTTTCTTTATACTTGATCCAACCAGATATTAACCGGAGCAAAAATATCGATGGGAGGAACCATGTTCGACCCTATTCTTGTCCCATTGGACGGTTCTCTGCTCGCCGAATGCGCCCTGTCGCACGCAGTCGCAATCGCCCATGCTTTCGATGCCAAAGTAGTCCTGCTGCGCGTGCTGGATAAGAACCATGCGAATGGTAAGGCTCAGCTATTTGACCTGGTCAACTGGCAGATCAATAAAACCGGGGCGAAGCTGTATCTGGAAAAGACAAGCGCCCGTCTTCAAGAAGCCGGCCTGCGGATCGAAACCGCTGTTTTGGAAGGGTTGGTGGCAGAATCGATCACAGAATTTGCGCAGAACCGGGGGATGAAACTGATCATCCTGAGCAGCCATGGACGCAGCGGGTTAAGTCAATGGGGAATCAGTAGCGTCACCCAAAAAATCATTTTTAGTGCGCCTACATCCGTGCTCATCATCCGTGCACATCAACCGGCACCCAGTGAGTTGATCGAAGGACAGTACAAACGAATTATGGTGCCGCTAGATGGATCCCGGCGAGCGGAAAATGTCCTGCCCATGGTCACGCTTCTAGCCCGTTTTCATAAATCCTGGATCCACGTCGTACACGTCGTGAAAAAGCCGGAAATGGCACGCCAAATGCCCCTGGCGCGGGAAGATTTGGAATTGTCCGAACGAATTGTGTCCCGCAACCGGGAGGAAGCAATCCGCTATCTCGATCAGGTGCGCCTGCATTCACCCCTGGAAGGCATCGATGTACATACCCACCTATTGACCAGCGATAACGCGGCCGCAGCCCTGCATGAATTGGCAGAGAAGGAAGGCATCGATATGGTCGCGCTGAGTGCTCACGGCTATTCGGGGTATAACCAATGGCCTTATGGAGGCATGGTCAACAATTTTGTCATGTACAGCAAGGTGCCGCTGTTGATCGTGCAAGACCTGCCCGCGAAAGAAGAGCCGGCCTTTGTCGAGATGACCCCGCGGGAACACTCAAAGCATTAACCTATGCAGGTGACCCCTGTCCAAACTGCCAACCAGGCCAGCCCGAATCCAGGAGTGCGTCTGGAACAATTTGCACACCACCTGGCTGAAAATCACACGGGTGTGACGATAAGTCGTCAACAAAGAGCCCTATTAATAAAGCATCTGCCCGGTTGGAAACAGACCTTACAGGATGCCTATCAACATTTCAGGGCCACATCTTTGAAAGACCCGGTATTTTCCCGCGCCAGCGAATGGATGTTGGACAACTTTTACATTGTCGAACAAACATTCCACCAGATCGAGGAAGACCTTCCCAAAAGCTATTACGATCAGTTGCCCAAACTTAATACAACAACACTAAAAAGGTATCCGCGCATTTTTGCTCTGGCGTGGGAATTGGTCGTATATAGCCAGGGTCAGCTAGACCTGGCTCAAGTCGCGACCTTTGTGCAGGAATATCAGCAGGTCACCCCATTCACGGTTGGAGAGCTGTGGGCATTACCGACCATGCTCCGGATCGGGACAGTGGGATACCTGGCTGGGGCAGTCGCTGTCATCTCTGGAATCGATGGGCTGGAAGGGCTGATGACGCAGCCTATCCTTCCCATACCCCCTGCGTTGCCGAATGAAGCAATTGTCGCCAATTGTTTTCTCAGCTTGCGACTATTATCTGCTACAGATTGGAAAGGGTTTTTCGAGCTAACCAGCCGCATCGAGCAGATTCTACGTGATGATCCGGTGGGAATCTATGCAAGCATGGATTTTGACACCCGGAACAGATACCGCAGTGTTGTCGAAGAACTGGCGCGAAATTCCAGCCAGAACGAAGAAACCGTCGCACAGACTGCGATCGAATTCGCCCGCAAGGCTCAAGACAAGCCTCAAGCCTCCCGCCAAAATCCGGACCGAAAAGCCCATGTTGGTTATTATCTGGTTGACGCGGGCCTTTCCGAGGTTGAAAGCAGCATCGGCTACCGGCCACGGCTGAAAGCTCGCCTGAGGCGTTGGGCTATCACCCACCCCACAACAACTTATCTGGGGAGTATCAGCATTCTCTCCTTGCTGATCGTCGTTGGACTTCTGTCCTATACTCTGGTCTCGAGCGGCTCTGCCGCCCAATTGATTATCACCGGCTTGCTCGGGAGCGGATTGGCATTGGATGCTTCCATTAACCTTGTCCACTGGATCATCACACATCAAATTCCCCCGCGCACCCTGCCGCGCATGGACTATTCGAAAGGCATCCCAATAGGCCATCGCACGATGATTGTCATTCCGACGCTGCTGGCAAGCATCAGCGAACTAAACTCCCTATTGCAGGAGCTGGAGCTCCATTTCCTGCGCAACCTCGATCCTCAATTGACGTTCGCCCTCCTGACCGATTTCACCGATGCTCCGGCACAGCAGATGGCGGAGGATGAAAAATTGCTTTCGAAGGCGAGGGCCGGGATCGAGAACCTCAATCATAAATATTCGGGCACCTCTCCTTTTTACCTGTTTCACCGTAAGCGAGTCTGGAATCCGTCCGAGGGGGTCTGGATGGGTTGGGAACGCAAGCGCGGCAAACTGGTTGAATTCAACCGGCTGGTATTGAACGCCGGCCAGACATCTTATTCCATGCAGGTCGGAGATCTCACCATCCTGCATGCGATCAAATATGTGATTACCCTGGATGCAGATACTTCGCTGCCCCAAGGCAGCGCCGGCCGCCTGGTCGCGACCCTAGCCCACCCCCTAAACCGGGCAGAATTTTCTGCGGACGGCCGCTCAGTTGATGCCGGATATACGATCCTGCAGCCTCGCGTGGAAATCAAACCGGCCAGCGCAAACCGCTCCCTGTTTTCGCAGATATTTGCCGGGAATGCCGGTTTTGATCTGTACACTCTGGCAGTTTCGGATGTATATCAGGATCTGTTCGGAGAAGGGAGTTACGTCGGCAAAGGCATATATGACGTGGCAGCTTTCTACAGAAGCCTGGCGGGCCGGGTCAGGGAAAATACCCTGCTCAGTCACGACCTCTTCGAGGGAATCTACGGACGTGCCGCCCTGGTCACTGACATCCTCCTATACGAGGAATATCCTGCGCGTTACCTGATCTATGCCCGCCGCATGCACCGTTGGATCCGCGGCGACTGGCAGTTGCTACCCTGGCTCTTCCCGGTCGTCCGGACTGAAGGAGGCTTTGCCCCCAATCGGCTCTCGCTCATCAATCGCTGGAAGATCTTCGATAACCTGCGGCGAAGTGTACTGACCCTGACCTATCTATTATTTTTTACTGCCAGCTGGCTGGTCCTGCCCGGTTCACCCCTGCTATGGACGTTGCTGGTCCTCCTGACGCCCGCTGTGCCCATCACCACGCAAGCCATCCAGCACGTAAAGGAGAATATTGGACGGTTTGCGCTTAAAGAGCTAGTCGATTCCAGCAAGCTTCCTCTCATGCGCTGGGCTTTGAACATCATCTTTCTCCCTTATGAGACCTTCCTGGCGCTGATCGCGATTGGTATCACCCTGACCCGGGTGCTGGTTGCGCACAGGCACCTGTTGCAGTGGACAACGGCCGCGCACATCGCCCGCTCGTTCGGATTAAATACCAGGCATAAAGTCTGGTGGGAGATGGCAGCATCCCTGGCTTTCAGTGCAATCATGGGAATTGCCGTCGCTATCATCCATCCACAAGTTCTATGGGTGGCGACTCCCCTGCTGCTCGCCTGGAGCATCTCTCCCCAGGTTGCCTATCGGATCAGCCAGCCCATCATTAACAAATCGGCACCGCTTACGGAAACCCAGAGAGAACAAATCCGACGCCTGGCAAGGCGTACCTGGGCATACTTCGATCGATTTGCCGGTCCGGACGACCACTGGTTGCCCCCTGACCATTTCCAAGAAAGCCCACGCGGTAACGTCGCCCATTATACGACCCCGACCAACATCGGTCTATTCTTGCTGTCCATTTTATCAGCCTATGATCTGGGCTATTTCGGCTTGCTCGAACTGGCCGTACGTTTGCGTACCACTTTCGAGAATATGGACACACTGGAGCAGTACCGCGGTCACCTGCTGAACTGGTATGACACGCAGACGTTGACTCCCCTGCCACCCCGTTATATCTCGACAGTAGACAGCGGCAACCTGGCCGCCTGCCTGATCGCACTCAAACAAGGTTGTTTTGCCCTAAATGGTGCGCCCATCGTCGGCGCACAGCAGTGGCAGGGATTGCTCGTCATCCTGGATATTCTCTCCAACATATTGAAAGACCTGGAAAGAAACAACTCCGGCCCAACCTTCGAATCCTTCGAGGTTGAGCTGGACAGCATTTGCAGGCGCATAACCGCCGTACAGGACAAACCCATGGCGTGGACCAGTTTGCTCGCCTGGCTCGTAAGTGATGGATGGTATCAGATATCCCGACACCTGATGGAATTTCTTGACAGCAACCATCCCAATCTGGATCAAGAAACCTTGAGTGATCTACAACTCTACCTGAATGGTCTGCAATATCAATTGATCAGCATGCAGCGGAATATCAAATTACTGGTACCCTGGCTGGGCGCTTTGAACCAGCCGCCAAGACTGTTTGTGCAGGCGGGACATCCAACCCTGCACGCCTGGCAGGATTTTCTGGGCAGCCTCCCTAGCGGTCTCCCGGCTCTCGGGGAAACGGTACTGGTCTACAACAGGATTAAGAATGCCTTGTCTCAGCTACTAGCACAACTGGATGGTAGTCCCGCTCCGGCAGGACTCCAGGAGGCTCGCGACTGGTGTCGGGAGTTGGACGACGATTTGACGTCAGCCAGATCTCGAGTAGAGACCTTATTGATCGGATACCGTGATCTGGCAAACCAGGCTAGTGCATACGTCGAAGCAATGGACTTCAGGTTCCTATTCGATGAGCAACGCCAAGTATTCCACATCGGATACAACGCCACGACCGAAAAGTTGGATTCAAGCTATTATGATCTACTGGCTTCTGAAGCGCGCATTGCCAGTCTGATCGCCATTGCAAAAGGCGATGTCCCCCAGAGCCACTGGCTGCATCTGGGGCGGCCTGTCACGCGAGTGAAAGGGAAACAGGTGTTGCTCTCATGGAGCGGTACCATGTTCGAATACCTCATGCCGACGCTGTTTGCCAGGAACTACGAGTCGACATTTCTTTCAGACAGTTGCTATGCTTCAATCGATGCGCAGATGAGCTACGCTCAACAAAAACACACTCCCTGGGGCATGTCCGAATCAGGCTATTTCGCTTTTGATATGAACATGAACTACCAGTACCGTGCCTTCGGCATGCCTGACCTCGGCTACAAACGCGACCTCTCCGAAGAGGTCGTCATCGCCCCCTATGCGTCCTTGATCGGGCTCTCCCTGCGGCCGCAATCCGTACTGGCCAACATGACGCGTCTGGAAAGCCTGAAAATGCTTGGCCGTTTTGGTTTTTACGAAGCCCTCGATTTCACCAAAACGCGCATTCCGCCGGACCAGCAGCATGCAATCGTTCAATCCTATATGGCCCATCACCAAGGCATGATCCTGCTGGCTGCCTGCAATTATCTGTTGGATAACAAGATAGTCCGGCGTTTCCACACCGACGAACGCATTCAGAGCATTGACCTGCTTCTGCAGGAAAAGATTCCGCAAAACCCGCATTTCGAATACCCACATCCTGAAGAACCTTTGGGGTCGAGAGCGAGCCCGCGTTCCGTGGCAATCGCCCCCTGGCGCGTTCCTGCCGAGAGCCCTGTCCCGCAGGTCCTTTTTCTTTCCCAGGGACATTACAGTGTCCTGATCACCAACGCTGGGGGCGGGTACTGCCAGTGGAAGGATATTGCCCTTACACGCTGGCAGGCTGATGCGACCCTGGATGACTGGGGGACGTGGATCTTTCTTCAGGACCTGGAAAGCGGCGCACTCTGGTCTGCCACCTGCCAGCCAATCGGGTGCCCGCCTGAAAACCAGGAAATCCTATTCTATCCCTACAAGGCCGAGTTCCGCCGCTGGGAACGGGACATTTCCCTGCACACGGAAATCGTCGTTGGAGCAGATGATGTTGAGATCCGACGGGTGACGCTCCTGAATGACAGCAACCGTCCCCGGCGGTTGAAAATCACCAGCTACGGCGAGGTCGTGCTGGCCCTGCAGGCCGATGACCGCCGCCATCCGGCATTCAATAAACTCTTTATCGAGAGTGAATATATTCCCGAGGGGAATGCGCTCCTCTTCAGCCGCCGCCCCCGCTCGGCAGACGAAAAACCTGTGTTCCTGGCCCACGCCCTGGTGGTCGAACCGGGTCATATTGTCACCGGCGAATTTGAGAGCGACCGGGCCCGTTTCCTGGGGCGGGGACATACGGCCCGTTCGCCGGCAGCACTGCAGGGAGTGGACGGCCATCTTTTCGGAACGGTAGGCGGGACGCTCGACCCGATCCTATCGCTGGCGCAGGAGATCGACCTGAAGCCGCACACCCGGATGCAGGTTACTTTCCTGACCCTGGCAGCGTCCTCGCGCTCTGAGGCGCTGGAACTGGTGGCCCGCTACCAGTCGATGCAGGCTATCAACCGCGCCTTTGACGAAGCACGCTCTCAAAGCGAAAAGGAATTAGTCGACCTGGGGCTGGATTCCCCTGCGGTAGAACACATTCAGCAACTTTTATCCGTACTGCTCTATCCATCCGGAATCCTGCGCGCTGTTCCGGAGGTTCTGGCGAAAAACGAGAAGGGGCAGCCCAACTTATGGGCATATGGCATCTCAGGTGATTATCCGATCCTGCTCGTGTGCGTTCGCGATGGCGATCACCCGTTATTAATGGAAGCCCTGCAAGCGTTCACCTACTGGCGCAACCGGCAGGTCAAGATCAACCTGATCATCCTGAACGAGCAGGATACCGGGTACGCCATGGACTTGCACAATCAAATTTCCCGGCAGATTGCCCTCATGGGTGCAGATACCTGGTTAAACCAGCGCGAAGGCATTTTCCTATTGCGCAGCGACCAGATCCCGAAAGTCGACCGGGTTTTGTTGGAGACGGTTGCCGGCGTTATTCTGGATCAAAAATTGGGGACTCTGGCGGAACACATCCGGCGCCTGACCGCCGCCCCCATCCGCCTGCCGGCTTTCACGCCAGCTCTCTCCATCGCACAGGATCCCGAACCGACGCCCCCACTAACCCGTCCGCCCGGACTGCAGATGGACAATGGCTTGGGAGGCTTCAGCCCGGACGGCCGGGAATACGTGCTCTTTCTTCAACCCGGCGAGAATACGCCCCGTCCGTGGGTGAACGTGATCGCCAACCCGCAGTTTGGCTTCCTGGTCTCTGAAGCCGGATCAGGCTACACCTGGGCCGGGAACAGCGGCGAGAACCGCCTGACCCCCTGGCGCAACGACCCGGTCACTGACATGCCGGGCGAAGCGCTCTACCTGCGTGATGAGGAAACCGGTCTGGTCTGGAGCTCTACGCCCATGCCTGCCGGGGCAGAAACGGCGCATGTAATTCGGCACGGGGCGGGCTATTCGACCTTCGAGAGCCAGAGCCACGGCCTGAACCAGCGCCTGCGCCTGTTCGCCGCGAGCGAGGCACCGGTGAAAATTATCCAGTTGCGCTTGGAAAACCTGTGGAAACGCCCGCGGCGAATCACCGTGACTTATTACGCCGAATGGGTTCTGGGCGCTACCCGGGAAACGGACCAGGCTTTTATCGTGCCGGAGTTCGACCCCGCCCGGCACGCCTTGCTAGCGAGCAACCGTTACAACGTCGAGTTTGGTGAACAGATGGCCTTTCTGGCTGCCAGCAAAAAGCCGCACGGCCTGACCGCGGACCGCGGCGAATTCCTGGGCCGCCTGGGTAGCCTGCGCCTCCCAGCCGCCCTCGAACGAATCGGGCTGGCAAGCACGGTGCGCGCCGGTCTGGATCCCTGCGCCGCGATCCAGCTGCACGTCGATCTGGCTCCCGGTCAGGTGGAGGAAGTCTTTTTCCTGATCGGCGAGGGGAGCAGCAGGGAGGAGAGCCTGGCGTTGATCACCAAATACCAGGCTCAGGGTCAAATTGAGCTCGCCTGGCAAGCCCTCCAGCAATCGTGGGACGAGCTTCTGACTGGGATCACCGTCGAGACACCTGACCCGGGCATGGACCTGATGCTTAACCGCTGGCTGCTCTATCAGACGATTAGCTGCCGCCTATGGGGACGCACTGCGCTGTACCAATCCGGCGGAGCCTTCGGGTTCCGGGACCAACTCCAGGATGTGCTGGCCGTGCTGCACGCCCGACCGGGGCTGGCGCGTGAGCAGATCCTAAACGCCGCCTGCCGCCAGTTCGAGGCGGGCGACGTCCTGCATTGGTGGCACCCGCCTTCCGGGCGGGGAGTGCGCACCCGCTTTTCGGATGACCTGCTCTGGCTACCCTTCGTTACCGCGGAGTACGTTTCCGCCAGCGGGGATGCATCCATCTTGGACGAGAAAATCCCCTTCCTGAGGGGAGAATCTCTCAAACCGGAGGAAACAGAACGATACGGTCTGTATGAACCCGCAACCGAAAGGTACACGCTTTATGAACATTGCCGTCGGGCAGTGGAAAAGGGTGCGACATCAGGAGTACACGGGCTGCCGTTGATGGGCTCCGGCGACTGGAACGACGGCATGAACCGGGTGGGCCGGCAAGGGCACGGCGAGAGCATCTGGCTGGGCTGGTTCCTGCACGCCACCTTGACGCGTTTCAGCTCGCTGTGCGTGCTGATGAAGGACGACCCCGAACCCTACCGCCAGCAAGCGGCTCGCCTGGCCCGGGCGCTGGAGCTGCATGCCTGGGACGGGGACTGGTACCTGCGCGCGTTCTATGACGACGGCGCCCGGCTGGGCTCGCGCGAGGACGACGAATGCCAGATCGATTCGATTGCACAATCCTGGGCGGTCCTGTCGCAAGCCGCCGATCCGCTGCGGGCAGCGCAGGCGATGGAATCCGTCAATCGACTTCTGGTCAGGGAGGCCGACCAATTGATCCTGCTGCTTACGCCTCCCTTTGACAAAACAGGGCGCGACCCCGGCTATATCAAGGGATATGCCCCGGGGGTGCGTGAAAATGGCGGGCATTACACCCATGCCGCCATCTGGACCGCCTGGGCATTCGCCAGGCTTGGTCAGGGAGATCGCGCCGGGGCCTTGTTCCGCCTGCTGAATCCCATCTATCACGCCGATACGCCCGAAAAAGCGAAACGATACATGGTCGAGCCATATGGGATTGCCGCCGACATCTACAGCCAGCCCCCATTTACCGGAACGGGCGGTTGGAGCTGGTACACCGGCTCGGCAGGCTGGATGTACCGCCTAGGCACCGAAGCCATCCTGGGCCTCACCCGTTTAGGGGATACGTTAAAGCTCGACCCTTGTATTCCCGGGAATTGGCCGGGGTTCCAGCTCACCTACCGGTTCGGCAGGACACCTTATCTGATCCGCGTCGAAAACCCGGAGGGTGTCAATCGCGGTATCCGAGAGGTCCTGCTCAACGGAATCCCTCTGCCGGATGACCGGATTCCACTGTCCGACGACGGACGGCAACATGAGGTCCGTGCGGTGATGGGAATTCCAGATCCCCCCAAGGCGGGGAAACTCGGATAAGATAATTGAGATAATCTCTTATCCCCGGTGTAAAATGAACGTGGTTTTCAATAAGCTAGGAATTCCTACAAGCTTCGTTTTTAAGAAGGAGAAAATGATGAGTGAGAAACAAAAAAATCAACAAGATGAGCAGGAACAGGAACGAATACAACGCCAACGAGGGCAAAAAAAACTAGAGCAGGAGCAGGCATTGGAACGAAAGCCGCAACAAGAGCAGCGCCAGCAGTTGGAGCAGCAGCAGGAGCAGGAACGAAAACAGCGCCAGCAAGAGCAGCAGCAACTGGAGCAGCAGTTGGAAGAGAAGCGAAAAAAACGCCAAATGGAAAAGGAGTCACCTGGCTCATAATCGCTGGGTCGCAGGTCCCCTGACGGGGATGGTATACCCTTGGGCACGATGTCCGACTACCCCTATCGGGGCAGACGTCCTGCCGGGCTCACCTGAATACTACATACTTCAAAAAGGAGGTATGTAGTTATTATTAATATTATTCATTTTGGATCAGGCTTGTAAGGGAATCTTTTATGAGGGCACGTTAGTATGTGAAAGACCTTTTAGTTCTTCTCCCTCCTTGATCAAAACGTTAAGAATCCTGGATTTGGTGCAAGTGTGCTATAGCTCGCCTGGCGGATGTTTCAGCATCCGGCTTCGGCAGGAACTCACCAGAGACCCAGCCGGGATAACCGGTGGCAGCGAGCGTCTTCAAGATGAACTTGAAATCCAGGTGCCCCGCGCCAGGATACCAGCGATTGGAATCGGCCACGTGGAAGTGGAAGATTCGCTCCCCACATTGAAGGATGCTCGCCTCGATTTCCGGTTCTTCGATGTTCATGTGAAAGGTATCCAGAAGCAGGCCGAAGTTGTCGGCACCGACGCGTTGGATTAATTCCAGCCCCTGGGCGGCATTGTTGATGATGGTTGTCTCGTAGCGATTGATCGGCTCCAACGCGAGGCGAATTCCATGCGGACGGGCGGCATCGCTGCATTCGCACAGGGCCTCCACCAGCCAGTCCATCGCCTGCGCCGGGTCCACGCCCGGTTTAATGGTACCCCGGATCAATCCGATGATGATGACTGCCCCGAAGCAGGACGCGCCCGGTATATGGGATTTGATCCGCTCGATAGCGAGCCGCCGGACCTCTGAGTCTGGGTCGGTGAACGACAGGCCCTCCTCGCCCCAGGCCTGGCCAGTCCCGATGGCTGGGACGGAAAGTTTGCACTCGCGTGTCAGCCGTTCCAGCTTGTCGAATTCGACCATTTTCGGGTCCCGGATAGCCAGTTCGACACCATCATAGCCGAGTGCAGTGATGCTCTTCAGGTTTGTTTCCAGGTCGCCCTTGAAGGTGGCGGCCTGGAACTGGGCGGGTTGAGTGGAGAGCACTATGGATAGTTTCATTGTTACTCCTTACCCCTCTCCCCCGAGGGGAGAGGGGTAGGGGCGAGGAGAGAAGATAATCTTTAGCGTGCCAAGTACGTGATCTTGCACTCTGAGCGGTCGGTCTGCAACTTGATGATGTTCTCGGGCAGTTCTTCCAGACTGATCTTCTTGGTGCTCATGCGGGTCATGTTCATGCCGGTGGCCATGCACTCGATGACGCGCGGGAAGTTACCATGGCCGGAGTGACCCTGCGCACCGACGATGCGTGCCTTGCGTACCTGCAGTACCTCGCCCGTAACGGGCATTTTGGCTTCGGCGCGAGCGGTGACGACGACCGTGCTAAGTAGCGTGCGGCCCTCCCAGATGACCTTCTCAATGCCAGGATAGACGACTGCCGGGAGGCCGGTGGCTTCCATAAACATGTCCGCGCCCATGCCACTGGTGATTTCGAGCACGCGCTCAGCAAAGTCTTCCTTGGATGGGTTGATGTGGTAGTCGGCGCCAAGGTTCAGAGCCATGTCGGCGCGTTCCTGCTGGGTTTCGGAGATGATGACCAGTGAGGCACCGGCGCGCTTGAGGATGGCACAGGCTGCGATCCCAACCGGTCCGCCGCCCAAGATGACCACCCGGTCACCGGGTCGGATGCCTCCGCCGCGTTCAATGACAGCATTGTAAGCCACGGAGGTCGGCTCAACCAGGCTGCCGGCGATGAAGATATCCTCTTCCTTGTAGTTTTTGCGCAACGGCTCCAGGCTCCACAGTGTGCGGGAGGGCAGGACGATATACCTGGTGTAAGCTCCGTTGACATTGAATCCGACCTCATTCAGTTGTTCACAATGGTTGGGCTGGCCGTCGGCGCAGGGTTTGCATTGTCCGCACCAGAGCATTTCTTCGGTGGTAACCGCTTCGCCACCCTTGAATGGCTTGTTGGTGCGCTTGTCGCGGGCATTCTTGCCCGCTTCGACCACCACCCCCGAGAATTCGTGCCCGAGAATGGACGGAAAACCGGTCAGGCCGGGGTAGTAGATATAACCTTCTTTGTCCGCTTGTGCCATATGGACGTCCGAGCCGCAGATGCCGCAGGCTTTGACTTCCATCAGCACTTCCTCCGGTCCCGGAGTGGGGATATCGTATTCACGGATCTCCAGCCGCGGGTTGCGCCATACCTGGCTGCCCAGGTAGGTCTGGCGACCTTCGATATCTTTTGTACCGAGTTTGAACCCTGGCTTGGGGGTCCAGTCAGCGACCAGCGTCACGCCTTGCATTTTGCCTTTCATGGGTTTCTCCTTATATTTCGATCAGCTAAACACAAAGGACACGAAGGGGTACTAAGGGAAAGGCCCAACGGTTTCTTGTTCTTCCTTTAAGAACTTAGTGTCCTTTGAATATAATTTCTTTCTCCTAAACTTCCGTCCCTTGACCAATGCGCGGGAGGCTGTAGACCGGCTTCCAGCCATCGCTGAGAGGTTCGCGCAGGTAGGGTTCCATTTCCTTGGCCGTGCGCAGGGTGACTTCCTCCACCGGCGGGACCATTCCCGCCGGGAAGGCCGCCAGCACATCGTCGTGCCACAGGGTCAGGTATTTCAGGATGGCAGCCATCGGGCGCTTGGCCTTCTTGGCCGTCCCGGACTTGGCCTTGCCGACCACCCCTTCGGGGGTGGCGGCGATCTCGATGGCGAAGTGTCCCTCGCCCTCCGACCAGCGGCTGGGGCGGCCGAACGGGTCGACAGATTTATCGAAGTGTCCCTCGGGCAGGTAGTTCTTGCCCTCGGTGTCGACAGCGTAATTCATATCGACCATCTCAGGGTGCAGCAGCAGGCTGAGCGAGGTTTCAGACTCGTCGGCATGGACGAAGTTGGTGGTCATCTGCCCGCCACGTTCGACCGGGCGGAAAAACTCGCGCACGCCGCGGTGCCAGTCGATGACACGAAAAATGCCCGGCAACTGGTAGCGTTTCATGAACTCCTGCACCGCTGACTCTAGCATCCACAAGTGACCGTGATTGTTGACGATCAGCTGCTTGCGGAATCCATCGTTCCACAGACCGAGCATGACGTCGATCATCATCTCGCGCACCACGTGCTCCCTGACGATCACCGTCCCGGGCATGCCCATGTGGTGGTAGGGGTGGCCACCGTAGTTCAACGGAGGCAGCGCCAGGTTGACCGGCGCGCCGCGCTTAGCGGTGAAGCGGCGCACACCCTCGCAAATGGCACTGACGTAGAGTGTATCCGCTGCGCTGGGCAGGTGCTGGCCGTGGAGCTCGGTGCAGCCGACAGGGATGAAGACCACGTCGTTCTTCTTGCGATTCTTCTCCACCTGCCAGCGGGTGGTCGTCTGAATATACGAGCCGGGCTTGCCCCACTCGACTGGCGACGGGATGCCATAGTCGGCCAGGATGGCGTCAATCTGCTCGTCGCTGGCCTCCCACACTTCTTTCTTCAGCCGCCCGACGGCGTTGTCCTCGAAGAACAGGTCAGGCTGGTTGGTGGGAAGAAATCCTTTCGGTACAGATGTATTTGACATATTTAACTCCTTAAATTTGAGATGAATTATTCCGGGAACACTTTGCCGGGGTTGAGAATATTGACCGGGTCTAGCACGGCCTTGATGCGTCTCTGGATCTCAAGCGAAACCGGACCGAGGGCCTGCTGCATGTAAGGACGCTTCAGCGTCCCGACGCCGTGCTCGCCCGAGAGCGTGCCACCGAGTTCCAGAGCAAGGGAAAACTCCTCGGCGGCCATCTGCTCGACTTTGGCCCACTGTTCCGGTTCGCGTTTGTCGAACAAAATATTGGGATGTAGGTTGCCATCCCCGGCGTGACCGAAGATGACGATCGGCAGGCCATATTTGGCGCTGATGGCCTTCAGGCGGCGGATAGCTTCCGGGATGACGCTGCGAGGTACGGTGATATCCTCGCCCAGTTTGTTGGGAGCCTTGCGGGCCAGGGCCGGTGAAACGGACCGGCGCGCCTGCCACAACTTCGCACGCTCGCTTTCATCTTTGGCCACCTTCACCTGCCGCGCCCCTGTCTCCTGGCAGATCTTTGCCACCGCTTCGATCTCGCGCAAAACGGACGCTTCGTCCGCGCCGTCGGTCTCAACCAGCAGGATAGCTTCCACATCCAGGGGCAAACCCAGATGCAGGGCTTCCTCCACGCAGGTGATGGCGGTTTCGTCCATCAGTTCGAGCGTGGCCGGGACGATACCTGCCGAGAGGATGGCATTGACTGTCCGGGAGGCGTCCTCCAGTACATTGAACTCGACCAGTGCCGTGCGGGAGAACTTCGGTTTGGCGGTCAGGCGCAACAGGGCTTCGGTGATCACGCCCAGGGTTCCTTCTGAGCCGGTGAAGAGCGCCGTCAGATCGTAACCGACCACATCCTTGATGAGTTTGCCGCCGGTATGCAGCACGCGCCCATCCGCCAGGATAACCGTCAGGCCAAGCACGTAATCGCCGGTCACGCCGTATTTCAGGCAGCGCGGGCCGCCGGCGTTACAGGCAATGTTCCCACCGATGGTGGAGTGGCGGATACTGGATGGGTCGGGCGGGTAGAACAGTCCAAGGTTTTCCACCGCAGTTTGCAGGTCAGCTGTGACCACACCCGCCTCGACGCGGGCGATGGCATTATCCTGGTCGATCTCCAGGATGCGATTCATGCGCGTCATCGTCAGAACGATCCCACCCTGGAAGGGGACCGAGGCGGCGGCCAACCCCGACCCCATGCCGCGCGTCACCAGCGGGATGCGTTCGCGGGCAGCCAGCGCCACCACTTGACTGACCTGTTCCGTGGTACGCGGCAGGGCAACTACATCCGGGCGGTGGTCTTCGAAGGTACCATCGTAGCCGTAGACGGCCAGGTCTTCGGGGGTGGTCAGGACGCCGTCTTTGCCGGCGATTTTCTCGAGCTGTGCGATGATGCTTTTATCCATCATCTTTCCTGGTTCCCAATCATAGAAACGCCATTCGTCGTTTCCTGGTGAGAGCGACCAAAATCGCCATTACGGTAGGCCCGGTCAAGCAGTGCAACCGGGTGAACAACCTGCACAGACAATCCCTGCCGGCGCATGCCGACATTCAACTGCATCTGGCAGCCAGGGCAGCCGGAGGCGATGTAGGCGGCCTGCGTGCTATCAATGTTATCGGCCTTGCGCTTCAGCACTTTGAGCGATGTTTCGTAATGCGTGATAAGCTGGCTCCCGCCCGAACCGCAGCACCAGTCTGCTTCGGGCAATTCGACAAATTCCAGGCCGTTGATCATTTTTAGAATTACGCGCGGCTGCTCCCAAACGCCCTGGGCGCGTCGCAGGTGACAGGGGTCATGGTAGGTGACACGCGCTTCGAGGCGTCCCTGCGGTTTTTCGAGCGGGATGGACATCAGGAACTCGCTCACATCCCGGACCCTGGAACTGAATTCGGCAGCCCGATCCGCCCAAGCCGGGTCTTCGGCCAACAATTTGCCGTAGTCCTTCAACATGGAGCCACAGGTGGCGCAGTCGGTGACAATGGTTTCGACAAAAGCTTTTTCAAAGAGTGCGATATTGACACGGGCCTGCTCCTGCACCAGGTCGGGTCGACCGTAGCCGAGAGCGGGCATCCCACAGCAGGCGGTTTCCTTCGGTATGACGACGGTACAGCAGTTGCGGGCCAGAACCCGAACGCTGGCGGCGCTTTCCTCGGCGAACAACAGACTCTGAGCACAACCCAGGAAGAACCCGACACGATATTTGCCCTCGCCATTGGCATCGGTGATCTCCGGAAAGACCTGTCGCAACGGACGTTGGGGCAGGTGCGGCAGCATGGCTTCCAAGTCGCACAATTTGCCGGGCAGCAGCTTGCGCAGCCCGAATGCGTAGACCAGGCGCCGTACGCCCAGTTTCTCATACATGCGCAGCGGCCAGGTCACAGCTTCCATACGCTTTGGATGCGGGATGAGACCACTGAACAGCGTCTTCTTCCATTTGGCGGGATGGAGCTGCTCCTGGAAGTGCCGCATCTCCAGCGCCAGGTGTGCAGGACGGATACCAACCGGGCAGATGTCGTTGCAGGCCAGGCAGTCGAAGCAGGCATACATCTGTTCAGCCAGATTGGGGCTGAGTTGCAGTTCGCCCTCCAGCCCTTTGCGCGCCAATGCGACCCGTCCACGCGGCGAGGCCGTCTCGCTCAGGTGCTCCCTGTATGTCGGGCAGACAGCCAGGCACAGCCCGCAGCGAATGCAGTTCAAGTAATCAGCCTCGGAGGGTTTGGACAAACGGTCAGGTTTCAGCACGATTCAACAACTCTCATTCACTTTTGGCTCATCCGATCTCACTTATCTTAACCGGCCGGTTCTCGCGCAGGGACTTCCAAGCGGCGTACCCGAGCACCACCGCTGCGCGGCCGTCCGCTCCGGTTGTTGGGGTTGGTTTGCCATCGCGGACACATTCCACGAACTGGCGTACCTCTTCAACATAACAGGGAGCGTAGCGCTGCATGAAGAAGTACGGTGGCTTGGCGGAAAGGAAGCCGTCTGTGTTGCCTTTCACGGTGACGGTCTCGGCCTCGTTATTCGCCATGGCCGTGCCGTTCGAGCAGAAGACCTCCAGGCGCTGGTCGTAGCCATAGACCGCCTTGCGGCTGTTATCGATCGCACCCACCGCGCCGTTGACGAACTTGAGCGTGACCACGTCCGTGTCGATGTCGCCGAACTCTTTCAATTTTGGTTCAATCAACACACTTCCTGTGGCGTAGATTTCTTCGACTTCACCCACCTGGAAACGCACCATGTCAAAGTCATGGATGGCTAAATCCAGGAAAATTCCGCCCGAGACACGCAGAAATTCCATGTCTGGAAAATCGGGATCACGGTTGGTGATACGCAGGATACACGGACGCCCAATCTCACCCGAGGCGACGATTGCACGTACGCGCTGGAAACTTTTATCGAAACGGCGGTTGAAACCGACTTGCAGCTTGACACCTGCTTTCTTGACCGCCTCCAGGGCTTCATCAATTTTATCCAGCTCTAGCGCCAGAGGTTTTTCGCAAAAAATGTGCTTGCCGGCCGCGGCCACATCCTTCATGATGAAGGCATGCGTGTCCGTGCTGGTGGCAATCAGGATGGCTTCGATCTCCTTGTCGGCCAGCAGTTCGTGGTAATCCTGCACCACGCGTTGAATGCCGAGTTCATCGGCCACTGCCAGGGCGACCTCCAGCCGGATGTCGCAGATGGCTACCAGGTCCGCTGCCGGGAGCTGCCGGGCGATGTTGCGGGTGTGCACGCTGCCCATGCGCCCCGTTCCAATCACAGCGATCTTTACTTTTTTAGTCATTACAGCCTCTCTCCTTCGGTAGACAATGAATTCTCCTGTTTTATTCGATTTGAAAATGCGGCGACAATACCTTGAGCGCTGCCTCGTGGGCTTTGATCGCCAATTCCTGGGGATCCCAATTCCAATACTCGGGTCGGAACAATTCGATGGAACTTGGCCCGGCATAGCCGATGCGCTTTAGCCGCGCGCAGATGTCGTCGAGCGGTACGACGCCCAGGCCGGGCAAGAGCCGCGTGCCGTCGGTGATGGCTTCCTTCGGCGTATCTTCGAGATCATCCAAGTGGAATGCAAAGATACGTTTGGGGTCAAGTTGATCGAGTTCACTCAGCAGTCCGCCGCCACAGTAAAAATGAGCCGCGTCAATCGTCAGGCCCAGGTTGTCGCGGTCCGCTTTTTGGATGATCTCGAATGCAGCGCGCGGCGTGCGCACGCTGCACCATCCAAAGCCCAGGAACTCGAACGAAAGCTTAATCTTATATTGGCGGGCAATGTCGCTCAAGTCGCGCAACACCTTGACGTACTCAGCCATCACATCAGCCCACGGCAGATTGCGGTCTGGCAAAGGGCTGGGCACGACGACAACGGTTGGGCAGCCAATAGCTTGGGCGATCTTGCCCAATTCATGAAGACGCGCTCGAATCTGGGGGTACTCGCTCCCGCGAAACGCGATGAACTCAATCGAGTTGAGTGTGAGCGGCATGACGCCGTGATTCACGAACAACGCATTGAGGTCGGCCAGCGAGTGAGCTGCCATGTAGCGATCCATTTTGGCCGCCCACACCTCAAGCGCCTTAAATCCCGCGTGTGCGGTGATGGCGACATCGGTTTCAAGATCGCTCGTCATCGTCGTCGCTCCGTGGAAAGCTAATTTCATCGGTTTCCTTTCTACCTGCCGTGCGGAAGAATCATCGCCCCCCTCTTCCTTTAAGTTCCCTTCGGGGATACCTGGCGGGGAGAGGGGCAGGGCAGGATCATATCTTCATCACGATCTTCATGGCGCTCTTGGGGTGATGCTTGAGCGTTTTCATGTCCAGACCGAGCAGGTCGAACGCGCCGAGGCCTTCGTCGAAGGGGATGACCTTGGTAAAGAACGGACCCATGTTAAGGCGGTTCTCCTGGAACAAGCGGATGGAGGGTACCATGGTGTTCTGACCAAGGTACAGGCCGAGGATTTTGGTAGCCCAGCGGGTGATCTCATTCGGAACGATGGTGGCTGTGATAGATGAGTCCATCCCGAAGGGCAGCACCTTGCCGCCGGGGGTAACACACTGGAGCGCCTGCTCGATGGCATTGCCGGTGGCTTCGACCACGATGTCGGCCTTGCGACCGTAGGTGAAATCAGTGATCTTCTGAACTACATCCACCTCATTCGGATTCCAGACCGTCAGGCCACATTCCTTCGCCACGTTGATGCGGAACGGGTCGATCTCAGTCACGGCCACTTTTGCAGCAATGTTTTTGGCGAATTGGCTAAACAGGTAGCCGATTGGGCCGAAGCCGAGGATCAACACATAATCATAGGGCAGCATTAATAGTGTATTCATGCCGTTGACCACCGTCGCCAGGGTCTCGACCTGCGTACCAAGGATGTCGTCGATACCCTCCGGCAACAGGAAGCACTGCTTCTCTGGCAGCAGGCAGTATTCGGCGTAGCCGCCGTCGCGCATCACGCCCAGGGCACTGGTTTTGATCTCGACGCACTGGCTGCTCAGGCCCATGCGGCAGAATGAGCAGAATCCACAGCGAATGTTGTTGTCGATCGCCACCCGATCGCCAAGCTTGACGTAATGGACATGCGTGCCAATCTCGACCACCTCGCCGCAGAA
>JBGPQK010000022.1:0-44724 GCA_041489005.1 Anaerolineae bacterium
CCCAGGGCGGCGACCATCTCAGGTTCGGTGGCTGCCACTGCCAGCAGCACTTTGCCGAGGTTCTTGCCGTCTTTGGCGACAATTGGAACGATTTGGTCGGGCTTCAAGCCCATGTTCAGCGCAGCACTCGAAATGACACTTTGCAGGTCTTTGCGGGGTACCAGGTCAATCTTGTTTAACACCACCAAGAAAGGCTTTTTCAGAGCCGATAGCTCGTTGAAGATTTCCTGCTCGGTCTTTTTAATCCCCTGGATGGCGTCGTAAACCAGCACCAGGAAATCAGCCTCCCCGGCTGCCGACAGGGCCAGATCTTTTTCGTTCTCGCCCATGCTCCCCACTGCATCCGCGCCAGGTGTATCGACCACGGTAAACAGAGCCGCATCGGCCTGTTGATTTACCGTTGTGGTGCCCGGCAAGGGACCCACCCTAGCCAAATCGTGTTTATTTTTTACCAGCTGGTTATACAGGGTGGATTTGCCGACGTTGGTTGGGCCGACGATGGCTACCCGGTGCTTGTGGCCAAAGGCCTGTCGGATCTGGGTGGTGGATAACTTGACCAGCCGTCGCACCAAATTCGCATCCGCTGGGAAACCGGATAAAAGTGACAGGAAGCTGGCCTTTTCTTTAGGCCCCAAAGCGTCCCAGATTTTGCGAACGGTCACTTGAACTTCGGGAGGGAATTGAGTGAGAATGTCATCAAAAAGTGTCAACAGAACCTTTGACCTTCAAACCTGGATACTGCACGAATGGGTCGAAACAATGGTCGCGATGCAGCAGTTCGAGGTGGTTTCCGATGCAATAGTGGTGATAAAACAAACCACTTTATTTCTTTTCTGGAACGACTGTCTCTGTCTTGAGGAGCTCATCGAACAGAGACCGGTAATAAATCATTGCCTGTTTCAATTCTTCAGGATTTGCCTGGTGGTCTTCATTTTTATTTGCGATCTCTCGCGCCGCCCGGTAATTACTCACCAAATCAGGATATTTGACCGAGATATCGGCCGCCCGCTGCTCAAAATCAGATACTGGATAGGCACGCATCTGCATGACTTCACTGATCAGGTGGCCGGCATCAACAATCGCCTGTCCGGGTTGGTCGAAGAATTTTGCCTGGATAGCAGTCCACCTGGCCAGATAACCTTCGCGCTCGTTAATGGAAAGCGGGCGAATGTTCAAAGTCTCCACATGCTTCTGTCTTTCATCTATCTCTCTTTGGGCTTTCTTCTCGCTACCCATGGTCTTCACCGCTTGGGCATATTCGGGTCCATATTTATTCTGGAACTGTTTCGATCGTTTCCGGCGGCCAAAAAAGATCAGCCCCAATATGACGCCCGCGATCACAAATACCAGAACACCGACGATGGTAAGAATTGTGATATTCATAAGAATTCTCCTCCTTTAGAGAATGAAACTGATATGGAAAAACCACTCATCCATTTTCAGCCTTAATTTACACTCTCGGCGTGATTGCCAGCGTTTCGAACCAATGCAGGGTACGTGGGCCCTGGGACGGCCCGGACCGATTCTCAACCCCAGGGCCAACGCACTCTACCTGCTAGAGGTTCCTAACGAGTGTCGCCACCACCAGTAAGATGAGCCCGGCCATAGCGAGCACAAACGCGTAATGGCTCAGGGCGGCAACCGTATTAAAGTAGCCGAGGAGCGCAAGCACACCAAGGATAACAGCGATCCACCAAGTGATTACCTTCGGGGGAGTTAGTCTCATTTTTTGTATCTCCTTCCAATATCTCTCTTTGAGCGGGGTCCGACATTCGGTCCAGGTGTAGCAGGGTCGGACAACCTGCAGGCGGAGTGGCACGAAAAGGGAACATACTGCTGCTCAGCGGATAGCCGCCTAACGGACAGGGAGCTAACCTGTACCGGGCAAGCAGGTCCTAAACTCGAGATCCAGTGTTTCGCGTTGTCAGCGCCTCGAACCAACGAGTGCGCCTAAAAGGATAAACACGATTGCCACACCGATCAAGAAACCAAGGTTATACTGGTTCCCGTCGTTGTGCACTTCGTACATCTGCACACCCTTGTTGAAGAATGATAGCACCAGGGTCACCGGGGAGATGATCCCATGCCAGATTCCCAGCAAGATACCGGCGACACGATCGTGGGCATCGGTTGTGTTGACCAGAGGGTTTGGACCGGGCGCATAGATTTGTATGCTTACCCCGGGCACGTTGATTTGACCATTGGGAGCGGGCGTACCGGCTTCTGCGTTCGGGGCAGGTGTATTGATTTGTACGACAGAGCCGGGAGAACAGCCTGCGACCATGACGAGCATTACAACCATTAGAACGAAATTGAAAAGTTTCTTCTTCATATTTTATCTCCGGATTTGATCTGATAGGCCTGTTGCATAAATGAGCCGTAGCAGACTTGCGAGCTATGAAATCGTCTGCAACTCGTTCAATATTCCTTCAGAAAGCCAACAAATAAAGTGCCAGGTAAGACTCTCTCCCAGGCGACCTGCTTTTTCGGCTTAGAAGGTTGCAATTATCGAAGCGGTCCAGCCATCGGGTTAAGCTCTTCTTCCACTTACCAGGCGTAATATGATGACGAATATCACTGCTCCGACAAACGCAATCAGGATGGATTACAGGTTGATGCCTGAGATCGGGTCGCCCGTATGGAAGAAATAGGAAGCAATAAAGCCTCCCAACAATCCACCTATCATGCCGACGACGATGTCACCGACACACCCGTAACCGCCCCCTTTTACGACCAACCCGGCCAATCAACCCGCGAGCAAGCCAACGACAATCCAGGAGAGTATTCCCATTTTGATCCCCATTTCTTTTTGTATTGTTTTTCTGTTATGGTCATGCGCTGGATCTTTGTCTTTCGCAGGTGTGTAATAAAAAAGTTTGAATGCTCTCGCCGGGGAGAATAGCGTCCAACAATCCGGGCCACCCGGTTCACAGACCGGGTAGCAGATCACTTTGCAGTTTGGCGGGATGAAACCGTCATCGGCATCGACTAATCCGTTCTAATCGTCAAAGCGCGAAGGGTTTACATCACCCCAAGGAGGTGCAAAATGACGAGTATGACCACGACAACGATCAGAATGTGAATCCAATTGCCGGTGCGTGGGAATCTTGGGCTTATGTTCCCACCCAAGAAGCCGAGCAGCCACAGGATGAACAGAATCACGATAATCGTCCACAACATGAGATTTCTCCTTTTGAATGATCTGATGGATGCCACCCGGTCGGGTGACCAGGTGGCATTTGACCTAACGGCCCAGCAGGATGAAGATGCCGGCCGCGATGGCGAGGAGCGCCATAATAATGCCCAGGCCTGCAAAGCTCAAGCTGAGCAATCCGATCAGCCCGTATAGGATGAGCCATATGGCTAACAACAGGAAGCCTATATTATGGGTGATGTGCATGGTTGTACTCCTTTCGAACGTAATTGAATGGCGGGTATTGAGTCTAGCGACCCTTGGCGCCCGCTAAGAGGGATGCAGGTTATTTGGAATCAGGCAGACTTTTTTCTCCATGAGTACGCTAATCGTGTCACGCACTCCTGCTTGTCGGATCGATTACTTTAGAAAAATTGACTGGGTTATCGTCTGTGGGTGATCAGGTGGACGATCGCCAGCAGGATGATGGAACCCAGCAGCGACACCAACAGGGCCGGGAGGCTAAAGTTGCCCTGGTTGATCGTGGTGACATGGAACAGGGGGGTGAGGAAGTAGCCAGCTATGAATGCGCCTACGACTGCCACAATGATGTTGATCAGCAGGTTCGAGCGGTCATGCATGATTTCTGTCGCTACCCAGCCGATCACTGCAGCAACGATAAGGTAAATAAGAATGTTCATTTTGATCTCCTATGTGAATGTTTGAGTTGCACGGAATGCCGTGTATCATTTTTTCCATACTCCTTCCCAGGGGAAAAGGGGTATGGAAAAAATATAATCATTTACCGGGTGTGGGTACAGGTTTCTTTTTTAGACTGGCCTCATACTCCGTCACGCGCTTATCGATTTCCTCAACTGCGCGCTGGCGGGTATAACCATACTTTTCCTGAAGCACGCCGACGAAGACGTCATACTTGCCAGCGGCCCGCTTCAGATCATCGTCGGTGAGTTTGCCCCACCACGCTTTGGCCTCGCCTTGGATTTGTTTCCACTTGCCTTCGAAAATATCCTTGTTCATATGTTAGCCTCTATATTCTTCAGATAATATCCCCCTGCTGATTACGCCGGCGCTCCGGGAAGCATAGCGCGCTGGCGTTTAAGCGGTCGTCACCCCGCCAATATTGGAATTCAAGGACCACTCAAAATGCACCTTTTGATTTTGTTGCAGCGGCATTAGTTGCAAGAATTGCTCATAACCGGCCAGGTTGATGCCATGCAGTTCCTGTAACCGCTCCCGATACCAAACGTCAAATGAGCGGTTCGAGGCGATGATCTGGCCCAGCGCCTGGGCTACATCGGCACCTTCCAGGGTGGTCACAGCCGTTGACCCGTAAGGCGTCTCCACCAATGCCAGCCGTTCGCACGTGATACCCAGCCGCTGGCGCGAGGCTTCGTACGGCTTTCGCCGAGAGCCGGCTAATTCCTGGCAGAACCGCCGCCAGGCTTCGACCTTTCCGGCCAGAATGGGAAATGTTAGAACAATACCAGCCATCGGGATTCCTTCAGGTTATAATGATCTCTTACGCCGAAACTTAATCTTTTCATTAGCCTTTAGCCTGAGTATAATGATGTAGAGTCTCAAAAGCGTCACAAGGAACCGTACGATGGCAGACCAGACCCTACCATTGCACCTCTTTGCACTCGGACCGCCCGAAGTGCGCGTGGGTGACAGACTGATGGTGTTTCCCACCCGCAAGACGCTGGCGCTGCTGTTCTACCTTGCGATCGAAGCAGGCACCCAGCCGCGCGAACAGCTGGCTGCCCTGCTGTGGCCAGAAGCAACCTCTGAGCACAGCCATGCCTCACTTCGCAACACCCTTGGCCACCTGCAAACGGCTTTACGCCAGGCGAGTGGTCAGGCTCAAACCTCCTACCTTTCTGTCACACACAATTCACTTGGTCTGAATCCAGACGCCGACATCACCCTTGACCTGCAGACGATAGAACGCGCTTACGCTCTGGCGCTTGCTGACCGTTCAAGCCGAATACTGCCAGAGGGCTCGGCCAGCCTGCCTTTATTACAGTTGGCTGCCGCCTGCCAGCGGGGTGATTTTCTGGCCGGATTTTCTTTGGGCGATGCACCGGGCTTCGAGGATTGGGCTGTCATTCAGCGAGAAGTCTGGCACCGCCGTCTGGACCTGATTCTCGACCGGCTGTCGGAAATCCAATATGCCAGCGGCGAGTTTACCAGCGCCGCAGAGACCGCCTCGCGCTGGATGGCTCTGGATGGGTTGAACGAAGTGGCTTATCGCCGCAAGATGCGGGCGCATTTCGCGGCGGGCGAGCGTGGGCAAGCGCTGGAAACATATGAGGCTTGTCGCGCCGTATTAATGGCTGAATTGGGCATCGAGCCGGAGCCAGATACGGCCGTGCTGGCGGAGCGCATTCGTACACAAGTTCCCCCTATACATCCTCGCATGTGTCGTACCACGCCTCAGCCACACTGGCCAGATACTTCGGTGGCATTTCTGGGAAACCTGTTTGCAGGGCGTACCCGCGAGTATCAGGCGCTCGTTAAATGCTATGGACGCGCCTCTGCAGGCCAGCCTCAACTCGTGGTGCTGCGCGGCGAAGCTGGGATTGGTAAGACCCTCCTTGCCCACAAATTCCTGGCCTGGACCAATGCGCAGGGGGCTGAGTTGTTGCTAGGGAGTGCCTTTGAGAGTGGCAGCCATTTACCGTTTCAGCCACTGGTTGAGGCGCTCCGACTGCGACTCGATGGCGAAAATTTGCCAACGGATCTAATGGATGAGGTGCGGTTGTCCCCGCTGAGTCAACTGCTGCCGGAATTGCACGAAAACGATCCGGGTTTGTCATCTACACCAAAGGTGCGCCCTCATCTGGAGACGGAAGTTAGCCAGATGCAGCTCTTCGAGCCATTTATGCAATTAACAATGGCTCTGACCAAACGAGCGCCGCTGGTGTTGTTCATGGACGATTTGCAGTGGACTGACAGTGCGACGTTGGATCTACTGCAATATGCAATCCGGCGTTGGAATGAGAACGCGGAACGGGTCTTGTTCTTGGCCAGCCTGCGGTCAGAAGCATTGCACCCGATGACCCAACCCCTGCAAGCGGGCGGCCCACATGGCTTGAACCAATGGCTGGAGCGCGTAGCGCGTGAGTTGTCGCCGGTTCATATCGAGTTGGAACCACTGGGGGAACGGGAGACAGTGGAAATGGTGCTGTCCATCTTGTCGCCGCCCGCCGCTGACTTTGCCCAGTGGTTGTATGACGAAACGCGTGGGCAACCGTTTTACCTGAAGGAGACTTTAAAGGATTTGCTCGAACGCCGTGTGCTGCACCCTAAACGGCGTGCGGAGGGTAAATGGACCTTTGCGGTGGACGCTGAGCACAATCTCGGTCAAGCAGTGCGCATCCCGTCCACCGTGCAAGCCGTGATCCGCTCGCGCTTGAATCGCCTCAGCCCGAATGCTTTCAGCCTGTTGGCGAGTGGAGCTGTACTCGAGCAACGAATCACATTTGAGAGCCTGTGTGCCATCTCCAACGTAAGCGAAGACATGGCCTTACCCGCCCTGGATGAATTGATCAGCGGCCGCCTTTTGCTCGAAATGGTACATCCGAACGTGACCAGCGCGTACGTTTTCACCAATGATATGCTGCGCGATGTGGTGTATACCGAAGCCGGAGATGCGCGGCGGCGGTTGTTCCACCGGAGGGCGCTGGAAATCCTCGAAACAGCCGGGGACCCGGCGGCGGTGCTGGCCCATCATGCGTTGGCCGCAGGACTGGCAAAGGCCGCTTTCCACCACAGCCTGGCTGCCGGGCGCGAGGCGCTGCGACTCTCAGCGGTGAGCGAGGCCATTGTCCATTTTGAGCACGCTCGCCTGCTTGTGCACGATGCGTCGCTGTCAGAAATGCCAGAAACAACGGATTTACGTGATCTCTACATGCAACTTAGCAGGGTTTATGAATTGGCTGGTCAGACCGAAAAGGCTTTGGCTATTGATGCTGAACGGGGTAGATTGGGTTATGGAAGATGACTCCCTCCAGTCACACCCGTCAGGACCTGCGACCAAGCGATAATGAACCAAGTGGTTCTTTTTCCTTTGTATCCCATTCGGTTCAGCGGCCTCAAATTCTGAGGATATTTCTTCGATTCCGCTATAGAGATGATCCGGCCGCCCTGCCCCTCGTGGTTGGGTCATTGTTGGTTATTTTTATTCGAGGACGATTCGAAAATCACATATCTCAGCACCTTGCATGATGGTCTGGGTTCGTAATAGATTCATGCGAGGGTTGAATCCTTTTATGAGAGGCTCATCGCGGTTACATGAAAGGCAAAAACCGAACTCTTTCAACCCCAGCCGATCATACAGCTCGGCGTATAGGCAGCGAGTAACATTGAAACTCAGCCTCCTGTCTGTTTCCTCTAAAATGGAGAACACTAAGGCGTTTTCTTCTGCCCATACTTCACTTAAAACGCGATGGAGTTCCTTAATAGTTGTTCCGCCAAATTTCTCGGCCATTATTTTTCCAACCCTCATGGCGTCCTTCTGAATCGCGGCTGACGCCACCCCCATGGCTTTATCATGGCCAATTTCGCTGATAAACCCAGCAAGTAGACTGGCAATGAGCGGTGATTGAATCTCACGAAGTTTAAGGTTGGTGATTTCGGGGTTGTGTTGATTTGTTTTTTTACTTCCAACGCGATTCGAATTATCTCCGCTCATTTTTTTTTCTCCAGTTCTGTTAAATTACCAAACGGTGGGGCTTTGACATTTCATTATAAACAGATATTACCGGTATTTCATGGGAATACATGAGCTGCCGACCGATCTAGGGCATGCGTGTCTCGGGCACGCTGAGATTCACCGCTTATTCCTCTCCCTTTTGAGAAAGGCCAATCCATTCCAGGGTGCTGTATACCCTCGCCATCTGCTTTTGCTCCTGCTTGCGGATGCTGCCTGGGCGGGTGAAAACAGACCAGAAGTCTTGTCCTTGTTGTTCAAAATAATGTAAACTTATCAGTAACTGAGACAATTGTTTAAAATCATATCGAAGGATAATAAGGCACAAAGTGGATTATCATTTAAAAACCAATGTGCCTGCCCATCGATGATCCCTGATGGCAGCAGGCACTGGAATTGACCAGGAGATTGCAGATGAACATTCAAGATGTCCCCTTTGGAACGATGGATTGGACCACGTTACCCCCCACAGAACACCCGGGAACGACCGGCAAAGCCTTCTGGCGCACCTTTGAAATGGGCAACATCCGGGTGCGCATGGTGGAGTATACGCCGGGCTATCTTGCAGACCACTGGTGCAAGCGGGGACATGTCCTGCTTGTACTGGAGGGCGAGCTTGAGACAGAGTTGAGCGATGGGCGAAAATTCCTGCTGAAGGCTGGGATGAGTTACCAGGTTGCCAATGAGATCAACCCGCACCGTTCATCCACCAGCACTGGAGCGAGGCTGTTCATCGTGGATTAGGGGATGGCAATGTGCCAGTCATATTCTCCCCGGATGCCGACCTGAAAGTTCATGAGCATCATCACTCATTGATCGAGGCGCTAGCCGCCAAAGACGGGGTCAAAGCAGAGTCGATCGTCCGCGGTCATATCCAATTAACTTTAAAAATCGTGCTCGATGCGCTCGGGGACCAGGACCGGGAACTCGCTCCTTGAGCGAGGCTGGGCATCAGACGACGTTATATTCCCGGATTTGACGCTCTTCCGTGAACCTGGCCAGGTCGAGCATTGATACATCCAGACTTTGGAACTTCCCGTCCAGGATGCATTCGGTCATTAATTTCCCCGAGATCGGGCCGTGCATGAAACCGTGACCTGAGAAACCTGCAACGATATAAAAACCATTGACGGGTGTTTTACCATAGATTGGATGCGCGTCGGGGGTGACTTCATACAAACCTGCCCAATGGGAAAGCAAGCTGGCCTTCTCGAGGCAGGGCATGCGGGCGATCGCCGCCTCCAGGTTGACTATCTCGAAGTCCTCGTCAACGGTCTGGTCGAATCCGGCTTTTTCGTTTAGGTTGGACATGCCGGTTAAAATTCCATTCCCCTCCCGGTGGAAATAAAGCGACTGTGCGAAATCCAGAACGAAGGGGAAATCTTGAGGCACTTCCGGTAAAGGAGTAGTCGTCATGATTTGACGACGATAAGGAACGATTGGGACCGCCAACCCCGCCATTTGGCCGATCAGACCGGCCCAGGGGCCTGCGGCGTTAACGACCACCCGGGTCGAGATCGTCCCCTGATTTGTTTCCACAGCAACGATATTTCCTGACAAAACCTGAAAACCGAGAACCTCAACGTTGTTGAGGCAATGAACTCCCAGACGCTGAGCTGCGCTCACATAACCCATGACAACGCTGTTCGGATCGACCAGACCATCTTCCTGATTGAAGGATCCTGCCAGGGCATCCTCAAATCGCATCAAAGGCAAGCGACGATGAATTTCGTCCGGGGCCAGCCATTCGGTGTGGATGCCAAGATTCTGCTGGAGCTCCAGGCTGTGACGAAAGATTTTGACCTCCTCAGGCCTGGTAAGAACGAAAAGGTAACCGCACTTGTGAAAGTTAATCTCCTGACCGATCTCGTCCTTAAAACGCTCGAGCATCGGTAAACTCTGCAGGGATAGACGGATATTGACCTCAGTGGAGAATTGATACCGAACCCCCCCAGCACAGCGGCCGGTTGCACCCTGTCCAAAGAATTCATCTTTTTCAAGGAGCAGAATGTTCTTTTGGCCGCGCAGGGCAAGATGGTACGCCGTACTTGTGCCCATTACGCCGCCTCCGATAATTACAACATCAGCTGTTCTTGGAATCATCCTTGCAAGTACACTCCCTTCATTGAATAATATACTATTTTCTGGTTATTCTTTGAATGCACAGATGTAAGCAATTTGAAAAATTACTGCAGACCGTAGTGATAAAACGCCCAACATCGCGGGCGTTTTATCACCAAATTAAAATTGATCCATTAGAGCGGCAGCCAGGTGCCGATACTTTTTTCCCGTGCCCGCCGGTAGATTTCGGGTGCGATAGCCATATCGTCCATCGCCAGGCCCAGGTTGATCGCCAGAGTCCGCTCTTTATCTGAGCCTCGCCCCGGTTTCTGACCGGTAGCCAGTTGTCCCAGGTCCGCATAGGGTTCGGGGGTTTGTTGGAAATAACCGCTCGTTCGGTAATACTGGAACTGCGCATGATCGTCTGTGCTGATCCGGTCCATTTGAGCCATCGCTGGGCCGGTCCAATATGAGTCGAAATCAACGGCTGAACCAAACCCGCCGGGTTTCAGCCAGTCCTTTTCGATGGTGGGGGTGGGATGTTTGAGGATCGGGCCGGAGGTCACGACCAGGTCGCTTTCCATGACAGCCTCTTTGGGTCCTTTGGCTGGAACAACCTCAAATTTGAATTTCGCCTTCATCTCATCGATAAACTTCGCCTGGACTTCCGGCAGAATATCGTAGGCGTATACGCGTTTGAGCGGAAACAGGCAGGCAAGCGCCTCCAGGTTGGTCCGCCCCTGTACTCCGCACGCCAGGATCGCGGCCACTTCGCTGTTTGGACGGGCCAGATACTTGGCCGACAGGCCGGTCGCCGCCCCGGTACGGTAAGCGGTTATCCAGGTACAATCCATCACGGCGTAGGGAATACCGGTCTCATCCTCATTAAGGATAAGCAACCCTGTAATGTAGGGAAGCCCCCGCTTGAAATTCTCAGGATAACCGCTGACCCATTTGATCCCTGCTGAGTGCAGGGAGGGGATAAAAGCAGGCATGGCGTGGATGAAGGCGTCTGGCATGGTGTGGATCCCCGGTTTGGGCGGCATTTCGACCTTCCCATGGCCTTTTTCCTTGAATGCCTCTTCGAGAAGCTTCAAAATGGTCGGCATGTCGAGCGCAACGTTTTCAACGTCGGCGCGTGAAAGATAAAGTAGTCGTTGTTCAGCCATTTGGGTTCCTTTCTCTTGAATTGGCGTCTACACCTGATTTATGCAATTGCATAATTGAGCGTTAGACCCATCCTGTAACCGGGTGGCGTTCCAGGAGCTTTTTCTTTCAACTTACTGGGGATCGGCGCACAGACCTGTATGCGGACAATTACCCGCAGGCTCTCTTCGCTGTTCGCGAAGAGAGCCGTTCATCCCAGGCAAATGAAATGAGTTACGCGCTACATCCAATCGACGAAAACAAGTCTCTATTCCATGCCTAAATAGGATTTCTGGATCATCTTGTTTTTCTTGAGTTCCGCAGCCGTGTCCTGTAATACGATCTCTCCGGTCTGCAGAACGTAGCCGCGGTTGGCAACACTAAGCGCCATGAGGGCATTTTGCTCGACCAGCAGAATGGTCGTCCCCTCTTTGTTTATTTGGATGATCGTATCAAAAATACTCTCGACCAGGACCGGGGCCAGCCCCATGGAAGGTTCATCCATCAAGAGCAGCCGGGGATGAGCCATCAGCGCCCGCCCTGTGGCAAGCATCTGTTGCTCCCCGCCGGAAAGCGTTCCACCCACCTGTTTACGGCGCTCCTTGAGGCGCGGGAACAGAGTGAACACGCGCTCCAGGTCCGCGGCCAGCTCCGGTCCTTTCTTGCGGGTGTAGGCTCCCATTTCGAGGTTCTCGGCAACCGTCAGCCGGGCGAAGATTTGCCGTCCCTCCGGTACCATCGACATTCCCTTAAAGATCAGGTCGTGGGGTTTATAAGGAGCCAGGTCTTCCCCATTAAAGCGGACATGGCCCTCGCGCGGCTTAAGCAGACCGACGATGGTGCGCAGGGTGGTGGACTTGCCAGCGCCATTGGCGCCGATCAAGGTCACTATTTCACCCTTCTCAACGGTCAAAGAAACCCCTTTAAGGGCATGGATGTTCCCGTAATACGAGTGAATATTCTCGACTTCAAGAATAGGCATAATGGTCCTCCGGCTCAGACTGCTGTGGGGGCCTGGCCAAGGCCGCTCGCCGCGCCTCGCCCGAGGTAAGCTTCGACCACGCGGGGATTCTTCTGGATTTCCTGTGGAGTCCCTTCGGCGATCTTCACGCCAAAATCCAGAACGGTGATCAGTTCAGAAATGCTCATCACCACCCGCATCTGGTGTTCGATGAGCAGGATGGTGATGCCCAACTCATCCCGCAAGCGGCGGATAAAATTGACCATATCCTGAGTCTCTCTGGGATTCATACCGGCGGTAGGTTCATCCAGGAGCAGGAGGGATGGTTTGCTGGCGAGAGCCCGGCCAATTTCCAGGCGGCGTTGTTCACCGTAAGGCAGGTTCTTGGCCAGCAGGTCTCCCTTCCCTTGCATATTGATATAAACAAGTAGCCGGATGGCTTCCTCGACAGCTTCTTTTTCCTCCCGGTTGGTGCGCGGATCGCGGAATATTGCTCCCAGCACACCCGATTTCAAATGAGGCTGCATCCCGACCAGGATATTTTCCACCGCGGTCATGTTCTTGAATAAGCGGATGTTCTGGTAGGTGCGGGCAATCCCCAAACGCGTGACCCGATCCGGGGACAAGCCGGTGATATTCCTGCCGTTGAATAAGATCTCCCCTTCCTCCGGGGTGTAAAACCCGGTCACGCAGTTGAAGAATGTGGTCTTGCCCGCTCCGTTAGGACCGATGATGCTGTAGATTGCGTGTTCTTTTACTTCCAGGTCAACCTTGCCTACTGCCTCCAGGCCGCCAAAACGCTTGGTTACCTTCTTCGAAACGAGTATCGCCATCTCAGTCTCCTCCTAGCGCCCCGGATTCTTTGTCACGGTCTGAGGTTCTTCTTGGGGACCCGGTCCGGCCTCATCCTCGTGCAATTCCAGGCGGCGGCGCGCTTCCGGCGCCAGGCCCTCCGGTTTCATCAACATCATGACCACCAAAACGGCACCGTATACCAGGTAACGGAAATCCGCGAACTGGCTGAGCAGCAAGGGTAATCCAACCAGAGCCAGCCCGCCGACAAAGACGCCCGGAATGCTGCCCATGCCGCCGATGATGATCAGGGATAGGATATTGATCGAAACAATAAAGCTGAAGCTTTGCGGATAGACCGAGCCGATCTTGGTGGCAAATATTGCTCCTCCTAAACCGGAAAAGAGGGCGCCCATTGCAAAAGCCAGCAGCTTGGTCTTGACCTTGTTGATCCCCATGGCTTCGGCAACATCCTCATCCTCACGCAAGGCCATCCAGGAACGACCGAGGTGGGAATCCTTTAATCGAATGGTGATGAATCCTGCCAGGATGATCCCCACTAATATTAAGTAATAAAGTTCCTGTTGATGTGCCAGGACGAACGTCCCGATCGTCGGCTGGCCTATGCGCTGGATGCCCTCCGATCCTCCCAGGAGGGGTTTCAGCCAGTCGGAAAGGACCAGGATGCGGATGATCTCCCCAAACCCCAGGGTGACGATCGCCAGGTAGTCACCGCGCATTCTTAGAACAGGCAGGCCAAGTATGATGCCAGCGAAGACAGCAACAATCAAAGCAAAAGGTATCGCTTCCCAGAAGCTGAGGTGCAGCAGTCCCACCGCCTCGGAGGTGGTCAGCACACCCAGGGTGTAAGCGCCGATGGCATAGAAGGCAACGTAGCCCAGGTCGAGCAAACCGGCAAACCCCACCACAATGTTCAGACCCAACCCCATGAGAACATAAATACCAACGTTGTCCAGGATTTCACTAAAATAGCTCCCCAGGATGACCGGCAGCAGGAGCGTGAGCAGCCCCAGTACACCCAGCAAACCCCAGCGGGCTACCCGCTGCTGGCGCGGGCTTTGTTTAAGAGCAATTGCCTTCCGGTCCCGTCCCTTGCTCCAGAATGCAAGTACACCGACGAGTACAAATATGATCAGCGCGCCGATGATTTTCAGACCACTCTCAGCGAACAACCAAAGGAATGCATATTGCACCACTCCCCAACGGATAATTACCGTGACGATCAGGTCACGGAACAAACCGATTAGAACAACAACCATAAATGCTTGGCTCAAGGTTCCCCGGAAACGCTCCGGGAGCAGGTATGCTCCTGCCGCGATCACACCGGTCACCAGGCTGACCGCCAGTAGGACCAGAATCCCGGGAAGGAGGGATAAATGGAAGGTTAAAAGCGCAAAAAGATCAGGAGAAGAATTGATCAACACTGCCCGAACATTGACAACCTCCCCGATCAGGACAAATACGGCCAGCACCGCACCTCCCACCAGCCCGCTCAACCCTCCTGTTATTAGGAGCCTACCAGGTTCTTTCGAGGGGGCTTGCCGGACCGAGAGGTAGGCTTCGAATAGGAAGGGAGCTAAGACGAAGATCTCTCCCATGGTGATCACCCCGCTGATCACATAAGATTTCCCAAAAGCCAGGACCAACCCCACAACGCTTAACAGCAGGGATATGCCTCCCCCGACCAGCCCGTTCTGAACCGTCTTGACCCAGTATGATGATTTACTTTTCATATCATCCTCCTTAGGCCTTGTTCCTGGAGATCCGTTCGCCCAGAAGCCCTGTCGGGCGGAAGATCAGGATGAGCACCAGCACGATGAAAGCGATGGCATCTTTCAACTGGGACGGGGAGGGGATGCCCAGCCCGGTCAGGAACAGATTTGGCCCCACCGATTCGAGCAAACCCAGGATGATCGCCCCTAGAAAAGCACCAGGTACGTTCCCGATGCCTCCCAGGACAGCCGCGGTAAAGGCTTTGATCCCGGGGAAGAAGCCCATATAGAAGTTAACCACAGGGAACAGGAGTATGTAGAGAACACCCGCGATCCCGGCCGATGCGCCTCCCAAGCCAAAGGTAAAAACAATAATGCGATCGACATCAATTCCCATCAGCTCGGCCGCCTCCTTGTCTTCGGAAACAGCGCGCATGGCTTTGCCGATCTTGGTCCATTGAACGATCGCGTAGAGTAACACCATCATCGCGATGGCGCTGATGATCACGACCGTTTGGACCTTGTATACATCAATTCCGAAGATATTCCATGTTCCCTTAAGAATGGCTACTGTTGGATAACCTTCAGAACCGGACCCGTAAAAGCCGCGGAATACATATTGGAGAAAGAAAGAAGCCCCGATGGCGGTGATCAGGGGTACCAAGCGGGGCGCATTGCGCAGAGGCCGGTAACAAATTCTTTCCAATAAGACCGCAATCAACGTCGAGACGCCCATGGAAACCAGGGAAATGATAACTAACGCGATTACCGGTTGCCTGTCCAGAAAACCGGATTGGGCCAGCCCCAAGGCAACAAAGACCGCTGTGAATGGTCCGCTCATAAATACTTCGCTGTGAGCGAAGTTGATCATTTTCAAAATGCCATAGACCATGGTGTAACCCATGGCGATGAGAGCATAAACACCGCCAAGCGCCAATCCCTTGATCGTTAGGTCAAGCCAGCCGCTGGCCGAGTACCGGCCTTGCTCCAGGGTGCTGATGGTTCCCCAGATGACAATCCCTGCGATAGCCAGGCCAATTACCCATATAAAGATATCCGTAATTGTGATGCGCTGACGCCAAGTGCGAAGCATCTTAGTCTCCTGTCTTGGGTGTTTTATAAAGAGAGGCAAGGCCAACCTTGCCTCTCTTTTGTTCAGGCTGCCATAACTAGGCTGCAGCCTTAGATCCAGATTACGGTGCGAGTACAGGCTTGATTACACCTGTCCCTTGGATCCACACTACTTCTGGGCTTACAAAGATCTCAAACGGAATGTTGTGGTATTGCCAGACAGCCATCCCAGCCGCGGAGCAGTCACCGGGCCACTTAATAGGAGTCCCTCCCACTGTGAGTGTCTCATTGCAGGTCAAGACGCCAGTCAAGCCTTGGAAATTCACCGTGTTGATGACAGCGTCTCGCAGCGCCTGGCGTGGGATGTAGATCGTCCCATCTGCTTCCTGCACAGCCACCTTCTCGATCGCTGCCTTGAGGATATTGAAGGCGTCATAGGCGTGTGCGTGGAAGATGTTGATTGGGCCAGTGCCGAATTTGGCCTTATATTTAGCAAGGAACGCAGTATAAGGCTCACCCGAAACAGCCGGGCTCGATACCAGGAAGCCTTCAATATCAGCTCCGGCCCCCGCGGCCACGTCCGGCGAGAACAGACCATCGGCGCCCATCAAGTATGCATGCTCCAGACCAGGGGTGGTCTTGGCCTGCTTGATGATGAACGCACCGGCGGGCATGAAGATCGGGAAGTAGATCAGTCCGGGCTGTCCGGTGGCGATGGAAGCCAGGACCGAGCTCATGTCGGTCGCATTCGGATCAACCGAAGTCTGTTCGGTGATCGTACCGCCAAGTTCTTTGAACTTGGCTGCGAAGACTTGTTGCAACTGGTCAGCGTACAGGCTGCCGTCGTGGATGGTGGCGGCCTTAGTCACTTTCAGGACGGTGTAAACGTACTCTGCTGCTGCAGTGCCCTGGAAGTTGTCATTGTGCGCTGTGCGGGCATAGGCTGGAACGTAGTTATTCTTGTCGCCAGGTGTGGTCAGGCCAGGAGCGGTGTTGGACGACGAGATCATCATGAACCCGGCGGCAGAAAGGAGCGGAAGAGCCGCGCGGGCTTCACTCGAGCAAGAGGTGCCGATGACGCCCACGATAGTCGGATCCGCGGCAAGCTTGGTACCGGCCGCCTGGCCGCCTTCCGCACTGCAGCCGCTGTCTTCACCATCGAATTTAATGGTGTGGTTTAGGATCTTGCCGCCTGCATCATCGATGGCAATTTCCACGCCGTTGCGGGAGTCGATGCCCAACGCTGAGTTGGGGCCAGCTACAACCAACAAATAGGCAATATGGATTGGATCCGTCGGACCAATCTTTACACAACCGATCGAATCAGTGCAGGTGTAGGTGGATGCGGAAGGACCGCAAGCCGAGAGCACCATGCCCAGAATCGCTATTGCTGTAAATATTATGGACAACCGCTTGAACATACGCTTTTCTCCTCCGGTGAAAAATGGTGAATATAGGAACCCGTTTTCCGGGTTTTTTCGGCGTAGCTGACAAAGCCTTTCTGTGTCGAGCATCACCTCCTTTATTCTTTCATCTTATTTGAGCTGAATGATGTTCTTCGCCTCTACTCATATCGCAGGGGCTGAAAGCAGAAACACACAAACCACTCCGGACCTGGTAAGGATCAAGCTTTGGATTTTTCCGTTCTGTAATTATATTGACGTATTATAACCGTCAATTGAAAAAACAGCCTGGCAATAATAAAAATTTCTACGTTCTGGAGTTTGGAGAAATTATCACAGGCGGGATTCTGAATTATCGAAATCATCTTTTCTGCGAATCTCTATTTTTGCCAGTAAACGATTTTCATTACATTAGACATTACTTGTTTTTAGTAAATAAGTCAAGTACTGAAAGGATGCTCTCAACCCTTTTTCTAAAGTCCATTAACCATGGATCCTCACTTCGCATATGCGCTCTCATGTCCCCGTTCTTTGGTAATTGCCGTGGCGCGGTTCATTTCTTAAGACATTAAGAGCATCCCGGTGACATAAATATCACTGTGGGATGCTTTCGGAGCCTTTACCCATGGTTTGGTAAACCCTGGGCAATCCTGGAGGGCTATCTTTGAGAAGGAATTATCTCTTCGTTTGCAATAACCGCTGACGGGTGTAGGGGATTAATCCACCCGCCTCAATAATCGCCTGTCGCGCCTGGGGCAAGGGTACAAGCTCGAAGCTTTTCCCGTTTGTCTGGTTTAACACGTGGGTGGCTGAGAGTTTCAGCTCATCGCCTTCCTTGGCCTCGATACCCGGGCAAATGATTGTGTTCAGCCCCAGGTTGATTGAATTCTGCAGGAAAATGCGGGCGAAATCCCTGGCAATGACAATGAAATCCGGACCCTTAAGGCAGGAGGCAGCCTGTTCGCGGGAGGAACCGCAGCCGAAATTTTTCCCTGCCACGATCACACTTTGCGGCTGGATCTCATTATTCTTCACCCGGGCATTAAAATCGACCAGATCCGCAAAAGCATACTGAGGCGTTTCTGCGGGGAGCACGGTCGCCATGAAACGTCCCGGGTAGATGATATCGGTCGAGACATCATCGCCCAGTTTGAGGACCACTTCGGACATTCTTAGGCTCCTTTCCGAGGATCGGTAATCTTGCCGGTCAATGCGCTGGCGGCAGCCACGGCCGGAGAGCAAAGGTAGACCTCGGCAGATGGATTACCCATGCGGCCCTTGAAATTTCGGTTGGTGGTGGCCAGGGCAATATCGCCATCCGCCAGGGCTCCCTGGTGCACACCTAGGCACGGACCGCAGCCCGAGTTCATCACTACTGCTCCAGCATCCATAAGAGTCGAGAGGTATCCCTCTTTCAGCGCCTGTCGGTAGATGCGCGCTGAGGCCGGGAAAACCAGCATGCGCACGTGGCGGGAAACTTTTTTCCCTTCCAGTATTCGGGCGGCAATCTGGATGTCATCGAGACGGCCATTCGTGCAGGAGCCGATCACGATCTGGTTGACCTGCTTTCCAGCAACATCCTGGATGGGCTTGACGTTGTCAACCGTGTGGGGACAGGCAAGCTGCGGAACCAGCTCCGAGATGTCTACTTCAATCACCCGATCGTAAACGGCATCCGCGTCCGGGCGGATGACTTCGATGACGCCTTTCACTCCCGCTTCATCATGCAAATAACGTACGGTTTCCTGATCCGCCGGGACGATCCCGGATGTTGCACCAGCCTCCACCGCCATGTTGCAAATGGTCAGACGCCCGGAGGTTGGAATTTTTTCAATCGTCGAACCGTGGAATTCGATAACCTTGAAGTTGGCCCCTTGTGCTGAAATCTTACCGATCAGGTAAAGGATCAAATCCTTGGGCAGGACATACGATTGAAAGTCACCGTGCACTTCCACTTTGATCGTTCCGGGAACATCCACGTTGAGGATTCGCCCCAAGGTCCAGACGGAGGCCATTTCGGTAGCCCCAATGCCGAACGAGAAAGCCCCCAGTGCACCATGACTCGTGGTATGGCTATCCGTGCCGACCACGACCTGCCCAGGAAGGACATACCCATTCTCCGGCAGGATCTGATGACAAATGCCGCCTTCATCCCCACGGATATCATGAAATTTCTTAATCCCTTGCTGGGCAACAAATTCACGGACCCTCTTTTGATTCGTGGCGGTCTTGGCGCTTTCTGCCGGAATCCGATGATCGAAGATCAAGGCGATCTTATCGGGATCCCAGACTTTGGGCTCCAGGCCGGTGCCCTGGTAAATCTCCTGGAACTGATTGATTACCAGGGCCCCGTTTTCATGCGACATTGCCAAATCGACACGGGGCTCCAAGATATCCCCCGCCTTCACGTGGGGTTGATCGGTCGCCCTGGCCAGGATCTTCTCCACAACTGTCATTCCCATATAAGTACCTCCTGCGTTTTAACCTGGATGCTAACCAACGATCTTTGCCTGGCCCTTGTACTTGGTCTCGACATGCTCCTTCGGCAGATAGGCTTCTTCCATTATTTTATATTCCTTCAAACCGACGAAATCAGTGTATTCCTCAAAGGAATTGACCCATTGGGTCTGGCCTGCCAGTATTCCTGTGGGAGAATTCTTGAGTGCAGTGAAGAAATCCTTGAGGGCTTTGTTGGCGACCATAATGGACGCCACCGGAATGGAGACCCGGCCCACTCCCATCTTTGCCAGCTCCGGAATGGGGATCAGTTCGGTCTTCATGCCCGAGATAGCATCCATCAGGTTCACTGACAAGGGACCTTTGACACCTTTCACTGCTTTTTCCACGTCGGCCCGGGTGCGGATTCCGTCGATAAAGGCCAAGTCGGCGCCAGCCTCCAGATATAAGTTGCAGCGGCGGATGGCTTCATCGAGGCCGGCCACGGCAAAAGAGTCTGTCCGGGCATTGATGATGAAGTCCTTGTCCAGCCTGTCCCGGGTTTCCGCGCAGGCGCGCACTTTCCCGGCCATTTCCTCGGCAGAGATCACCTCCTTGCCCGCCATGTGACCGCAGCGCTTCGGAAAGACCTGGTCTTCGATATTCATACCCGCCAATCCCATGGGGATCAGGCGTTCAACTATCCAGGCCGCGTTAACCGCGTTACCGCCACCTGTATCCATGTCGGCCATGACCGGAATTTCCACGGCTTGGGCAATGTTCCACGAGATATCCATTATGTCTTTCATCTGAACCAGGCCCACATCCGGTCTCGCCAGGAGCGAGCCGGCCATGCCATAGCCAGAGATCTGAACCGCCTCGAAACCGCAGGTCTCGATGATCCTGGCAGACAGGGCGTCGTGGCAACCGGGAACCACGACCGCCCTCCTTTCCATGATGGCTTTTCTTAAAATGCTGGTTTTATTCACATCCATCTTCTCCTGTTGTATATCTTCTATAACCGGTCCGCGATCGCCCGCCCCATATCCAGGGTCGTGCTGGAACCGCCCATATCGTAAGTTCTGATTCTGCCTTCCTTGATCACTTCGGCCACAGCTTTTTCGACTGCGGCTCCCTTCTGTTCCTCCCCCAGCCAGTCGAGCATCATCTTGGCGGCCAGAATGGATGCGATCGGATTCACCTTGTACTGGCCGGCATATTTGGGCGCCGATCCGTGGCTCGGCTCAAAAACTGCCAACTTGTCGCCGATATTCCCGGAGCATCCGAAACCGAGGCCGCCCACCATTTGGGCACACAAGTCGGATATGATATCTCCATACAGATTGGGTGCCACCAATACGTCATAGTTGTGAGGATTCTTCAAGAGCCACATGCAGATGGCGTCCACGTTCGCTTCGTCCATCTGGATTTCGGGATACTCCTTGGAGATTTCCTTGGCGATATCCAAAAACAGGCCGTCGGTGGCGCGAACCACATTGGCTTTATGCACGATGGTCACTTTCTTGCGTCCGAATTTCCTAGTGAAATCAAAAGCCGCTCGCAGGATGCGTTCGCACCCCTTCCGCGTATTCACCTTGACGGAGATGGCGTACTGGTCTCCCGGCAAATCCTTAAAGGGGGCAAAAGGTTTCGATTCCTGAGCCAGGACCGCTGCCACATTGGCGGGTACCGGATTGAATTCCACCCCGGCGTACAGGTCTTCTGTGTTCTCGCGAAATACAACCAGGTCGATGCCTTCTTTATAGTTCAAAGGGTTATGCGGATAACCCTTGCATGGGCGCAGGCAATTATAGAGGTCGAAAAGCTGGCGCATCCGCACAATGGGTGAACGGTAGGTCAACCCTTTGCCTCTTAATTCCGGAATTAATTCAGCCTCTGCCGTTTTGACCGGTTTAGAGGTGATGGCGCCAAACATGGCGGCGTCAACTTTCTTCAGCAGCTCAATGGTCCGGGCCGGGAGGGCGTCGCCTTCTTTACACCAGAATTCCCAGCCGATATCCCCATGGATGTACTCGGCATTCAAACTGATCTTGTCCAGGACAATTTTCGTTGCCTCAAGCACGTCCACGCCCACCCCATCCCCCGGAAGCCAGGCAATCCGAACCTTGCCGCCAGTTTTCTTGAGCATATTATCCATGCTTCTCTCCTGATCTTAATAGGGATAACTCCTCGGAATCCATCGGGAATTCATTTTAGCCAAGAGATAGAAAAAGTAGAAGTGACAGATGTCACAAACAATAAACATATGAGATATTAAAATTAAAAGTAAAATAAAGGCATACAATAAGATCATCTAGATCTCCCTGTACAGCTTACCTTTTTGACTGCCTGCCTCCCCATTTCCATAACGAGTTCGAAATGAAATCCATCCTCAGGAACTCCCATTGAATAAATCCAGAATGACCAATCCAGTATGGGGATTTCTTTCCGGTTTGACCGCGGCCTCCATTTGGGGCGGCATGTACGTGGTCAGCAAGGTCGTCATGGTTGTGATCCCCCCCTTTTCGCTGGTTGCCATCCGGCTGGCCTTGGGCATACTGACTCTGGCCATCATCGTCGCCATTCGCAAGAGCTGGAAGGTGACGCGTCGACAATTCTGGCGCATTTTTGGTGTGGGGCTGGTGGGGTATGGAATTTCCCTCGGTTTCCAATTTGTGGGCACGAAACTCTCCACAGCTGCCAACGGCTCACTGGTCACCTCGGCCACGCCAGCCTTTGTCCTGCTTTTCGCCGCCCTCATGCTGGCCGAAAGGATCACCCTGCGGCGCTTGTTGGCGTTGGGGATCGCCACGGCCGGCGTGGCGGCAGTCATCGACCCGCGCAATGCGGCCCTCTCCCCATCCTTCTTTTGGGGTAACATCTGCCTGGTGGCCGCAGCGCTGACCTGGGCGCTGTACTCAGTCCTCATCCGCAAAGTCACCCAGGACACCGACGTCCTGACGACCACCCTGATTGCTTTTATCGGTGGCCTGCCGGTCTGCCTGCCGCTCAGTGGCTGGGAAGCGATGACACAGGGTTTCGGGAGGATCAACCTGGGGGTGGTCAGCGGCATCCTGTTTCTCGGTATTATCTCCACCGCTATTGCCATGTATCTATGGAACACTGCCTTTACCAAACTGGACGCCGGGGCTGCTTCGCTGACCTTCTTCGCCCAGCCTGTGGTTGGGACCCTGCTCAGCGTGCTCTTCTTGAACGAACGCATCACCCCGTTGTTTGTAATAGGCGGAGTGTTGATCGGAGTCGCCTTGCTTGTTTCCAGCAAAGCCTGACGCCACCCATCCCCAGAATCCTTTTCAAGATAAAACCCCGGGGGAAATGAAAAGTCTGCCATGAACGGGTGCAAAAAGCACCGCCACGGCCCTCTCGCGGGGATGGCAATTACAGAAAGCCCACCGAGCAAATAATAAGGATAAAATTCTATGCTCTCCCCCGGCGCCTGCGTCCAGGGCAAGTATGCGCCAAGCACAAGTTCCGGTCACTGGGAAGGCACGGACGGCAACCCGCAAGGGAATGCAAAAGCGATTAGAAGGATATGACCAAACTTACAGGGCAATGGTCAGAGCCAAACACCTCCTCGTGGATATCCGCGGCGATGATACGGTCTTTCAAATCGGGAGATACCATGAAATAGTCCAGCCTCCAGCCCACATTACGCTCGCGTGCCCGCGTCACCATATCCCACCACGAATATTTCACCGTATCCGGATGAAGATGGCGGAATGTATCGATAAGTCCAGCCTGGAAGAACTCGCCCAGCCCGGCCCGTTCCTCCGGCATAAAGCCGCTATGCGTGACATTCTCCCTGGGACGGGCCAGGTCAATCTCGGCATAAGCTGTGTTGAAATCGCCGGTAACGACGATGGAATGCCCGCTTTGCATATACCCTTGTGCGACTTCGAGGAACCGCCGGTAAAACGCAAGTTTATGCGCCACCCATTCCGGCCCGCGCCCTCCGTTGGGAAAGTAAATGTTGAAGAATACAATTGGTGCGAACTCATGGATGAGGCACCGGCCTTCAGTGTCGAAGCGGGGATCGTTCAAACTGGCGATCACTTTAACAGGCGTGTGCCTGGAATATGTAACCGTGCCGCTGTAGCCCTTCTTCTCTGCAGAGTTCCAGGTGGCTTGGTAGCCGGCCGGGTTTAGAAGCCCCGCTGTGAGTTGTTCGGGACGGGCTTTGGTTTCCTGAATCGCCACCAGGTCGGCATCGCTAGCAGACAGCCATTCCATGAAGCCTTTTTTCTCAGCCGCCCGGATGCCGTTCACATTCCACGAGATTAGTTTCCAATTCATCATAACCATCCAAGTATTGATTCCTGAACTCTTACTGGCTCTTTCGTGAATCCATGACCTTTCCTAACATTTCCTAGTCTTGAACTTGTGGACTCATTCTGGCTGGTTCCTTGTCTGCCTCATGACTTGAAAAATAATCCAATTGTTGTCTCCGTGTCCATGAACTAAAGAGGAAATTTGCCCGTTGCATCCATAATGACCGGACCGTGACCCGAACATACAATGCGCGCGCCAAGGGCGGCCTGCTTCCTCTCAGCCTCTCTTGCCTTCACCTCGTCCCAGGTTAAACCGCTTTGTGAGCCATGGATGCCATTTTCGTCGGTTACCAGCGAATCACCGCTGAATAATACACCAACTGAAGATGCAAACAACGAGATGTGACCCGGGGTGTGGCCGGGTGTTTCGATCACGCGCAGACCGCCCAGAGCCGGCAGGATCTGACCGTCAGTCAGGATCTCATCCACCTGGAAAGGTGTAGCCTTCATGAAGGGGCGCACCAGAGAGAACATCAGACGCATCACTGAAAAGCCGGAGGCCTTGATCTGACGGGAAGGTACGCCTGAGGCGATGGCATCGGCTTCAATCCTGCTGGCATAAGTGCGGCCGCCGGTTAATTTATGCAGGGCGGCAAGACCGCCCACGTGGTCAAGATCTGCATGGGTAAGGATGATCCGTTTCACATCGACTGCCGACCTGCCCAAGCTGGAAACATAGGCAAGGATTTTTCTTTCGCTGCGCGGGAGGCCCGCATCAATGATAGTCAGCCCGTCAGCATCAACGAGAATATATGGATTGGCCACGACACATGGGACAAGGAATAATCTATCAATGATCTTCATACCAACAGCTTCCCTTAGTGGATTTTTACTGCTTCTTGGTCTAACTGATCATCCTGGCGCCGTCTGATGCGTGGCAGATGTAAATTTCGGGTTTTATGCCTGTTTGGGCCTGGTAGCGGGATGCCAATTGTGTACTAAAGGAATCAGCCGCGGTTCTTATTACCAGATTCACTGTGCAACCGCCAAAACCAGCGCCCGTCAGGCGTGCGCCGTAACAGCCTGGCAAGCCTTCGGCAATCTCAACCATCGCATTCAGTTCCGGGATCGAGACTTCATATAAGTCTCGCAAGCTGGCGTGACATTGTTTCATGATTTCCCCAAATTCATGTATTCTGCCCTGCTCCAAAAGCGGGATGGCGCGCCGGGTGCGTTCCACTTCTTCGACAACATGCCGCGCACGCTTCTCAACCAAATCTGGAAGCTGGTTACAAAGCCGATTAAAATCATCCACACTTACATCTCTGAGCGCCTGGATGCCTGGCAGGTATTGACCCAGAATATTGACCGCCTCTTCGCAAGCCCGCCTGCGTTCGTTGTAACCGCTGGTGGTCAGTTTGCGGCGTACAGCAGTATCTGCGATCACGATGGAGATATCTTCTGGGATCGGCAAAACCTGCCATTCGAGCGAACGGCAATCGAGTAGGAGTAATTTGCCAGAAACGCCACAGGCTGAGGCAAACTGATCCATGATGCCGCAGTTGACGCCTACATATTTGTTTTCGGCTTTTTGACCGAGCAAGGCGAGCTGCATCGGGGGCAAAGTCCATCCGCCCAGCTCCGACCATGCTACCACAAAGGCCATCTCCACTGAAGCAGAGGAACTTAACCCTGCACCGCGGGGCACATCCGAAGCAAAAACAGCGTTCATACCGGGAGCGGATAAGTTGGCTTTCAAAAGTGCCCACGCCACCCCGGCTGGGTAGTGAGCCCACTCAACGAGGGGGGTCCCGTTTGAGTTGTTCTTGGCGGGTATGCTCGCAGGTGTAATCGCGGCCTCCTCGATAAAATCTGCAGCGACGAGGGTGGAGCGATTCGAATCTGATTGAGAAAAGGCGATATAAGTTACCCGGTCAATGGCCGCCGGCAGCACAAATCCATCATTAAAATCAACGTGCTCACCCAGCAGGTTGACACGACCTGGTGCGAGAGCCAGATGGGTAGGGTCTTTGCCAAATCTTTGCTGAAATGTTTGGATAACAAGTTCTTTTGGGTGCATAGTTATCTTTGGGTGCAGTAGATTTCAGGCAGGTAACGCAAGCAGGTAGCTGGGGTTTCTGGAGTTTTCACGTTGGGGGATGGCATGCATTTCATAACTAAAAATGAATTTATGAGCCGTGGACGAGCGCAGGAGTAGCGTGTCGAAGTCGGCGGGCACCACCCATTCGTGGGTGAGTTGATTAAACCGGCAGGTTACAAACTCGAACAATTGTACGTTTCTCCACAAAATGCAATGTTATCGTATTCGCATAATGGTCAGACTGCCGCACCGAATAGAGAATGACTGAGCGAACCCTTTCGCCTCATTACATTAAATAAAAGGGTGATTTAACCCCATGAATGCCTTTCAAGGCTTACTCACCCTGTTTTCTTCTTCGTCCCAAAACGGCCATCTGACTCAGACCAATGCTGAGGAAATAAAGCAAAATCATCGGGGCCATCACTAATGACATATTGACAGGATCCACCGTTGGGGTAACTGCTGCGGCAATAATGGCGATTATGACGATGGCGTACCGCCACTGCTTTGCTAGTATTCTTGGTTTGACAATTCCCATGAGTGACAACACATAAATTACGAGTGGAAACTCGAATGCGATCCCGATCCAGAAGAGTAATCCAGTTACGAATTCGACATAAGAGGATACGCGCGGGATGGTGTGGATGCCCATGAAGGTCAGCAGGAAGGGCAAAGCGGTCGGCAGAAGAAGATAATAAGAAAATAAGATCCCACCCATGAAAAAGATCAAGGTCAGCGGGATGCCCATGAGGCCCATCTGGCGGGCGCGTGCGTGCAAGCCAGGCGCAGCGAATAACCAGAGCTCAAAAGCAATGTACGGTAGAGCCAGTGCAAAACCGGCAAACAGAGCCACGCGCATGAAAACCCCGACTGATTCGGTGACGTCAATGGCTTGTAATGTGTATATCCCCCCGATGGGTTTGGATAAGAAGTCAATGATGTTGATTGTAAAGGTGGCGCATATTGACACACCGACCACCAATGCTATAACCATGCGGATCAAGTGCTTGCGAAGAGCGTCGAGATGCTCGAAAATTGCAGACGGTTGTTTTATGGTGGTAGCGAAAGCCTCTAACAGAGGCTGATCTTCGGGCTCTTCGGTCAGAAAGATGGTCGCACGCTTGAATGCTTTAATTGGGAATACAACCACCTTCCCCAGGATGCGGAAGGGAAAGGTGATGATTTGCCAGAGTCTGTGGAAGATTTTGCGCACGTGTCTCACTTAGATTGTTCATCCTTAGGAGCGGGAGGAGCAATTCTATTGGGATCACCTGGTGATACTTCCGTAGTATCCTTTTCAGGTTCTGCCGATTCAATAATCCGCGATTCACTTGCCTGGGAATCAAGGGTTTTCCGGGTGTTCTTTACAGATGGGATGATTTCCGAACCTAATGACTGTTTCATATCTTCCATCCCGGCTTCGCGCATGAGTTCGTTTGGAAGCGATTTAACTCTTTCAGAGGCCTGCCGGACAGTCTTCCAAGTGTCCGACTTAACCAATTTGGCTAGTCCCTTCCCGATGCTCTTTCCTGTTTTTTCCAGATCTTTTGGACCCAGGATAATTAATGCGATCAGGATGATGAAAAGTAACTCAAGTGGACCGATACCGAGAAACTCCATGGGGGAACCTTCTATTCTTCTCCAATTCGATGAACCGATAACCTTGCTTGCCACCAGATTTAGGTGAGCCAGCAGGACGTATGCCCCGATAGGGGTATTTGGAAAACGCGCCCCCGAAGCGCCAGAAGGGTGAAGGGTATATCATCCCTTTCAAGGGACCTCCAGCCAAGCGATTATAAGCCAGGTGGTCGCTTTTCAATAGCCTTCACTCGCGTTCAGAATTCCTAGATCTCCTGGTAATTTCTATGCTATCACACTATACCTGGCGGATGGCTGTTTTTTGGGGGGGTGAAGGTTGAAATCCATCGCAAGCCTGCTGCAAACCAAAGGATGGATTCCCCTTCAGGGCTCTTTGTTGAGAAACAAGGTGGAAACCCTATTGAAATCCGTTTTCAAAGGCCGATATGGCGGAAGAATAATTTGTGCTAACCGGCTCTGGTTCAATGCGGTGAATCCTGCATTGGTCCACCATGCTTAATTATTCTACCCAGCCTAGTCCACAGGGAAGCAATGTGGTAAATTTAGACCCGCTATGCCTTTCCTCGCCATTGTTCTCCTTCTCACTTCTGCGGCCCTTCACGCCCTCTGGAATCTTCTCCTCAAACAATCCTCGGAAAAATATATTGCCATGGGTTGGCAGGTGATCATCAGCGGCGTCTTGTCAGTTTTTGTGCTGTTCTTCACCGGCCTGCCCCCGCGCTCCATGTGGCTATTCGTTATAATCAGCATGACCCTGGAGGCCATCTATTTCGTCCTGCTCTCATTCGCCTACAGTGATCATGATTTTTCGTTGGTGTACCCGGTGGCGCGGGGAGCTGCCCCTGCCTTGGTCGTCCTTTGGTCCATATTGTTCCTGCGCGAGACACCGAGCATTGGAGGCTTCATTGGAATAGCAACGATTATTTGTGGATTGGCTATCATTGGCACAACCAGTTTCTTCCAGCCTCATGAGGGCAAACCGCAATTCAAGGGAATAGCCATCGCGCTGGCGATTGCCCTGGTCATCTCCATTTACACCATGATCGATGGTTTCGCGGTCAAACACGGTCCGGTTCTCCCCTATGCCCTGAGTATGTTCACCCTGGTGCCGGTTTTGACCACACCCGTTATTGTGCGTCACTATGGATGGGAGCATTTTATTAAAACCGTGCGTGGACAACCGGCTCGCCTCGTCCTGATCGGTCTTCTGGGGGTCATTGCTTATCTGTTCGCTCTATTTGCCTACTCGTTGGCTCCCGTGAATTATTCAGAAGCCATTCGGGAGGTCAGCGTGGTGATGGGGGCTTTTGCCGGCTGGCAGTTCCTCGGCGAGAAATTGGGGAAGATTCGCCTGCTCGGAGCGGCAGTTATTTTTACAGGCATTGTTTTGATTGCTATTTTTGGTTAAACCCGATTAGCTTTGCGGGGATATCCTAAGAATACAAGACTTCAGAAGCTCCCTCGATGCTGTTGGGGAATATGCCTTGGGAGTTCTGGCTAAGATCGCCCGTGCGCTTGCTCTTAGGGGTGGCGTGAAGAACCCAGGATCTTCTTTTTGTGTCTTGTCAAAAGGGTGCAGTTGAGCTGGCAGTCTTTTCCTATTAAGGCTTTTTTATTCTCTCAATGACGATCTCTGCCACATCTAACACCTTGACCTTTTCACCGTCCGCCTTGGCGGCATCGGTCAGCATGATCATGCAGAAGGGACAAGCCACGGCCATTGTCTCCGCGCCGGTGGCCAGGGCCTCAGCAACGCGCGCCTCGCTGATCCGGGAGGTGCCATTCTCCTCTTCCTTCCACATTTGCGTTCCCCCCGCTCCGCAGCAGAAAGACTTGTCGGCATGCAGCGACATTTCGACCAGGTCGGCTTGCGCCTCTTTCAAAACCAGGCGCGGGTCGGCATAGACCCCATTGTGCCGACCCAGGTAGCAGGGATCATGATATGTGATTGAAGACTGATTCTCGCCAGGGGCTTGAGCCTCTAAGAGAAGCTTGCCGTTGCTAATCAGCTCATTAATCAGCTGGGTGTGATGAATGACCTCATAATTCCCGCCGAAGGCCGGGTACTCGTTCTTCAGGGTGTGCAGGCAATGCGGGCAGGTCGTGACGATGCGCTTGGGTTTGACCTCGTTCAGCAGTTCCACGTTGGCCGTCGCCAGCCCGAAGAAGATGTCCTCGCGGCCAGCGCGGCGGGCGGAATCGCCGGTGCACTGCTCGTTCTGTCCAAGCACGGCGAAATTGACTCCCGCGGCATTCAAGATTTTAGCGAACGCCCGAGCTGCCTTCTGGGCGCGCGCCTCGGTCGCCGGGGCGCAGCCCACCCACCACAGCACTTCCGGTTCCGGGTTCTGCTCGATGGTGGGGACCTTCAATCCTTCGGCCCACTTCATCCGTTCGGATGGTGGGACTCCCCAAGGGTTGGCCGACCGTTCCATGCCTCGGAAAGCGGTCTCAAGCTGCTTTGGGAAATTGTTATCCATCAGCACGAGGCTACGGCGGATTTCGAGGATATCGCGCATCGGCTCGTTGTCCACCGGACAGATGTCCACGCAAGCCCCACAGGAGGTGCAGGCCCAGACTGCTTCCGTCGGGATGGCAAACTCGGTGAGCAGAGGCGAGTCCTTAAGCGAATTTACCGTGTTGAGGAAATACCTCTTGTTGATCTCCAGCGCGGCCGGGGAAAGCACCTTCCCGGTGGCGTAAGCCGGGCAGACCTCCTGACAGCGGAAGCACATAATGCAGGCGTAGGTGTCCATCAACTGCTCCCAACCCAGGTCATTGAGCTTCGAAGCTCCGAATTGCTGGATGGAGGTGTCGTCCAGGTTGATGTAACCCAGCTCGCCTATCGAGCGCCGTTCCGGCTTGAGCAGGAAATTGAGCGGGGTGAAAAACAGATGCACATGTTTGGAGTACGGGAAATAAGGGATGAAGACCATGATCAGGCCGATGGCCATCCAGAAGGCGACATGCTGGCCGACGACGAGTGCCCGCGGGTTCATCCCGGACCACAGGCCAGCCACCGCAGAAGCGAACGGCTGCCAGTGATCGGTTTTACCGGCCGCGGCGATGGCCAGCGATTCACCCACGAAGCGTGACCCTACGTGCAGGAGGATGAATGTCGCCACGATGGCCGAATCCCGCCAGATGCCAAAACGAGCCTTCGGGCTGAGCAGGGTGGTCTGGCGCGTGGACAGGTTGGCGGGCCGGAAGACGAAACGACGGAAGATAAAGAAGACCATGCCGACCAGAACGGCGACCGAGAGAACGTCTGCCAGCAGGCGGTAAATATCTCCCACCACGCCCGGGAAAATGAATCCGGGCAGGTAGCCTTTGATCACGTCAAAAAGGTCAACCAGGATGTAAAAGCCGAAACCCCAGCCGACGAGGGCATGGAACAGGCTTGGCCAGAAACGGAAGCGGAATACCGGCTGGAACGTCACCATGCGACCCACGACGTTGAGCAAGCGCTTCCACGCCAGCTTCCAGTCCGGCTTGCCGTGCCCGGCAGTAATGATGCGCACCAGCCGGCGAATGGCAAAGAAGACGGCCGCCAAGGTGGTCAGGACGGCCAGGGTGAAGATGATTTCTTCTGGGAGAGTAAGCATAAGATCAATTATACAATCAAAACAAGCGTGACCTGCACATCATCACCAGTGGCGGTCAATTGCCTTGCCTTTGGGCTGCGTCTGGTGGATCGCTGTCTAAATCAGTGCAACCGCTTTCATCGTTTTGGGAATTTCCATCTCCAGCAGCTTGCATATTGTCGGAGCGATCTGGAGTTGCGAGACCACTTCTTGCGTATCACCCTTGCCGGATTGCCCGGGTTTGATCAAATACAGTGGAACTTCGCGGACGTCGGGCGTGGTGCCTCCATGGAGACCGTCAGCATTAATGCCGTGGTCGCCGGTGACCAGGATGCTGTAGCCGCGCTCCATCCATTCTGTCAGGTAAGTGGCCAGCCACATATCCTGCCGGATGGCGTGGTTTCGATATTCACTTGAATTGGCTCCAAAAGTTTCGCCGGTGTTGTCCATGCCCATCGGATGGACCAGCAGATAATCGGGGCTGAACCTGCGCACCAGCATCCCGGCCGTGGCAAAGAGTTCAATATCCGGATAATCATCCTGGGTATAAAACCGCCCGTGCTGGATGGGCAGCGAGTCATCATCCACTTCACGATCTTCAATCCGGTCATATGGGGCACGATTATAGAGTTCTGAAAACCAGTAGTAAGCCGCGGCCGCCGTGGTCTTCCCCGTCTCACGCGCCGACCGAAAAAGGTTTAGTTGCGTCGAAGGACGCACAACCAGGTTAGAGACAATTCCGTGCACACTGACGGGCAAGCCGGTATGGATTGTCTCGTACATCGGTCGCGACATGCTGGGTAACTCGCCAGTCACTTTGTATAGGCTGGCGAGCTTTGTTTCCACCAAATGGCCCAGGTATCCCATTCCAGCGACGGCGGTATCATAGCGCAGGCCGTCGGAGAGCACGAGGATGGCTTTGCTCAAATTTATATCTCTTTGGTGATCATAGGGTGTTCTCCCCGTTTGCTGCGCACCGAATGGTCAGGTTTTCAAAACCAGGACCGCTTCCCGCGAGCAGGTGATTTGGTCCTTGTCGCCGATCTTGGGAAGCTCAAGGAATGGATTGTTGAATGTATCCATATAAAAACGGTTGCTTCCGATCAACACCTGGATGCGGACGACGGAACCGAGGAAGGTGATATTCTCGATCCGGCAGTCAAGGATGTTGGCTTTCTTTTCCTGTGCAATAAAATTGAAACGCTCGGGCCGGATCGCGATCGAGACCTTGTCGCCTTTTTGCCTGCCATCCAACCCCTCGGCTGCCTGCAGCTGGACGCCATCGATCTGGAGCAGGTGCTTGGCCGGGTCGACTACCTCAGCGGTGGCAGTATTTAAGGTGCCGACGAAGCTGGCGACAAAGGCGGTCTGGGGGAAGTTGTAGATCTCGAAGGGCGTACCGATCTGCTCGATCTTGCCCTCGTGCATGACAACGATGCGGTCCGAGATGGACAGGGCCTCTTCCTGGTCATGGGTAACATAGATGGCCGTAATGCCCAGCTTGCGCTGGATGGCGCGGATTTCTGCGCGCAGCGAAACCCGGATCTTCGCGTCCAGTGCCGACAGTGGCTCATCAAGCAGAAGCACCTGGGGATGAATAGCCAGGGCGCGTGCCAATGCAACGCGTTGCTGCTGCCCGCCCGATAGCTGGTGAGGGTAGCTGTTACCCTTTTGCTCGAGGTGAATCAGGGCAAGCATTTCGTCCACGCGCTTTTTAATTGCGGACTTGGATTCCTTGTGAATGCGCAGGCCATAGCCGATATTTTGTGCCACGGTCATGTTCGGGAAGAGGGCATAGGCCTGAAAGACCATGCCCACGTTGCGCTGGTTGGGGGCTTTATCGGTGATATCGATATCATCAATCGTGACTCTGCCAGTCGTTGGAACTTCAAAGCCGGCGATCATGCGCAGGGTGGTCGTTTTGCCGCAACCCGATGGGCCGAGGAACGAAACGAACTCGCCCTTTTCCACTTCCAGGTTAAAATCTTGAACCGCATCAGTTCCAGCAAATTGTTTGCAGATATTTGAAAGCGTTAGGTGTATCATAAGGTTTCACTCTCGGATGATTAGTGTCCGCCGCCAACCTGTGCCTGCCCACCGCCGCGGCCGACCAGCGAAATGATCCCCATGGCTGCCCAGGTGAGAGCAAAACTAATAACGGCCATCGCCGCCGGTTCATAAGCTTTTTGTTGGATCATATAAGCCATGTAGGGGGCGAAGGCCGGCTTGGCCAGGTATTGGGCGAGGATTAATTCACCGATCACGATGGCAAAACTCAGGAAGGCGCCGCTCAAGATGGCGACACGGATATTGGGCAGGATGATATCAAAAAGGATCGATCCCCAGCCTGCGCCCAAACTTTGTCCCGCTTCGGTCAGTGTGCGCACATCAATGGCCCGCAGACCTGTATCGACGGCGCGATACATGTACGGCATGGACAATACTGCATAGGCGGCAACAAGCAAGGCCGGGCTGTTGACGATCAAGAGCGGAGGTTGGCTGAAAGTCCGCACCAATCCAAAGACAAAAACGATTGCCGGGACCACGAAGGGGAGCAGGGTAATGAACTCGACCGCGGGACGAAACTGTGGAACCTTCAAGCGGATCAAGAAAGCCGTGGGGACGAAGAGCAGGATCCCGACCACGATGGTGAGTACCGCCCAAAGAACTGAATACGAGAAGTTATAAACAAACGTCGGGTCATTGAAGATATTTGCGTATGCCTGGAAACTCAGAACCCCAAGCTTGGCTTTAAGGGAGAACACAAAAGTTGCCACCAGTGGCAGGAAGAAATAAAGGCTGCCAACAACCATCACGAACCACCACCAACCCTTATTTCCGCGTTTCATCGCAACCACCTCTCGGTCCGCCTCTGGAGGACTGTATAGCCTGTAATCGCCAAGGCCATGACAGCCACCATGCCCAGTGCCATGGCATACCCCAGGCCGGGGTCACCCAATGCGTCCCCGCGCAGTTGCGAACCAATCACGATCGTCACGAGATTGATCTGGCCGCCGGTCAACGCTTGGGCGGTGGCAAAGGCGCCAAAGGAGTTCCCAAAGAGCAGGATCATCGTGCCCATGATGGATGGCAGGAGAATGGGAAGAGCCACGTAGCGCCAGTACTGGAAGGAACTGGCTCCCAGATTTTCAGAAGCCTCCAGCCACTCGCGGCGCAAACCGTCAATTGCCGGGGCGATGATCAACACCATCAGGGGGAACTGGAAGTACATGTACACGATACTCAATCCCAAGAACGTGTAAAGCGTAAAGCCATGAAAATACGGGTTATAGCCGAGCGCCCTCAACCAGCCGATCAGCATGCCGGTCGGACTCAGCAGCGCGATGAAAGCAAAGGCCAGCGGGACGCCGGCGAAGTTGGAGGCCACGCCGCAGAAGGTCATCAGACCCGAGCGCATGAATTTAGGTAATCCCCCCCGGATGGCTGCATAGGCCAACAGAAATCCAAAAATCCCACCGCCCAGCGAGGTGATGAGGCTGATCTTGATGCTGATCCAGTATGCCCCCAGGATGTAGCGATCATTGAAGAGCGCTAGAACATTTTTTAAAGTGAATGAATGGGTAATCGAATCTTGAAAACTGCGTACGGCGATGGTCGAAGAGGGATAGAGAAGAAAGAGGAAAGCGAATAGAAAGAAGGGCATCACGCCAAGCCATGCCCAGGACGTTTTGTGTCGAGCGGGACGCGCCAGGGGCGCGTCCCGCTTTGAATCCAAAGTGGTCATTATTGGTCTAAGGAACCGGGGTCGAAATTTCCACACCAACGGTCGTCATCCAACCAGCTTTGATCAGATCCAACGCAGCAGTAAGTTGAGCGGGGCTGGGGGAAACAGCTGAGGCAAAGGCGCTGGAAGCCGGCAGTTTGGCTGCCAGGTCGGCTGGGATTACACCGCGCGCTTCCAAGTCAGCCTGCTGGACTCCATGGGCATAACCCTTCATCCAGGCCAACTGGCCCTCGTCGGAATGGAGAACTTCCATCCATAGTTTGGCGCAATTAGGATGGGGCGCATAAGCGCTGATGGCCTGGACATACATGCTGGCGACGGTCGGGGAGGGATAGAAAACGGTGGCGGGAGGATTCCCTTTCCAAGCATCTATATAGCCAAAGGCATTATAGTCCCAGAATAACGCGATGGGAGTTGCGCCCTGCGCGATCGTACCAACTTTGGAAATCACCGGTACGAAGTTGCCGGCCTGGTTCAACTGATTGAACCAGTCAAGACCCGGTTGGGCATTATCCAGGGAACCGTTATTGGCCAAAGCAGCTGCAACAACTGCCATGGTGGCCTGATTCGATGTGCGCGGATCACCGGCCAATGCAACCTGTCCCTTGTATTCGGGTTTTAGCAGATCTGACCAGTTGGCTGGAACATTCTGCACGACAGCTGTATTCACGATAATGGCCATGACACCGTAGTAGCCGCCGATCCAGAGTCCGGTCGGATCCTTGGCGGGGAGGCCGAGGAGGGTATCGGGAATTTTATCCCAGGTGGAGACTTTATACGGCTGGTAAAGTCCAGCAGCGATACCTTTAGCGCCATAAGCATAACCGACATCCACAATATCGGGAGCCTGCGGGCCGGTGTTGCCCTTGTTGGCTTCGATGGCAGCAAGTTCATCCGCCGAGCCGGCGTTCGGGTCCAGGGAATTGATCTTGACACCGGATGTCAATTGGAAGTCCGCAAAAATCTCTCCGTAGTTCGCCCAGTCAGGCGGTGTGGCAATGATGGTCAGCATGCCTTCCGACTTGCAGGCAGTGACGAGATCTTGCGGCACGTTGGCAATTTTCGTGCCAGTGTAGCCTGCGGCTACATCAGGAGCTTTGGCGCCACAGGCAGAAAGTACGAAAGCCGCGACAACCAGGATCGCGACCAAATTGAATACTAACTTCTTGGTTTGCATATTCTACTTCTCTCCTTTTTATTATGATACGTGATAGATGGGAATGCTGAGATTGATAGAATCGTCTGGTCAGATTTAGTCGTGGCACCTCCAGTTTAAAATATGTTTTTTCATTGTAGCATTCTCAAGCGCCAGAGTCAATCGGCACCTTGATTCCTCGGGGGATGAGAGGTACGTGAAAGGATGTACCTTGCCATCCTTTCACGCCAATATATTAAAAAAGTTGGAAGGAGGAGTTATGCTCTGGCTAAGGAGGGCCAGCCCTCCTCCTTCCTCTATGGAAACGCTCCGCGGCAGACGATTATTCCACCGGGATTTCCTTATAAACCTTTTCTATTTCAATGCCCTGGCGCCTGCGATAGGCACTGAAGCCGAAGTAAATGCCCGCGGCGAGCGCATACATGATGATCATGAATACCATCGAAGTGCTGTTCTGCCAGCCGATGCCATAAAGGTAGCTGGGGTCCCAGAACCACACCACCAGCAGCCAGTCCAGGAAGGCGAAGAAGACCAGCCCTGCCACCACGATCAGCGGCAGCTTCTCACCAGCCAGCACCTTCCGTCCGACCGCATAAACCACATAGATCATCAGGCCAGCGTTAAGTACACTCAATAGGGAGATCAATACAATCATGATCTGCTGCAGGACAGTTGAATCTCCCCACTTGGCGAAGACCTGCCCGCCCAGATTTACAGTCAAATAGACTAGGTAGGCGGTTGCAGCGACATAGAGCAGCATGACCAGCCAGCTCAACCAGGCAGGTACCTTGAATTTCGCGATCGGAGACCCATCGAAGATCTGCTTCTGCCGCCATGGTAACAGGATGCCTGCCAGCGTGGTGCCGAAGAAGGTCACCGCGATGACCAGCGTGGCGTCCAGGACAATGGTCTGGAAACTCACCAGGTTGAAGGCGTACAGCACGGAGATGAGCACCGAGGGGATCACCATCAACAGCAGCGCATTGACGGGGGTGCGGGTGCGTGAATCAATTTTCGAGACCCAGTCCGGCAGCATGCGGTCGAGAGCCGCAGCGAAGATGGCGCGGGTCGATGAAAGGAAGACCGTTCCTGACCAGCCGAACCACCACATCCCGACCAGGAAAACGATGATCAGCTGCAGGGCACGGCTCGAGGTGAGGAACGAGGCGAACTGCACCGGGTAGGGCCAGACCGGGATGGCAACATCCGTGCCATAGAAGAGGTGGCTCCAGAAGGCACCGTTGGCGTTGATGTAGAAATCCCAGCCCATGGTCTTGCTGATCAGGGCAAAGAAGACCAGTGCCAGGCCGGCGGTGACAATGATGGCTGCCGCCATGCCCCAGAAGTTGCGTTTGTAATCCGAGGCACCGCGCACTTCACCATACAGGGTGGAACCCCAGTTGGGCCACAAGTTGAAGAAGGTCATCATGGGGACCATGGCCATCGAGGCACCCAGGGCGATCACTCCAAGTGGACCAGATGTGGCCCCGGCTGCCGTCCCGGCAGCGATCGTGTTGTGGTAATAATCTGCCGCCGCAAGACCGTAAACCTTGGGCAGGTTCGTATTGAGAGCTACGATGAAGGTATCTTTCGTATTGAACAGCAGCAGACCGAAGACAATCGCCAAGCCGGCCAGCCCCATGTAGAAACAGATCTTCTGGATGCGGGCATACCATTTCATGCCGATGGCGATATATATGAACACGATCAAACATACGAACAACATGCTGACCAGTGGTCCCCACGGATAGGTGGTGAACCAGATTGCCAGCTGCGGCGCACCCAGTAGGGCTGCCATGGGCGTGAGGAATTCATACGCCAGGATCTGACCGTAGAGCGGAACCCACAGCCAAAGGATGAACCACCAACCGGTGACGCTGAGCACAAAGCCGATCCCCCGCCCCAGGATGCGGCTCTGCCAGACGTAGTCACCGCCCGCGCGCGGCATTGCAGAGATCAGGCTGGCGTAGACGATCACCTCGAAAATTGTGAATATGCCGCCAACGACCACAGCCGTGGCGAGACTGCCGCCAAAGTACCAGCAGTACGAGAAGATGAAGAGTCCGAGGGTGATCAGGTTGATCGAGAAAGTTGCATAGATGAAAGCGTCAAATACCGACCAGGCTCTCACCAGGCCGCTTGCTTTGCGTACAAACAGAGAAACGTCACTCATCTGAATCTCCTTTACAGTTTATTTTCGGTCTCCTGCGGTCATTGTCGGAGACCTTCCAAACGAATAGGTTTCGGACCGATGTGTCTGCAAATCTCCCAATTCAATTTATCGCCAATAATGCCCTCCTTTCCAAGTACCTGCAACCAAAGTAACCTTATCCGCTGGTCAACAGGTAATTGCCTACTTTTTGAGGTTTAAGCTCGATCACCGCGCCGTTCAGCATGCCTTGCTCATACATGCTGCCGGGGTTGATGCAAAGTGTTTTTTTATATTTGCGCGTTCCCTTTCCTTCGTGGATATGTCCGTGCAACCCCAGCAGCGGCTGATATTTGTCGATCACGGTCATCACGGCGTGGCTGCCGACCGGGACCATGGAACGACCGGCATAGGCAGGCCGAAGGTCCTTGGTCAGTTCCGGCGCTTCATCCAGGCCGCTGCCAAAGGGCGGCGCGTGGAGACTGAATACCGCCTGGGACGGGTTCTTCACCTTGCTGATCACCGCCTCGATGCGCGCCAGTAGAGCCTCGTCCGGCTCCTCACGGTGGGTGTCCCAGGGGGTCGGGTTGGACCAGCCGGAACTGGCCATCTCGTGGTGTTCGTCGAGCTCAACGACCTGTCCTTCCACACTGCGCACACATTTCGACGCCGAGATTAGCGCGTCGATCTCGAAAATATCGTCATTCCCCGGGCAGACAAAGCAGCGTATGCCTGTCCCGCCAAGCTTCGCGTCTGCATACTCCATCCAGCGTTGCATGGTTTTCATCACCTGCTCGAGGAAGAGCTCATCCGATCTTCCCGGCACGTCGAGGATGGTCTGCACTTCATCAGGATTGGTAATATACGGATAATAGCCGCGGTTCTGGATGGTTTGGACCATCCTGTCCACTTCCTCTTTTCCATGCAGGATGCTTTCCTGCTCCAGCAAGGTTACCTTGAAGTTGTCGTTGCCCTGGGCGATGATCGGGATGATGGCCTTACCGGTCATGTCGCCGCCCAATATCAGGGTATCCGCATCATAAAACTTGCTCGCGGCGAGGAACTTCTTCCAACAGATCTCGGAACCGTGCACGTCTGTGGCGAAATAAAGTTTCATCTTCCATTCCTTTTCCGTTGAAATTTGAATCCTGCGTGGTACCCGAAAAACGTAACCACCTTACGGTTTTTCCAGGTTTCCAGGGACCAGGTCCTTGAACTGACCGCGGATGCGCGCCTCCACCTCAGCAGGAATCAGATCAGCGCTGCCATGGGCCAGGATCTCGTTCACGCGCAGCATGGCGCGGGCATTCGTATCAAGCGAGCCCTTCTTCTCCCAGATTTCGCGTCCCTCCCGGTCAGCCAGCCGGGGGAGGAGGGCTTCGTTTTTCATGCGCTTGGCTGTGTGCGGACTCATCATGAAGGACCCGCCCGGTTTTATTTGAGCAATAACCTGCAGGGCAAGTTCCTCGTCGTTGAACGTGATACCGCGCTTCAGACGTTTGAGCATCTGGGCGATTTCATCGTCGATCACGGCCTTGGCAAAATCGAAAACCTTCAGTGCGTCGAGCAGGCCTCCCATGTTCAGCATGTCTGCGCCAGCCAGCACACCTGCCACGGTGGACATGCCCGTTTCAAAGCCGGACTGGGCATCGTTAAGTTTGGAATTAGAAAGCCCGATGTATCCGCCACACGGCACGTTGTAGAAGCGTGCCATCTGGGCGAAGGCCATGTGCAGCATGCCGCACTCGATGCCACCCGAAGCATATGCGCCGGTGCGCATGTCGGCAACGGTCGGCAGGGTGGCGTAGATGGTCGGCGTGCCCTCCCGCACCATTTGCATCAGCACCGATATGGCAAGGAATTCAGCGTTGCCCTGCGCCAGCGTCCCCGCCAAGGACATCGGCGAGGTCAGGCCGGCGTTGGGCACAATGCTCGGGTAAACGGGCAGCCCCGCCTCGCTGAAGAAGATGACCGCCTCGGTGGATAGTTGGTCCATGGTCAGCGGCGAGACGATGGGGCAGTAGTGATGCGTCACGAACGGGCGCTGGCGGTAGGCTTCTTCGCTCCCCGCAAGTGTGTACAGTAGCCGCATGACCGCTGCTGCGTCGTCCATGTCCCTGGTTGTACTGCGGATGGGTTTGAGGCAGTGTTTCAGAGACGGGTAGAGCCGCGCTAGTGTGAATTGTCCTGGCGGCGCGTCGTCTGCCAGTGTGGAGATCGAGAAAACGTCGTAGGCGGGCAGTTCCTGAATGAGGTGGGCGATGCGGGCGATGTCGTCCGAGCGAGCCCGCCTCTCGCGACCCGTAACCGGGTCAATGACATTCGGCGCGGAGCTGCCCGTGACGATGACCGGCCCGTCCTGTGGGAGGATGCGGTCGAATTTGGGGTCGCGCCCATGGAAGGTAAAGGTCGGCGGCAGCATAACCCGGTACTTCTCGATCACTGCGGGCGGGAACTTGACGATCTGAGACTCGACGTCCACCCGGCAACCGTGTTGCTTGAAGATCGTACGCGCCTTATCGTTCCGCACCAGCAAGCCGACGTTCTCGAGGATCTCCAAGGATGCGCCGTGCGTGCGTTCGACTTGTTGCTGGGTGAGAAGGGTGGCAAAGTTGATCAAAGAACTCTCCTAGCGACGAGGCAGGTCTGCTGCTGTGGGACGCTCAACCGGGAGCTGCGCTGCCAGGGCGTCGATTTCAACGATCGGAAACATTTGCAATCCGGGCCGGATCACCTTGAGGGAAGCAGCAGCAGTGGCAAAGCGGGCCGATCCCTCCAGGTCCCATCCCTTCAAATACCCGTAGATAAAACCAGCCGAGAAGGTGGCCCCAGCTCCGCAGCCATCCACGGCATGGACGGAGGGGGCATGCACGCGCACCACTTCAGAGCCATTCGCCGCCAGGCAGCCTTCGCCAGCCATAGTGATCAGCGCGGTTTGCACACCGGTTTTCAACAATTTCTGTGCCACTTCTAGAGGTGGCACCTCGCCTCGCTGGGCAGCGTCCGTCACCGCCTGGCAGATCGTCGCCCGGCCCCCATAACGCTTCAGCAGCTCAGGGTCCGCATGCCCGTGCTCGAAATTCAGGAACACAGGCAGATCCAGGAGAAGGGCTTCATCCATCGCCCGCAGGATATGATCGCCATCATACCAGTCGACGTACAAAAGACCAGCCCCTTCCAGCAGGGAAAGGTCGGCCGTGTCGAGGGTATTTAACACCTGCGGCGATCTCTCCCAGAAATACGTCCGTGCGCCTGTCTCGTCCGAGACATCCACCTCCCAGGGGGTTCTGATTTCCTTGCAATGGCGAACCTTTCCTTGTACACCCCAAGTTTTCAATTGCTGCGCCAGGATGTGACCGCGCGGGTCATCCCCGACAGCGGTGCCAATCATGGCCGATGGGATCTCCCATTGGCGCAGCAGGCAGGCAATGATTGCGGCGTCGTCAAAGACAAACTCGCTGACATCTTTGACGAGCGCACCGGTGTTGTGCTCGGGCAGCTGCTCGACCACCATGATGGCGACGGGGGTGAGCATTCCAAAACCAACGTAGACAGGGCGGAGGTTTTTCATTTTCCCAAAACGGTTTTCAATTATTACAAATACCAGCGCAGGAAGCGGTCCAGGTTGTATTCCTTGTATCCATTTATGCTCGCAGGCGTTCGCCCTTGGGATCGAACAGAACGGTGGCGGTCACCTCACCCTGGCGGCGACCCTCGATCAGGTTCAGTTCGAAGCGGGTTCCGTTCTTGGCCAATTCTATTGGAAGATATGCGTACAAAATATTCTTCTTTATTGTATATCCAAATCCACCACTGCGTACGCGTGAAATTACTTTCCCATCGTGGTAAATTGCTTCGCCGCCGTAGATTTGGGTGAATTCGTTGCCATCCAAAACCAGCGTGCAGAGTTTGCGCTTCAAGCCTTCCTGCTTTTGCTTGACGAGCACATCCTTGCCGATGAAAGCACCTTTATCAAGATGGACGCAGAAACCGAGGCCACCTTCGTAGGGCGTCTCCAACATGGTGACATCGGCTGTGTAATAGCGGTAACCTTTTTCGAGGCGCAGAGAATCAAGTACTTTGTAGCCGCCGACCTCGATACCGAATTCCTCGCCAGCTTTGAGGAGCGCATCCCAAACTAACAAGGCGCGGTTGGTAGGGATGTAAAGTTCCCAGCCAAGCTCGCCGACATAACTGACACGTTGCGCCAAGACTGTTACTCCATTGATATCAATCGGTCTGGTCTGCAAATAGGGATGAGTGGCATTCGAAATATCGTTAGTCGTGATTTTCTTCAAGACATCACGGGATTTCGGTCCCCACATTGCGAGACAAGCCCATTCGGTGGTGATATCACGAATAGAAATAGAGCCATCTTTTTCGTCAACATGCATCTGGATCCAGCCGAGATCATTGGCGATGAATGCGGAACCGGTAATAACCCAGAAACGATCTTTGCCGAGACGCGTAATGGTCAAATCAGCTTCCACACCGCCGTGTGTGTTGAGGAACTGGGTGTAAACCGCACTGCCAACCGATTTATCAATATCGCTGTCAGCGAGACGCTGGAGGAGTTTCAAGGCTCCGGGACCGCTGACTTCGATTTTACCGAACGATGTCAGGTCAAAGAGAGCGACGCGTTCGCGCGTGGCCTGATGTTCCTTCCCTACACGGTCGAAGTAGGGCGGACGCTTCCAGCCCCACTCACGCTGGTCTGCTCCTGCCCGACGCCAGGGTTTGGTCGGCTCGAAGTAGTTGACGCGCTCCCATCCAAATTTCTCACCGAAGACCGCACCCATTTCCTGAAGGCGATAATGCACCGGGCTGAGGCGATGGGGGCGCGCCCATTCATTCTCATCGTTCGGGAATCGCAGGCGATAATAATATTTGACGCCTTCACGCGTGCGCTCGGCGGCATATTCTGGGTTGGAATAATAATTGCCAAAACGCGTGGCGCGATAAGCATAAACATCCAGTGGCGATTCGCCTTCGATCATCCACTCTGCCATCAATTTGCCAATTCCACCCGCGCCGCCGTATCCGTTGAGCGACATGCCTGCCGCCATCCACATGCCGCGCGCGCCGGCGATCGGTCCGAGTATTGGCTGGCAATCCGGGGTGTAGGCGCCGGGATGGCACACCAGGGTGATGATGCCGGCCTGGTCGAGGAATGGAATACGGCGAATGACGCCTTCGAGCAACTGCTCAAAACGGTCATAGTCCGCCGGTAGGGTGGTCCCGCCGTGCTCCCACGGTACGCCATCGATCCAGCGCGCCAGCGGGTTGGGTTCATAGCCGCCAACTACAAGTCCGCCCTGCTCCTGACGCATATACACCAGATTATCTGGGTCTCGCAGACAGGGTGTGGTTGGAGGGAATTCGTTGCCAGTCACTGCTTTTAACGCGATATGTTGATGATCCACCGGTGTGGTCGGGATATGGATACCAGCCATCGCTGCGACTTGAGGCGCCCATAGCCCGGCTGCGTTCACCACAATCTCGGTCTTTATGGATCCCTTGTCTGTTATTACTTTATTGATGTTTCCCTTCGCGGACAATTCGATCCCGATTACGCGCGTGTTCGTGAGGGCTTCAACCCCTAATTCCTTGGCAAACCTCACCATCGAAGTGGTGGTGGTGTACGGGTCAAGTTGACCGTCTCGTGGAAGATAGATCGCGCCATAAAGATTCTCCTTGCTGATCTGTGGCATGATCTTCAACGCCTCCGCAGGCGAAATGATGCCAGCCTCCATGCCAATTGCGTTGGCGCGGCTGACGCTTCGTTCCATCTCTTTGAGTTGCTCCGGGCTCGAAGCCACGCGCAGACTTCCAACATGATCGAAGAGTCCCAGTTCACTGTATAACTCGATGCTGTATTTGCGGAATTGCATTAGGGTTTGTGAAGTCGCGAACTGCGTTACAAGCCCGGCCGCGTGAGATGACTCGCCGCTTGCGATTTCGCCCTTCTCAACGAGTACAACATCCTTGCGCCCCATCTTCGCAAGGTGGTAGGCAACATTGGCGCCGACGATCCCTCCGCCAATAATCACGATTTGTGCTTGATCTATCATGTTGACCAAATATCCTTTCTTAAAAGTATGTCAGACTCGAATAATTCTTAGGGGTTATAAAGTTTGAACGTCGTTCAACCAGGCAGGGAACTCTGCTGAATCCATTTTTTCCACCGCTCTTCTCCAGCGTTCAGTTGCCCAGCCCCAAAAATCATATTTAATCTTTGAATTGTTCGCCTGAATCGCCGCCCACAAACCCCAGCCCACATCGGACATAATCATGTACAATTTCATGCGCGAGATTTTGTTTTCGGAAACAGTGCTGAAATATGCGGAACATACTTCGCTGATCTGCGCATCATTGAATTGCATTTCCTGACAAGTATTTCCAAGTTCGAAGCACGGATCGTTATTTCCGCTGTATTCATAATCAATCAGCCACAAAAATTTGCCATCGTCGATGTAGTTTTCTGCAAGTAGATCGTTGTTGCAGGGAACTGTGGGCAGGGGGTCGGCCAGCAGGGCTTTTTCAATTTGTGCCACAGAGGACATTCTTTCCAGGTAACCATCCGGGACGCGGATTTGGCGGTCAGTGCATATCGCCAGGTAATATTCCGTGAGG
>JBGPQK010000023.1:0-43601 GCA_041489005.1 Anaerolineae bacterium
AGGTGTTCTCCAGCAGTTTCGCCATCTCGGCGGCTTCGGCAGAAGAGACCTTGTGGATGTGCTGGATGGCTCCGCCGTACCAGGCCGCGGTCACCTCGGAGCAGGCTGCAGTGATGCCCCCCACCACTTTGGGCGTATTCAGGGTGGTGTAATCTTCACGGCCCGGGTCTACCCGCTCCGGCGAGAAGGCCAGGAACCAATCCTCCCCCACCCTCAGGCCGTTGGCTTCCCCCAGCATCGGCAGCAGTACCTCACGCGTGGTGCCAGGATAGGTGGTCGACTCCAGCACCACGACCATGCCCTTGTGCATGGTCTTCGCCAACTGCTCTGTGGCAGACAGGATGAACGACATGTCGGGGTCACCGGTCTTCCGCAGCGGCGTCGGAACACAGATGCTGACGGCATCCGTCTCCTTCAATACCGAGAAATCCGTGGTGGCTTTCAGGTGGCCGGACTCGACCAGCGGAGCAAGCCGTTCCGTGGAAATATCCGGGATGTAGCTGACACCCCTGGTCAGCGAATCGATCTTGCGCACCTCCGGGTCAATCCCGGTAACGTTAAATCCCGCCTCGGCAAACACCACCGCCAGCGGCAGACCAACATAGCCCATGCCCAGGATGGCAATCCGGGCAGTCTTATCCTTTAATTTTTCAATCAGGGTTGTTTTAATCGCAGACATTCTTGATAACCATCCTCCACAGGATTCTCAATCTCGCACTAATTTTTAGGAACGCTCCGCCATTCCGACATCCCCAGAGAGTCTGAAATTCTTGTTTAGATAACCAGGTTCTCGCTGACGGTCTTGCCGGACCGTCAGCGAGAACCTATTTCTTCAGGCGGATTTGTCCTGCAGGAAGATCCACCAGCATCTGGCGGTTCTTGAGCAGTTTCAACAATACACGCACGCGATCCGATCCGGGCAGGCGTGCATCGAAGATGGCTTCGTAGCCTGCGAACGGCCCGGAATGGACCACGACTGTTGCGCCCATTTTCAAGACATCGAATAACTCGCCCCCCGCATCATTAATTTCGTCAACCCTGTGCTGGATGGCATGGATCAACCCATCCGGTACATCGGCTGCTTCCCCTCCGAAGGAAACAAGTCCAGCAGCCCCCGGCAAATAATCCATTGAGAACTTGCCGGTCTTCTCCAGATCCAAGTGCACAAACACATATCCCGGAAAGTAGGACTTGACCTTCCTCGCGCGGGGGTTTACCGTCTGGACCCGAATCCGGGGATTATAGATCTCGATCTTGCGCATCTGCATCTGTTCGGCCAGAAAATCTTCCTTGCGCGGTTTGCTGCGGATGACATACCATTGAAGCATCGTTATTTTCCTCTAAGGGGGTAGTTAGAGACTTCGGACCATATATCCTGTGGTTACACGAATACGATTAAGGGGTATCTCAGGGAACTTTCAGGGTTTCTCTTTTGGTCCACTCGTCGATCAGGTCTCGCCTGAAGCGCCAACTCTTTCCCAGCCGAAAGGAAGGAACACACCCTTCTTTTGCCAGGCGGTATACTTTAGCTTCACTCAAACGCAAATATCCAGCAACATCATGTACAGTCATGATCGAGATATTCTCCCCCCCTGTTTGGGCTGATGGTTTTTCCATAGAACCTCCTTACCTAATGTCCACTGATGGAGTGTAAAAAAAAGAGGGAGATATAGAGAAATATATATAATTATAGGTGAATTACGTCAGATTATAACATTCCCCCAATCTATAAGTCACATCAATTATATTGACGATATTGTTAGGTTTTTTCCCCGATCTTCAGCCTGCCTCCTAGAAAAACTGATCCGTTTGCTTAAGTCTGGACCAGCCATTGCATTTGCACGAATTGCCAATTGGTAGAATTAAAATTGACGGAATGAAAATCATTCTTCTGATGTGGGCATAGTTCTTTTGATATCTTATCTAATTCGTTGTCGCGAACGATCATCCATATTTGACTGATTGGGAATTTCCTGGACTCATCACAGCGTACCCAGGAATTCCACCGGCTGCAAAACAGGCAGAAGGGCAGGCTGGTAATCTTTGACATTGCGCGTGATCAAACAATCGGCTTTGCATTGCACGGCAGAGATCATCTGCACCGCATCTTCGTAATCGCGATAGTCAAGATTGAGCGCTTGCTCGATCGTGCTCTGATCAACAGGGGCGATCTTGATGAATTGCAAAAGGTTCGTGATCGTCGCCCGGGCTTCCGCGGCAGACTTATCTTTCTTGATCAGATAAAACAGGGTGGTGATGCTGTGAGCAGCAACATACCCCTTTATCCGTCCGGTCTCGACTGATGCCAATAAGTGAGCAGATATTTCATAGAACCGTTCCCGCTTCTGAAGGACATCCAGGAGAATGTTGATGTCGATCAGTACGCAGGGCTTAATTGTCATATTTCCCTTCCAGGTGTTTCTGGTAGTCCTGTACAGATACAACCTGCGACAACGTGCCGCTTAACCGCCGGACGATGGGGGCATTGTCCAACGGCTCCTTGGCAGGAATGGCACGAAGATAGGCTTCGATGAGATCGGTGATGGTGGTGTTATTCTCAGCAGCGTATTGTTTGATGTTCTCCAATAGATCACGCGGTACGCGCACGGTCATTTTTGTTTCTTGCATGGCAGCTCTCCTGCCGTACATAATAGCATCTTTATGTACGGCTGTCAAGCGGGTTTATTTATCCTTCCCTTTTAGGAACATAACTGTACGTCACGTCCACCCGGTTATGACCGGCATCCTGGGATACCTTCTTTCGTGCCTCCTGGTCCGTCAACCCTTCCATTGTCAGCTTCTGATAAGTGTTTTGAAGGCAATTGGCCCGCAGGCGGTGCACCCCGCTGACGGTGATCCCCAGTTCCCGGGCAGCCTTGCGCACGGCACTACAGAAAGCGGTCTTCCAGGAACGATTGGGGTTGAAGAGATATTGCCTGGACGGGTTGAGCTGGTCCGCGATCTCTGCCGGGAGATCCACATCCCTGTGCCTGCCGCCTTTGCCAGTGATGTGTAAAACCATGTTCTCCAGATCCACATTTTCTCCTTTCAGACCGGCGACTTCGGAGACCCGCAACCCACATCGTAGGACGATCTGCGCAGCCAGAGCAAAAGCTGAGCCTTTATCTTGCAGGTTTGTGATGATTCGTTCAGCGTCTTCCGGGAGATATCCGAAGCGTGCCTGGCGGACATCACCATCATCGTGGTAGGTTTTCACATGGGCGCGTAGCTCGTTCGTGATTGGAGAAGGCGCTTCTGTCCAACCCACCTTTACGCAGCCCTGGTGTACCTTGCCGAGTCCTGCCAGAACCGTCCTGAGGGTGGAGGGCTTTAAATCCCTGTAATGGGTATCCAGGGTACGGCGGACAATATCCGGATCCAACAGGTCCGCCAGCAGCCGTTTGCCGGTCAGGGCTTTGGCGCGCTGGAAGAAGGCGATCGTGATCTGGAAATAGCTAGCCCGCGTGCGGTACGAAAGAATGACAGGCAGTGGCCGGGTCGGGTTGCCGTTCGGACGTAGGTCGCGCTTGACCGAAGCGACCTGGTGTTCGGCCTTGTAGGTTTCTATATCTTCCTTATCCCAGAACAGGGCGTCCAGGACATAGGCGATCTGGTTTGCCAGGGATGCAGGGCTCATATTATGTTCTCTGACTTTTTGTTCCAATGGTTCGAAATGTATTACAGCTACTTGCGTTTATTGTCGAACCTGTTTGCAGCGATGTCACCTGAATATTCAGACTTTCGGTCCGAATAATGACCAACACTTGCAAGGTATTACGTTAAGCCGGTCGTCAGCCAGGGCTGACGTACATGCGGGAAGTTTATCGCCAGCAGCGGTTCCCGCTTTCCCGTCCTGGGAGGCTGGCGTACGTCTGTCCCTTGCGTCCCGGATCTGGAGGACGAAGGATCCGGGAAGGGTATGGTCGTGTGGGGGCTTGAAACAATTCCCACACGCCTCGCATGTCTCGGAGGACATGCTCCAAGGTGAAAATGCTGCTTCCGTGAAATCAAAGCCGGACGGCTTCCTGACGAATGGGGAGCGCTGCATCCGCAGGCAAAACCAATCTGATCATAAATCAGCAGGCCAGGCTATGCAAGCAAACCTGTCCGATTAAGTAGCACTAATTTTCAAAGATAACGCAAGACAATTTTGGTCGAAGATAGCTTCAACAAACGCCTGACCACACGTGGCGTCTCACCGGCCGCCAGCAGATTGTGGGTGCAAGTGTTACGCAGGATGCGTGGCGAAACGATCTCCGGGTCCAACCCTGCCAACTGAACCATGCGGCGGCAGGCACGCCAGATTGCACGCCCGCTTATCTGGCGAGCTTCGCCCCTGTCCCCCTCCAGCCAAAGCCAGTCATCCTCCCCGTTCGGCCGCACGGTCAGCCAGACACGCAGAGCGGCGCAGGTTGGATCGTCCAACGGCAGACGCCGCTCCCGCCTACCGCGCACATGCACCACCCCACGCGTCTCCCCTAAATGGATATCTCCCAGGCGCAAGGCCTGGACTTCCACTGAGTGCATCCCGGAATGGAGCAAAAAACGCACCAGGACTGCAGAGCGTACCTTGCTGACCTGCCAGGCAACCATGATCAGGGGCGTCCGGAGCTGCTGATCGATAACCGCTTCAAGTTGCCGTTGCTGCTCCACATCCAGCCAGGAGTTGGCTTTTTTAGCATCCCAGACGTTGGGAATCGTAAGGGTCGGTTTGTTCTCGGGCCCATCGGAACAGTTCCAAATTACGAAGAAAGATCGCAGGGCAGCCAGAGCACGGTTACACGCAACTGGTGAATTAGATCCTTTATGGTCGTTCAAGTAAGCTTTGATATCTAAGCTGGTCACCCGCCGGGAACCAGAGGGTTGATAGCCCCGCTCTGCCCGCCAGTTGAAGTAAAGACGAACTTCATCACAATAAGAGGAGATGATCTCCGGAGTGTATTTTTCGTTCTGAAGGGTCTTAGTATAGAGCTCCAGATTCTCATCGATTTCTTTCTCCAATTTTTCATCCATATATTCATCCTCTTTCCTCTTGTCTGGATATTACATTCTGGGAGAACCGGCCCTGGAAGTCATGCCTTCCATATCGATCCTGATGCCTTCCTAGGTTCGTTGGACAGGATCCTGCTTGTCCGTTTGCGAGCGATGCACCCCATCCCGTTTGTGGATTGCGGTGATCTTGCAGATGAGTGGTTGACGGGCAATAGCAAGCGCTCCTTGGAAATTACACGGTATTGCGAAGGTTAAAAAAACCGGAATTCAAGGATCTGTGAAAAGATTCCTTGCCGCTGGTTCATACATTTTTCCAAGAACCTTGAAAGAATTAAAGAAAACACTGGCGGCTAGGAGAATTGTGTTTACTGAGTCATGGAGGCAAGTCTCTCCATGAGGAAAGTGCTGTAAACGGATTCTCCCAGCGCCAGTGGTGGCATCTGGTTCTACTCGATCAGGCTGATCTGAGCAGGCTTACTAAACGAATAGTGGAATATTTAATTGTTGGCATGATTAAACCACAGGTGTTCCATTTGTCAATGGTTTGGCGATATATGCCTGGAGATACAATTCTCAAATTGATCTATTTTAAATCACAGCTTAGCGATAGTTGTAATAATATATATTCCGTGTTATCATATATCCATGATACGCTCCTTTAAGCATACTGGCGTAGAAGATATTTTCAATGGGATTAACAGGCCTATCGCTCGAAGGACTTGCCCGGAAAATCTATGGAAGATTGCTGCCCGCAGACTGGATCAGCTCGACTCGGTTTCAGCCTTGCAAGAATTACTGATTCCACCTGGTAACCGGCTCGAAGTACTAAGTGGAGATCGGAAGGATCAGTACAGCATCCGTATTAATGACCAATATCGCATTTGCTTTTTCTGGTCAGAGCAAGGTCCCGACCAGGTAGAGATTGTGGACTATCATTAAGGAGATTAAAATGATTCGTGTTCCAACCAATCGTACCCCCACTCATCCCGGCGAAACACTTTTAGAAGAGTTTCTTTCCCCGATGGGCATAACCCAACGTGAACTCGCAAATGCTATCCAAGTGCCCTATCAGCGTATTAATGACCTGGTCAATGGGCGGCGAGGCGCAACCCCGAGCAGTGCTCTGCGTCTGGCGAAATTCTTTGGTAACTCTCCTGATTTTTGGATGAATCTGCAGTTGCGTTGGGATCTTTACTTTGCTCAGCAATCTGAGATCCAGGTCATCGAAACCATCCATACGTACAAACATCATGCGAGCTCAGTAGCCAAGAAACTCGAGCAAGATAAGCAAAATCTTGCCAGGCATCCGAAAATCTATTCAGGATGAAATTCATCGTGGAACAGAAGTAATCGGAAAGTTGATAGCTGATTATGCTTATCACTCAAAAACCGAAGTGCATGCGACCCTGGCCTGAACCGAGTCGCATGCGCTCTTATTTACAAAATCCACAAAAAGCGGCCTCACGATATACTTACAAGGAATCCGCAAGTAATGCTTTGTTGGCATTAGATTCCTCTTGACAAGCCCGTTTAATTGTAATATCCTGTACATATATGTACAGGTTAAATGAACTAATTAAGTTGGATCGGAAAATATACCATAGCAATGACCTGGCTCTTTTATGGGATATCACCAATAAAAACACCCTTTATACCACCATCAAGCGCGATGTCCAAAAAGGAGTGCTGCTACCTATTTATAAAGGGTTGTATTCCACCGTTCCCCTTTCACAACTGGATCCGCTGGAACTGGGCACAGCTATCATTCACAGATATACCTACTTGAGCACCGAATCGGTATTGGCTCAAGCGGGAGTTATTGCCCAAGTCACCTATGCGTATACTTTTGTCAGTAGCCAGCATAAAAAAGTATCGGTAGGAACATTGTCGTTTCTAATTAGGCAGCTCAAGCAAGAATATCTTAATAATCCCATCGGGATATTAAATCAAAACGGAGTTTTTGTAGCCTCCACCGAAAGGGCGGCAGCAGATATGCTGTATTTCAACCCCAACCACCATTTTGACGTTCCCGAAAGCATCGACTTTAAAAAAGTTGAATTTATCCAAAAAGAAGTCGGTTATCCATGCTAGATCTCAGACCAGAAGACATACTTCATAAATCCTATCTAAACAGGCTCTTAATGGAAATCATCGACCGGCCTGTGCTGGCTCATAACTTGGCTTTCAAGGGCGGTACCTGTGCCTCAATGCTTGGATATCTGGACCGGTTCTCGGTCGATCTGGATTTTGATATTTTAAAAAAAGCAAATGAAACGGTTTTACGGAATGAATTTCACCAGGTGTTTGACTATCTAGGTTATAAAATTTCCGGAGAATTTGATAAGGTTTTGTTTTTTCAACTGCGTTACCCTAACGATCCGGGCAAGCGTAACAATTTAAAAGTAAGTGGCAGTAATTTGGTAGTTCAATCCAACCAATACAAAGTCCAGTATTTTCCGGAAATTGTCCGGCTGATTAATAGCCAGACAATAGAAACAATGTTTGCCAATAAATTAGTGGCGGTTTGTGACCGATATGAATTGCATCAGACCATTGCCGGAAGAGACATTTACGATATACACAACTTTTTTATCCACGGATATTCCTACCACACACCTGTAATCCAGGAAAGGACCGGCCTTGAACCAAAGGAGTATTTCGGGAAATTAATCGATTTTATAAAAGAACATGTAAACCAAACGATAATCAATGAAGATTTAAATACACTTCTTCCCAAGAACCGGTTTCAACAGATTCGAAAAATCCTGCTTCCTGAGACTTTATCGTGGCTAATGAGAGAACAAAAAAGGCTGGAGATTTTATAAGGAAGGAGACCAAGTAAGAGCTTGACGGACCCAGTTTTACGAATGGATCCTGAGCAAAAACAACCAGCTGAAGATGACATTAATTCGTTAGCAGAATGAAGATGATGTTGTTCATCATCATGATGATAATTATGTTGTTGATGTTGATAATCATGATGATAGTAATTCTGTTGATGAACAAGAAATACTCTTTGGATAATTCATAAAAGAGGATTCTATTAGTAGTGGAGCCTAGTTTGTCATGAATTCAGGCTTGCCTTCTTGAGGAATCCCCAATTTCATGATTGATCCCATCAAGGAATTCCATACAGCATGGAGGCCAATGTTCAACCATAGATTTCGGGTACGAATATAGGCAAATACCAGCAACAGACCCGCCAAGGTTACCACCACAAATATTGAGCACTTCATTAGGTATCGCGCTTTTTCAGGCAAACCGCGTCTGAAAAGAGAGTAGAATCCGGGGAACATATTGCCAGCGGGATACGTTTAACCATTGGCGGGAACTACGCCGGCGATCTGTCCTTCCTTCACGAGAGGAGAATTTTTCTCATATGAAACGTTTCAGGCTGCTCTACTTGCCCCTACTCCTGGCGCTGCTGACGCTTGCGGCATGTCTCCGGTCTAACCCCGCCAGCCCGACCCAAATCCCGACCACCAGCCCCAACCTGACCAGCATCATCGAAACGCTAACAGCGCTGACCTCCGCCAGCGCGGCGCCCACTTTCACGGCGACCCTCGACCAGACTGCGACTATCCCGGCCCTCAACCCGCAGCAGTTCATTTACTTCTATTTCGACAACACCAATGCCCGCAACTACACGCTGACCTGGTCGCTGCTGACCGACAGCTTCAAGAACAGGCTGAGTGGATCTTATAAGGTATATACAGACTACTGGAATTCAGTCAAACAGGTCACCGTGAAAGCCGCCTTCTATACCTGCCAGGGCGACCTGTGCGCGGTCTATGCCACCCTGCAGATTGAATACAACAACGGGCAGGTCACCAGCGACACCTATCCATACACACTGAGGCGCGACTATACCCGGAATACCTGGATGTTTGACTACATCCCGACCCCCGCGAACACCCCCACCCGTACTGCCACCGTCACCGCCACGCGGACCCGCACCCCCACCGCCTCGCGCACGCCCACCATTACAGCGACACCTACACGCACAGGCACATTTACCATCACTCCAACCGCCACCCCGTCCGCCACGGTGACCGCGACCCGCACCGGCACCCCCAGCGGGACCGCCACGCTCACACTGACCGGCACATCCACGCTGACCCCGACCGCTTCAGCCACCCCCACCGACACGCTGACGCCCACCATCAGCCCCACCGCTAGCGTTACCGCCACCCCCACTCTCACGGCGACCGCCTCGGAAACGCCCACCTGGACCCTGACCCCGACCGAAACGCCCACAGAGACAGCCACCAGCGGGCCTTAGGGGAGGTCAATCAGGGGATATCCAGGAAGTCAGACCCAGGCAACCTGGCTCATTTCACTGATGTTTTTCGCGATGCTGGCAAAGTCAACCTGCACTGCCTGGACGATCGCCAGCGCGGTCTTGTCCACGAGCATGGGATGGGCTTTCCCGGACTCAACCGCCCGCCCCCACAGGGGCAGGAATAATGTCTTTTGGACATCCCCAAGGTCAACGGCTTTTTTTTCGGCTGCTTCTTATCCTTTGTATCTTCTCAATAATTGGTGGAGCTGGTGGGGTGCGCGGGAGGCTTGCTTTTGCAGGCAGCTATCCAGATCCGGACAACTTCCACTGTCACCCGGGGCGCCGGATGTGACCGATCCAGCGGTGGACGGAGGCGGCGTACGTGCGATATGCCCCGCCGAACCAGACTCGTCACCAACCAACCATTTGCTACCCGTAGTACGATCCTAACCGATATATGGACTTCCCTGCCGCTACCCTGGCAATTGTCACACTTAAATGCCCGTCGCGCAACAGCCCGAAACCTCCCTCATCGAAAACCCATTCCTCTTTCAGAATCAGACTCTCCCCTCCTAGCATCCTTTCGGCCACCCAACCGGTCATGCCCGCTTTCGCAAGATATTCCTCAACCACTGGGAGCGCTACTGCGATCTACGCCTGGCCGACGAAGCCCCCTTCGATCAGCAAGCTTACGTCCGAGACATCGTTCAGCGCATGATGCTCTGCCGTGACCCGGAGGGCGGTTACGCTCGATGGGTTTGTCCCGGCTGCCGCTCTAACGCTTCCTTCCACTTTCCCAGCAGCCCTTTGGTGATCCCCAATTCGTGCTCGATCTCGGTCTGCGAGCGTTCGCCATTCTCGTGAATCCGGATGGCTTCCAGTTTGAATTCCTTGTTGTAGTGCCTGCGCTCTGTCATCCTGCCTTCCTCCGTTTCCTATTATAGATTCTCCTTCACTTACTCTCTTTTTTTTCGGGGGAAGTTCATCCGGCAGAATCAGTAATTCGGTATCCAACCTGTGATACAGTGACAATGATACTCCCGTATACATCTGTACTTAATACCAGCACCCCGTATTGATTGAGTCTACTAATCGTCCCCGCACAAGGATAGCCGTACTGGTTGTTTATTCCTGCAGAATAGACTCCCACCTCAGTCAACTCGATCTCTATCTGCCCTGGAATCCAAGTTGATCCTGCGTCTGAGGCGTGGATTGGATAAAGGAGGTCTAGTGAGGAAATAACCCGGTTATAAGAAAATCGAATGACCCATATTCCACATGACGAGCAGGCTGTTTGAGTCAACTCATCCTTGCCCGCCATGTTTTTTTCATGAAAGGATACCCAAATGAACAAGAATAATCAAGATCCCTGGACAGATCTAGCAATGACCCAGGCTAGCATGGAGTACTATCGATTACTTGACGAAAATAAGCAATTGGCTCAAAGGATATCAGCGTTGGAGCAAGGGTAAATATATCGCTCCCCACAACATGTGCAGCAATACCAGAAACAACGTGAGACATCTTGGATTGCAGCTATCCTTGTGATACTAAACGGTCGTCCCAGCTTTGCGGCTCTCAACAATATTTTTATGAGGCAAGACGGACAGTTGCTTGGATATACTGGAAGATTCAATTCCCAAGCGGGTCATGCAGGTCAGTAACGCTCAACTCACCTGCCCGGATCAGTTCTAAGGTTTTGATCCTTGCAGAGTGAGAAAAAGCCTTGAAGAATTCAGCTTTGAAATTGCGGAGCGAATCTTGCATGCAGTGAATTCTTTGGTAAGGAGTAACACTCTGTTTGAAAAATATGAATATCTTGTTTAATTTGAATATTATGATCGAATCATATGATAAGATTACAATCCGTCAAGGGTGTTCTTCGGGAAACTCTTAATTGGGGAAAGATATTGGGCTAGAATGGCGAGAGGAAAATTCAGGTAACGGAGCAACCGTAAGCATTTCGGGAGATATCTTTACCACCCCACAGGTGATTCCCGACTTGCGCGTGCTAATAAACACGGGTTTCAATGACTGTGGCAAACTGGTCATTCAGGTGGCCAGATAGAATATTCTTAGGAAAATTGATTTAGTCAGGAAACAAAATGGAGAACCGTTTACTGGTTGAGGTGGAAGAAGAATATTCACCCATCGCCCTGCTGATCGAGTTGGGGCGGCAAAAGAAATACGTCACCTTTGACGACATCCTGCATTTCTTCCCTGAAGCCGAAAAGGATATCGAGCAATTGGATGAGGCTTTTTCGGCACTCTTGAGCGCGGGAGTTGCATTCATTGAAAACACCCCCGCCAGTGAACCTCCAGAGAATGAATTAGTTGCTGTGGAAGAAACCGAGGCCGGGCCTGAGCCAAAACTTTTGCTGGATGATTATCTCGCCAATATTGATTCCTACGATACCATCGGGCTGTACCTTAAAGAGGTCAGCCGCGTCCCGTTGCTGACAGCAACAGAAGAAGTCGAACTCGCCCAGCGCATCGAGCACGGATGGACGGCTCGTGAAGAACTGGCGCGCGGCAAAGTCAGCTCACGCCGCCGGATCGAATTGCGTAAATTTATCGAAGACGGTTGGTCTGCCCGCGAGCACCTAATTACGGCCAACTCTCGCCTGGTGATCAGTGTCGCCAAAAAATATATGGGGCGTGGCGTACCATTCCTTGACCTGATCCAGGAAGGCAATATCGGTCTCATGCGTGCCACCAAGAAGTTCGACTACCACCGTGGCTACAAATTCGGCACCTATGCCACGTGGTGGATCCGCCAGGCCGTGACACGCGCCATTGCTGACCAGGGACGTACCATTCGTGTTCCGGTTCACATGGGTGAACTGATCAATAAGCTCTTTCGCGTCCAGTACAAGTTGACTCAGGCCCTGGGCCGCGAACCAACCGTCGAGGAAATGGCCGAAGCGCTGGAAGTGTCACCCCAAAAAGTCGAGAACATAATCCGGGTTGCGCGCTGGCCGCTCTCGTTGGAAACGCCGACCAATGCTGAAGAAGATTCGGTGCTAAGCGACTTTATCGAAGATGACGAAGTCGCTCCGCCCGATGAAACTGCGACAAATAATCTACTGCGTGAGAATTTGCGCGAAGTCTTGAACGGATTGTCACCTCGCGAAGTGCGCATCCTGCAACTTCGCTACGGATTGTTCGATGGGCAGGCTTACACGCTGGAACAAGTTGGGCGCAAGATGGGCGTGACACGTGAACGCGTCCGCCAGATTGAGGCCCAAGCTTTGAACCGCCTGCGTCACCCGTCCATCCGCCGCAATTTGCACGACTATCTGGGCGAATAACTGCTATCCATGTCCCTGTCACTGTGAGCGAATCGACGAGCTGGTCTGGTGGATAATGCAGGATTATAAATAACAAGAGAAAAGGTGTCTTTGGATCCGGTACTGCTGCTGAACTTTTGGATTGGCTCAACTCAATCTGAGTTGAGTTTTATCCCCCTGGCTTGTTGCACAATCCCATTGGCGGAGGGGCCTCTGCTGCAGGAGAACCTGGCCGAGTAGTTGAACCCCTTCAAACGCAAGTGCTAACTTGACCCCGGCGAGCGCAGCGAGTAGCCGGCTTCATTGTAAACCGCGACCGCTTTTGGTCACCTGGAAATCTATCGCCCACCGCCCAGCACGCAGCGAAATCCCAGATTGTGACGGTTGTAATCGGGCGTCTCCTCGCCGCGGTTGGCGCTACGCGTGTCGTCCGGGCGGTCATACCATGAGCCGCCGCGCGGAATCCTGGACTCGCCTGTCTGCGGGCCGCGCGGATCCTCCGCCTGTCCGGGCTTGTAAAACCCGTACAAGTCTTTCACCCATTCACGCACGTTGCCAGCCATGTCCAATGCGCCGATCCAGCTGACTCCCTGCGGGAAGCTGCCCACCGGGGCCGTGTCCGGGAATCCGTCGTTGAAATCCGGGTCGGAAATGCCGTCGCAGCCCACATCACAGTAGTTCAGACGCGCCGGTTCGAACTCGTCCCCCCATGGGAAGATCAGACTGTCGGGTCCTCGCGCGGCGTACTCCCACTCCGCCTCGACCGGCAGGCGCACGCCGGCCCAATCACAGTAGGCTGCGACCATGTGCCAGTCCACCCAGATGACCGGATATTCGTCGAAGGCCGTGTCATCGAAGTAATCCGCCCGCGTATAGGATGAAAGGTCCACGGGCGGGGTGCAGGCCCCGGCTTCGACGCACTGCCGGTACTGTTCATTGGTCACTTCTGTGCGGTCGATCCAGAACGCCTTCAGCGCGACGGTGTGGGCCGGTGACTCGTTCGCGAAGGAGGTCAGGCTGCAGGTACCGAAGGCCAGGTCTCCGCTGTATTGCTCGCACAGCTGCTTGGCGTACAGGCGCATGTCTCGGGTGCTGCCCATCTCGAACGCGCCGGCCGGGACGTAGAGCATGATCATCCCGTCCGCCAGGCGTTCCAAGGTAGAGCCGATACCGATCCCGGGGGTGAAAGTGATGGCAGGGGTAGGGGTGAATGTGGGTCCAAACAATTTTCCCGGGCTGCAAGTAGCTGTTGCCAAACTTATGAAAATCACAAGCAAGATAAATAAGAAATGTTTCATATACTCCGAAGTATAGTCTTTTCAAGCAAAACAACCAACATCTCCTTCCAATCGAGAAATTCCCTTCTTGTCCCCAGACGGTTTTATTTTCCACGGCAATTCTCTACTGAACTTCTGCCTGCTCCGTGCCTCATCCCTCCCGCCTATCTGCCCAAAAGTTGTTGAGGCGCCAATAAGGCGAGCGTTTTACGTTGTAATACGAGGAATGCCTAGGAATTCAGGGAGCAAAGATTGCCTTAACCGTGCCACCTGGCATAGATAAAAATCAGGGCAAATACGAACCCACAACCCAAGACGCCCGTCATGATGTTCGCGAACCACCGGTTGTGCCAGGAAAACTTCTTGGTGAATCCATGGATAATGAATGCCAGGATGAGCCCGACCACTCCGGCCAGAAACAGAAAAATACCTGCAACATCATACCCGGATTGGTGGCGTTGTCCGAGAACCCATCCGTACCGCATCAGGATCAATGGTGCAATCCCAATTAGAAGTAATTTAATAATTTTCATCTTCGCCTTTCCCGACCAGCGGTTGGGAGAGTATACACCATCCGTTTCCCAACCTACTCACGCTCTCAAAGGTCTTGAATGTCAGGAAGGAGCGGTTGTCTGTTTCCTTTCCCGTGCATCTGTGGTTTAATATAACCGTGGGCATACTCTATCTGGTCGCCACCCCAATCGGCAATCTGGAGGACATGAGCCCGCGGGCCGTGCGGATCTTACGCGAAGCCCTTCTCATTGCCGCCGAAGACACGCGGGTGACGCGCAAGCTGCTCACCCACTTCGACCTGCACACTCCCCTGACCAGCTACTTCGAACACAACAAGCTGACCAAGCTGGAGAGCATCCTGTCCGCACTGACCGAAGGCGACGTGGCGCTGGTTTCGGATGCCGGGACACCGGCCATCAATGACCCCGGCTACGAACTGGTGAGGGCCGCACTTTCCACGGGGCACAGCATTTGTTCCATCCCCGGTCCATCCGCGCCACTAGCGGCGTTAGCCTCTTCGGGCCTCCCCACCAACTCGTTCTTGTATCTCGGTTACCTGGCGCGCAAATCGTCTGAGCGGCGGGCACGTTTGCAGCAGGTTGAACACCTGCCCTACACGCTGCTTTTCCTCGAATCACCGCACCGCCTGCTGGCTGCGTTGAAAGACCTGAAATTCTCGCTCGGTGACCGGCAAATCGCCGTTGCCCGCGAACTGACCAAGGTCCACGAGGCGATCTGGCGCGGGACCATCTCAGCAGCGATCGAGTATTTCACACAGATTGAACCGCGCGGCGAGTTCACGCTGGTGATAGCAGGAAAAACGAAAAGCAAAAAACAAGAATGGACGGAAGACAAGGTGGGGGTCGCCATCAAGATCGGCTTGAATTTGGGCGAGTCACCGTCCACACTGGCGAAGCGGGTGGCTGAAGAATCCGGATGGGAGCGGCGGGAAATCTACAAACTGGCAACCAGTTTTCAAAAAAGGTAAACCATGAATCTCGACGACTTGAACGCTCTTAAGAAACTCGATCCCCAAAACATGCTGGCTGAGATCGATAATCTCCCGGCGCAATTGGAAAAATCCTGGAATCTAGGACAGACCCAGCCGTTGCCAGAAAGAATGGGTATCCATCAAGTAATCATTTCCGGAATGGGCGGCTCGGCCATCGGTGCGGATCTGCTGGCAGCCTATATCGCTCCATCCTGCCCCGTCCCAGTGTTCGTTTACCGTGATTATGGTCTGCCGGGCTGGGCACACGGACCGGAGACACTAGTGATTGCCTCTTCGCACTCCGGAAACACCGAAGAGACCATTGAGGCATTCTACGCCGCTCTCCACAACAAGTGCCAACTGATAGCAGTCACCACGGGGGGCAAACTGGCCGAGCGTGCCGAGCAAGTGAAAATTCCGCTCTGGAAATTCGAACACAGGGGGCAGCCGCGCACCGCAGTCGGTTTTTCTTTCGGGTTGCTGCTAGCACTCTTCGCCCGGTTGGGATTAATTTCCTCGACTTCGCTCAACGCAGGCTCCGACCCAGGGAAAGAGTTAGCAGGAGCCGTGGCAGCGATGAAAAGGCAGCAGGAAACTTTACGCGCTAATATTAGGATGACGCAGAACCCAGCAAAACGAAGGGCAGGACAACTCGTCGGACGGTGGGTGAACGTCTACGGTTCAGGCTGCCTGGCCCCGGTAGCACGACGGTGGAAGACGCAGATCAACGAGCTCGCCAAAGCGGGGGCTGGTTTTGAAGTCTTGCCCGAAGCGGACCACAACGCGCTAGCTGGTCTGATCAACCCGGCAGATTTCCTATCCCACACAGCGACAGTATTCCTGCGTGCTCCGTCTGACCACCCGCGCAATCACCTGCGCATCGAACGAACCCGGCAGGAGTTCTTGGCTGACGGCCTGTACACTGACGTTTACGATGCGCAGGGGGAGTCGCCGCTGGCTCACATTTGGACAACATTGCACTTTGGGGATTACACGGCTTTTTACCTGGCGATGGCCTACGGCGTCAACCCAACACCTGTGGATGTGCTGGAATTCTTTAAGACCGCCATGAAAGCCGACCGGTAGAGAAAAACACTCCGGCGGGATTTTATCCCGCCGGATTTCCAAAGGGTTTTCAAGCAAACCAGATCATCGAGACAAAATTTGGAGTGCGACGACCCCTGCCACTGCTCCCAAACCAAAACCCGCGACAATGTCGGAAAGGTAATGGACACCCATTGCCACGCGGGCAAGTGCCACCAGCGGCGCCCAAATACAGATGACAAGCGCCAGCCACCATGGACCCAATCCGAGAGCAAGGATGGCTATCAGGACCACACGCGCCGCATGCCCGGATGGGAAGGAGTGCGGGTCGGTTTTGCGGTACAGGCTGCCCCACTCACCCTCCGGCCTTCGACGACGGATGGTGAACTTGACCGCCAGCACCAGGACTGCCAGGACAATAATGGACAGCAGTACCGACCGCGCCCACGGACTCCAGAACGAATTGCCCAACCACCAGAGCAAACCCAGGCCGGCCCACCAAAACCACGAATCGCCCGAATGTGCAAGGACAACCGCCAAGGTCCGGATTAGACCCGGACGCTCGGCCACCCGCATCCGTGCGGACAGACGAGCGTCCAGTTCCAATAACTTATTGAAGGTCACTTCTTAATCTTCTGTGAGGAGACCGCTGCAGTTTTAGCAGCTTTCTTGAGACGCTTCTTCAAGTCGGCGCGCATGATTTCGAGCTGGTGCGGCTTATCCACATCCATTCCCACTTCGGCATAAGGGCAGACAATGACTTTACCGGTGATGTTCAGGCGGTTCGTGATGTTCTTTTCCGCCTTCGGGAGGGTTAACTTTCCAGTCAGGAGCAGGAAAGCCGTATCGAAACCGATCAGCGCGGCTTGCTTGAGCGGACTCTTGCGGGAATTGGTGATCTTCTCCCACAGATTGGTATCCTCAGCGACGATGGTTTTAACTCGTGCAACATTCATATCGCCGCCGCAGACCTCCATCTCCTTGAAACGCGTCCAAGTCCGCTTCGAGCCGGGGAAGCGTTTCTCCATCACTTCGCGCTGGATCACGTTGTAATATACGTCCAACTTCGTCTCCATGGCAGTCTTCACCACCCAGTCCACCATCTCACCGTTGATGGCCGGGATATCCGATGAGACGATAAGCACATGATCGGTCTTCTTGTTAATCTCCAGCACCTTTTTAGCACCGGCTTGCAGGTTTTCCACCATCTTGCCCTGGTTGGAGACAAAAAACATCTTCTTTCCACATTCCAGACCACATTTGTCGGTCAAGCCGACGATGATTACGTTATCAATGCTTCCAGCTTCGGTCAAGGCGTCGAGCACCCACTGGACCATCGGCTTGCCGGCAACGTCGACCAGTGCTTTAGGATGACCCTGGGTGGCATCGTACAATGGCTCTTCCGGGAGCGGAACCCCGCCCGCAGTCACAATTGCATCCATAAGATATCTCCTCTTATTTCTCTCTCACCTCTGCATTCCTCTCCTCGTGAAGCGTCCCGCATGCAACCAAGGAAGAGTTGATGGGGTGAGGGGAAGAATTAATTAAGTTCCTGCAAAGATGGTTCGAAGCCAAGTTTCGCCAGCATTTCCTCGTACTCGGCGTGGGTCAGGGCGCGGCCCTTGCCCGATACAGCGATCAGCGCAGCCTCCATCATATTCGTGCCGAACGAACGCCCGTCCATCACCGGCGTCGTGGTAACCAAGGTTTTCACGCCACATTTGCGGAACAATTCCACATCCTGCGGAGTGGTGGTATTGGTCACCACCACCTTGCCTTTCATATTATCCGGCATATAGCGTTTGATATAATGGCAATCGCCTGCGATCACAGTACCCCACTCAAACCACTTCGGATACTTCGGCTTGCGTTCTTCCTGTTTCTCGCCGGTCGGATAGACCCATTCGAACGGCAGACGTCCCGCCACGGGCATTAAGACCGCCGCCAAAGACTTGAGTTGCTTCTCGGTGTGAAGAGCGATCGGTATGCCCAGCGAAAACATTAAATCCCCGAAAACACATTCATATCCTACCTGTGCAAATCCGTGCGCCAAGCCCCAGCGGTCAGCACCAGTCATGACGAAGGCTTTCTTGCCGCCATTCTTCAGAATGTAATCGCCGAGCTTGGCTTCCACGAAAGGTGCGGCCTTTGTTTCCAAAGTATTCTTCAAACCGGTACCATCCACCACGGGCGTCTGTTTGATAAAACGCACCATCTTCTCAACCGAAAAGAGCCGATACCATTTATCATCCACCATCAGACCCAGGTCGGCACCGCCGACGCCAAAGGCGTCCACTTTCCCGTCGAGTTCCTTATATTTGAGCGCGGCGGCTTCCATATCGCCGTCGGTGCCGATGCGCTCGATGCTTATTTCCTCGCCCAGCAACTTGACAGTGACCGCCTTGTCGCGCTTGGACGAGCCGATACTGATACTCACTGCTCGTTTCATAAGAGGAACCTCCTGCAAGATTAGCTTGGGAGAGTATACACCCATCCAATTCATCTGGAAATAGGGCAGTCCTCTCCTTGAATCTGAACCCCAACCTGACCGTCACGTTCCGAATCCAGAGCCTGCGTTATGGGTTGCAGAGCTTTTACAAAATCCATTGCTATTTATGCAGTACCCTGTGCAAACCTGGTTATCCGCAGCCCTTGACCCACCGGTTCCTCCTTCGACGCCTACCCTGCCCCCTCCCGGAAATGCGCCGGGAGGATGTTCGGGGACCTTCCCCAACGGGGATGATATCGGCGGGTACGATTTCGCGGCACCGAAACTGCCACAGTGATGATAGAGTAAAATCAATCGTGAGGAGAAATCCGCCATGACCTTACGTCGCACCACCATTGCTTGGCTTGTACTTTACGTGCTTCTGACCATCTACCCCATCGTCAGCATCGCCGCCGGCGTGGCTCCCTCACGCTTTATCACCCCTGTTTCAACCCTGGCTGGATTCAGCTTCGCGTTGCTGCACGCCGGTCAACGCGAAAGCTGGAGGCGTGCCCTGTGCCTGCTGGCACTGGTGTTCGGTATCAGCCTGCTGTTCGAGAGCGTGGGGGTGGCGACCGGGTTGGTCTATGGCCCGTACCATTACACAAATAAACTCGGCCCGCTGTTTCTCGGCCTGGTTCCCTATCTCATCCCGGTAGCCTGGTTCATGGTGAGCTACCCCTCGTTCGTTATCGCCGACTGGCTCATCCCAGCAGACTGGAAACGCTGGCAGCGGATTCTCAGCGTTGCAGCCTTGGGTGGACTGGCTATGACTGCCTGGGACCTGGTGATGGACCCGATCATGGTGGCCAGCGGGCACTGGGTGTGGGACGATTTGCCAAGCAAATCGAACGGAGCTTACCACGGCATCCCCTTGCTGAACTTCTGGGGTTGGTGGCTGACCGTTTTTACCACCTTCGCCCTCTATATGCTGATTTCAGGCAAATCAACCAAAACCCCCGAAGCAAAGTTCGACCGGCTGGCGGTGCTGAGTTACATGGTCACAGCACTGGGAATCGTAATCGTCTCGCTGGTCTCGAATGCGGGCGAGCTGGCGCTGATCGGATTCTTTGCAATGATGCCCTGGGTGCTAACAGGGTGGGTGAGAGTGGAAAAAGAATGAATAGATTTCTTGCGTAAGGTATAATCGCCTTGCCAGTCCTTTGGGCTAAGTTACATTTCCCTACTTAGGCGATTCTACATATGGCAAGAGTCCCCCAGCATACAAAATCCGCTTTAACCGTCATCCTTTCTTTTTTCTTTTTTTTTATCATTATCGCCATATGCTGCGAATGTGTTGCTCGCACTTCGTGGGTCGAAAAGATATCGTCCTATCGCTCGGTCGGCAACCACGATTATCAGTTTGAAATCAAGTGGTTCCGCCTAGAGGATTATGTAAAACAAAACGGGGGCGTGGACGTCATCATCCTGGGAAGTTCGCTGGTCAACACCGGCATTGACCCGGATGTAATGGTGGAGGCGTTCTTCGAACAGACGGGCGTCAAACTGCGCATCTTCAACTTTGGCGTCGAAGGCCTGACGGTCGCGCCTAACTCCATCAACGCTGGGATTCTAGTGGAACGCTATCACCCCGCCCTGCTGATTTACGTCACCGAGATGCGGGAATTCGTTGCCGGTAGCGGTCTGGAGGCTGAGACGCCCTTCCTGGCTGACTCCTGGCTGCGATATGAACACGGCGATTTCAATATGACCGGCTGGCTTATCGACCACTCCGCTGCTCTCCAGCATTACCTGCCCTACCGGAATTGGATGCGCGCTGATTTTCTGGACACGCAGCCCCACCACCTGAAAAGAAGCAAGGATACAACCGCCAGCGGCTACGAACACGACAACAAAATCGGCCAGAACATTGACGCCATCCCGGATCCCAACAACCCGGACGATGCCGAAAACTTCGCGGCTTACCAGAATTTCCAGATCGACCCGAGGCGGTTGAACAACCTGAAGAGCATTCTCGATCTCCGCCAAAATGGGGGACCCACAATTCTGGTCGTGGAAATGCCGGTCTATCCGACATTCTATGTTTTCGTAGGGGGAGAGGCCGTGCACAAGCAATTCCAGCAGACACTTTCCGGGTTCGTCAAAGCCAACGGAGGCTCATTCCTGCCTGCTGAAACCTGCAACGATATTCCGTTGGAAGGGCGTTCCAACCGATGGCATTTGAATTACATAGGTGCGCCCATCTTCAGCAAATGCCTGGGCCAGCAGTTATCCATCCTGGCAGACCAGCAAAACTCAGACTTCGTCCACTTGAATATAGGCAGCTCGAAATGAGCATCACTTCACTCGCCTTTGCTGTCTTCTGTGTCGTTGCCATCCTGGTCTACAGGAACCTGCCTCCGCCTTATCGGACCAGCTGGCTGTTCGCGGCTTCGATCGGATTTCTGCTCACCTGGGCCTGGGACCTGGCTGCCGTCCTTCTGGTGGTGGCGACGGTCAACTTTTTCCTAGGCCGATGGCTCGGAGTTGCGACGAACAGACGCAGATTCTTATTGTGGACTGGCATCGGGTTCAACGTCGCAGTGCTCGTGGCACTCAAATACAACGGATTCTATGTCCCTGCCCTGACCAGTCTGCTGGAACGGATGGGAGTCCAGACCGGGGAAGGCGGGTTGAAATTGTTGGTTCCGGTCGGTCTGTCGTTCATCACCGTGCAGATGATCTCCTACCTGGTGGACATTCACAACAAAATCCTCAAGCCCGAGCCACACTGGTTAGATTTCGCCCTATATGTCGTCTATTTTCCGAAACTGCTTTCAGGACCTGTGGAACGGGCACGCATGATCCTGCCAAAGTTCAAGCAGCCTGTCCCCCTCGATGCGGCCGCGGTGGAGCGTAACACCTGGCTGATTGTTACCGGCCTGGTGCGTAAACTCATCCTGGCGGATACACTCCTCAGCATCATCCCGGCGGATATTTTCCTGCATCCCGAATCGTTCGTGGGACAAGAACTAGCGGTGTACCTGCTGGCCTACACATTTGTCATTTATAATGATTTTGCCGGTTACACGAGCATCGTGCGCGGGGTGAGTGGCTTTTTTGGCATCGAACTGACCAACAACTTTAAACTGCCCTATTTTTCCAGGAGTTTCACCGAGTTTTGGGACCGGTGGCATGTCAGCCTGTCGCATTGGCTGAGGGATTACATTTTTTTCCCGGTCTCACGGGCCCTGAAGAAAAAAATCCCCAACCGGGAAAATATTGTCCACCTGGTGGTACCACCCATCGTGACCATGCTGGTCAGCGGGATGTGGCATGGTCTGGGGTGGGGATTTCTCGTCTGGGGCGGACTGCACGGCCTTTACCTTATCTTCGAGCGGCTCACCATGCTGCGGGGTCCCCGACGCCTGCCGGATGAGTGGCCAAAATGGCGACAGGTTGTCTCGGCATTGGTGGTCTTCGGATTGGCTGCGATGGCGTGGATTCCCTTCCGCATGAACCTGGCGACAGGGTGGCAATACCTGGTGAGAATGTTGTCGCTTGATGCCTGGAGGATGCCACGGCTTTGGCTCGTCCAGGCGGTCATTACCGGGACCAGGGAAGTGTCATCCTGGAGGGAGTTTGGAATCCCCGATATGCGCGTGTTTCTCATGCTCATACCAGCTCTCTGGCTGGATTGGAACCAGCACCGGTGGAAGAGTGAAACTTTTTTCATGGACTGGCCTGCCTGGGCAAAGGGCCTATTCCTGGCGATAGTGGTACTGACGATCCTGCTGCTTTCGTTCGGCGAGACCAGCGCGCCGTTTGTCTACCAGGGTTTCTAGCGCACAATAGACTACCTAAATGACAAGAAAGCTTCCCGCAGGAACCTGCGGGAAGCTTTCTTGTTTCATAATCCGGAAGCTTTCTTGAGGGCGGCGGCCTTGTCCGTATTTTCCCAGGGGAACTGGACGTCGTCGCGGCCGAAGTGACCATAGGCGGCTGTCTTGCGGTAGATGGGACGGCGCAGGTCCAGGTTACGAATGATGGCGCCGGGGCGCAGGTCGAAGTATTCGAGGATGAGTTTGCTGATCTTTTCATCGGCAATTTTCCCGGTCCCGAAGGTTTCGACGTTGACCGAAAGCGGATGCGCCACGCCTATGGCATAGGCCACCTGGATCTCGATCCGGTCGGCCAGCCCAGCGGCGACCACATTTTTGGCTGCCCAGCGGGCGGCGTAGGCTGCAGAGCGGTCCACCTTGGTGGGGTCCTTGCCCGAGAACGATCCACCGCCATGACGCCCCATGCCGCCGTATGTGTCCACGATGATCTTGCGCCCGGTGACGCCGGCGTCACCCATGGGGCCGCCGATGACGAAACGCCCGGTGGGATTAACAAAAATCTTCAGGTTCTTGTCCACCATCTCGTCTGGCATGGACGGCATGATGACGTGCTCCATAAGGCCTTCTTCAATGTCGGCGTGCGAGACATCCGAGGAATGCTGCGCCGAGACCAGCACGGTATCGATGCGCTTCGGCTTGCCGTAGGCATATTCAATGGTCACCTGGGACTTGCCGTCCGGGTACAGCCAGGGAAGCGTGCCTGCCCTGCGCACTTCAGCCAGCTTGCGGGTCAATTTATGAGCCAGGTAGATGGGCATGGGCATCAGTTGGGCGGTCTCGTTGCAGGCATAGCCGAACATCATGCCCTGGTCACCGGCGCCGATCAGGTCAATCTTGTCTTTGTCGCCATCCTTGGCCTCCATAGATTTGCTGACACCCAGGTCAATATCCGGGCTCTGGCTGGATATGGCTGAAAGGACGCCGCAGGTATTTCCATCGAAGCCCTTTTTGGCGCGGTCGTAGCCGATTTCGACGACTACCTTGCGAACGAGTTCGTCAAAGTTGACAAAGGCATGGGTGGTAATCTCGCCCAGCAGCATTACGAAGCCGGTCTTGGTGGCCACTTCGCAGGCTACGCGGCTCTGCGGGTCCTGCTCGAAGCAAGCATCCAGGACGGAATCAGCGATCTGGTCGCACAGTTTATCGGGATGTCCTTCGGTGACCGACTCAGAAGTAAACAATAGTTTAGGGGAAGACATAAAAGTGGTGGTCATGAATTGTGGTTCTCCTGTAAAAATGAAATTGCCCCTTCAAGCGAAAGGGCAATTGCGCGGGGCGCTCGGCTGCCCTCTCATCTTCCAGAACGTCTGTCGGAATTGGCACCATCCGTTTGCGCGGTGGTTGTCGAGGTTTCACAGGGCCGGTCCCTCCACCTCTCTGGATAAGAGTGCCGTTGGGGGCTATTTGGTTGTGACGAGATGATACCACAGGAAGCTGGGGGCGTCAATTTACATAACATTTACGATTTTATGGAGTTCGCCGACCAGACACGGACGCGTTCCAACAGTGGCGTCAGCGGTTTCAACTCTGCCATTAAGACAAGCAAGTTCTTCTCATGCGTCCGGTCATATTGTAAAGTGCGCATCCCAGCATTCAGCACTTTCGCTTTGCGCCGGTACTCTTCATGGGTGATCCAGCCGGCGAGAAAAATGTCCATCCCGCAAATCCAGATATTGCCCCACTCGTGGGCCGAGACGATGTACGCATTCCCGCGCACCGGACTGTGCAGGCCTATCCGGGCCTCGGGCCTGCGGGCAGCGTGAATGTAGGCCAGGCTGGTGAAACTCTGCTCCACCGACACGCGTTCTTTAGGCAGGAGGTCCAGCGTGGCAGTGACGAACTCCCGCCCGGCGTTCTGTCCACCGATTTCCACGGTAATGGGAGATCCGCATTCGCTTTTTAGTGCCAGCTTTTCAAGTGGCAGCCAGTCCACCGGATGCGCCCACTCGTCTGGCAGCGGGTGGATCAGGCAGGTTGGTTGACCAGCAGCTGTGGCTTTATCCACATCTTCCCGGGCAGCCGCAACCATTCCCAGCAAGAAAGCAAACAGGTACAGGTCATCCGGTTTGTGGCCTTCGGCGGCGAACTGGTCAAGCGGGAGGAGGGCGGGAGCCTGGAACAGGCGCGCCGGGTCTTGCCGGATGAGGGCGATCTGCGGTTGGCGGGTGATGAGGAAGCTTTTAAGATGACAACGATGCCCGCCCAGCGAGACGTTGTACTGGTCCGGGTGGATAAAGGGCGTGGCTCCCAGCACTTTAAATGGTATTCCCTGCTCGGAAAGCGAACGCCGGAAAGCCAGTTCAGCAGCAACCCCGCCAACGATACGCCGCAGGCTGTCGACCGGGGAACGGCCCATGCGGTTATAAGTGCAGGCCAATGAACGGCAGGCATAGGCGATGCCGCCCTCAGTCAGGTCGGATGTGTAGGGGAGGCGGAGCAGGTCGGTTGATTTAAGCATATTTTTTAAGAACGCGGTGTCTCTTATTTGGCGGTTTGACCCATGTTTGGGCTGTGGGACGCCAGTTGGGGCAGAGTGATCCGTTTATGTGCGGGGGGATCGCCCCCCTACTCGTTGCGGAACTGCAGACAATAGTGGTGGAAGGTATTGCTTACCCAGGCGGAGCCAAGGCCGTAGGGGGCGAGGCGCTGGTTGTCCTGCAGCCAGATTTTTTCGTCTTTGAGGGTGTAGACCTTGCCGAGTTCGCGTCCCAAGTCCCAGGCCAGAGGGTAGATCTTGCCGCCTTTTTTCACGTTCTTGATGATGATGGTGAGATAGGCTTTGTCTTTTAGTAATGCCTTCAACCCGGCGTAGATGGCGACCAACTTTGCCAGGAATTCCTCGTAATCGTGCAGGTTGCCGATATCGTTCGGGTCATCTGAATAAAAAACATCCAAATCCGTTGAAGTGCGGCGGTTCTTCTGAGCCTTTGCGCCTTTGGCATGGAGCATGTCCCAGTAGGGAGGAGAGGTCAAGACATAGTCGAAAGTTGGAAGTTGGTAGTCATTAGCGAGAAGTGCATCGCCGGTGATAACCTTTGAAATTACGCCTTCGACGGAAGCCCCCAGCGTGAGGCGTTCGCTGGAAATGATTTGCCGGGCGATCCCGGCATATTTTGGGTTCAACTCGATCCCGTAGGAGTGCCGTCCCGCCCGCAGAGCGGCAACAAGCGTCGAACCAGTACCGGCCATCGGGTCCAGCACGGTTGCGCCGCGCTTGGTAAAGAATTCGATGAATTCCTTAGCCATCGTCTCCGGAAACTTAGCTGGATGGACCAGCACGTCTTTTTTACGCGGCGGGGGGTTGTGGATGAACCAGGATTTCTGGAACTTGAGCCAGTTCTTGGGGTCGAGATCGTTGAGTTTATTGGTGGACATGGGAATATTATACGGGAGATCTATTACCAAGACACACAAATAAAATGATTTACTATTTTCAAGTCGCCTTCTTCCTCTCTTTGGGGGCTGAGACCTATTGGAAAAACAACCGCACTATGGCGCATGCGTCAGGGTCGAAGTCCGGGGCGGCGTGAGCGAAGGAGTGGGGGAAATGTATAAGACGGAATACACTGTAAGGTCCGAGAAGGAGGCAGTGATGGGCGTGGTCCCACTGGCATAGGCAAAAAAACCGACTGTGCCGGTATGCAGGACGGGGTCACGGACAGTGAACTGGTAATGGTCGTTCAGGAAGAAGCGCATCTCGCTCCCCACCGCCCAGACACCGAGTATGACATCGGCAGGGGCCGCGCTGGGCGCGTCGCCGCTGGACTGCCATTCGAGCAGAGGCGAAATTGACCCGGAAAGGCGGCGTTCAAGGCGCACCTGACCGTCGCAACGGACTTCGAAACGATAATGGTTATCGCCGGGAGCGGCGCGGAAGATCATCCCAAACTGGTCTTTGCTGCCGCACAGGCTGAGCTTTACGGTGGCTTCAGCGTAGAAATCTTCCAGCGTCGGCTGGCTGCGCAGGCTGAGGATGGAAACAGGTCCCTGCCCGGAGATGGACAAGATCAGCCGGTTGCGGGTCACCGTTGCGCTTGTCCAGGAGGCTACGGACGTACTCCACAGATCAGCCTGGTCGAAGGAATCGGTGAAGAGCAATTCCGTGAGACCCGGGGGCTGTTGAGGGGTAGACAGGATTGTCCGGGTCGGGAAGATTGCCGGTGTATTGGTAGGCGGGAACCAGGCTATGGTGAGAGTGGGCGTTTCGGTCGCAGAGACGGGTGTGGGGGTCAGGTTGGGCGCGGGGAACAGGCCGCTGCAAGCGGTCAAGAAAACGAGCAGGAGTATGCCCCGGTAATAACAAGTGAGTTTCATCGGTCGAATATCGGAAGATTTTTTATGCAAGGTGTTGTACAATCAGTTGGTGATGCAACCACCTTTGTCTTCTCATTCTACTGCTTTTTATATAAAACCGTGAACTTTGAATGATTAAACAGACAGAGAGTTCCAACAACAATTTACTGCTTCTTGGATAAATCTCTGAACCGAAGCAGCCAAAAAGTAAGGAATAATATATTAATTCGGGTTTGAATATTCACGAAGTACCCTGTAGCATAAAATGGAAAAGAAGGAGAAATCCATGAGCGAAAAATCCGTCCTGGTGACCGGGGCATGCGGCGAGATCGGCCAGGCGCTTGTCCAAAGCCTGACAAAGCGTGGCTTCCGCATCGTAACCGCCGACCTGGTACCTTTGCCCGAGACGATCAAGGCCCTTTCAGCAGAGCACATTCAGGGAGACCTGGTCAACCGGATCAAGATTTTTTATGATTATGATTTCGACCTCATCTTCCATCTTGCAGCCTCGCTGTCCTCGAAAGCTGAAGTAGCAACCGAGGAAGCCCATCGCATCAACGTGGAAGGGACGATGCAATTGCTGATGCTGGCGGCCTATAAATCGGAAAAGCTCCAGAAGGCAGTCAAGTTCCTGTTCCCCAGTTCAATCGCCGCTTACGGCTTCCCGGATCGGGCGACCAAGCAGGCTGCCGGGAACGTAAAAGAAGACGAATGGAACGCTCCGCACACCATGTACGGTTGCAACAAACTCTATTGCGAAAAACTGGGCGTGTATTACAGCCACTTCTACGGACAGCGCCACCTGGACCCAAACCCACCCACGATGCTTGACTTTCGCGCCATTCGCTTCCCCGGGCTGGTCAGCGCCTTCACCGTCCCCAGCGGGGGAACGAGCGATTACGGACCCGAGATGCTGCATTCAGCGGCGGCTGGCAAACCTTACGCCTGCTTCGTGGATTCCGGGACGCGAATCTCGTTCATGGCCATGCCGGATGCCATCAAGTCCCTGCTGATGCTGATGGATGCGCCGCGCAGAAGCCTGACCAGCCAGGTCTACAACATTGCGGCGTTCAGCCTGACAGCCGGGGAATTCCGCCAGCGGGCGCGGAGGGCCTTTCCTGAGGCTCAGATCACTTTCGAGCCGAATCCGCGCCGCCAGGGGATTGTCGATTCCTGGCCGGAGGATGTGGATGACTCGCTGGCCCGCAAAGACTGGGGCTGGGAGCAGGATTACGATGTGGAAAAATTCTTCAATGAATACTTCCTGCCTGAAATCAAAAAAAGGTATCAGAAACAGAGTACAAGAACAATTGAATAATTATTGAGACCGCCTTTCGGCGGTCTCTTTCTTGTTATGCATATTTGACAACCTGCTCGCGCTCCGGTCCCACACTGACCAGCCGCACCGGGACACCGGCCAAGCCTGCCAGCCGCTCAAGGTAGGTTTTTGCGGCGGGCGGCAAATCCTCCCATGTTCGTATGGCTGAGACATCCTCCCTCCAGCCAGCCAGTTCCTCGTAAACCGGCTCGTACGAACCCAGGCCTGCCAGACCGAAGGGCAGGTCGGTGAAAAGTCTCCCTTCATAGATATAGGCGGTACAGAGGCGGAGGCTTTCCAACCCGCTCAGGATATCGAGCTTGGTAACAGCAAGTTCACGAATGCCGTTGATTCGAACAGCATACTTCAATAACACCCCGTCCAGCCAGCCGACGCGCCGCGGGCGGCCAGTGGTGGTGCCATATTCATCCCAGGGATTTTTGCCTGTGCCACGCAGCCGCCGGGACAGGTCATCAAAGACTTCAGTGGGAAAAGGACCGGAGCCGACGCGTGTCTGGAAGGCTTTGACCACGCCGATCACACCGGCATCGAGGGCTGCATCCAGCCCCAGCCCGAGACCGGTCAATGCACCGGGAGCCGTGGTGCTGGAAGAGGTCACAAAAGGATAAGTTCCATAGTCAATGTCGAGCAGAGTCCCCTGTGCGCCTTCGGCCAGGACCGTTTTCCCGGCTTGCAGTGCGACGTGGAGTTCGAGGGATGTGTCTGCAATATGGGGTTTAAGGTGCCCGGCATATTCCAGGTATTGTTCGCAGACCGGCGCAGGGTCAAGTTCAGGTGCGCCTAGCATGCCCAAGGTCCGGTTAGCCTGGGCGACATGGTCGCCAATCCGCTCGCAGAAATCGGGAGCGAGCATATCGGCCAGGCGCAGTCCGCGGCGGGTGGCTTTATCTGTATATGCAGGGCCGATGCCGCGTCCGGTGGTACCGAGGTTGCCTTTGCCGCGCGCCGCTTCGAGGGCCTTGTCAAGCGCCTGGTGGGCGGGCGTGATGAGGTGGGCGGCGCAAGAAAGGCGCAGCCGCTTCGGCGAGGTGGAAACCCCAGCCTGGCGGAGAATGTCCATTTCTTCGAATAAGGTGCGGGGATTTATCACCATGCCGTTCCCCAGAATGGCAACTATTTGCGGGTGAATGATCCCGGATGGAATGAGATGCAATTTAAAGATCCGGCTTCCCACCGTGACGGTGTGACCGGCATTATCACCACCGTTAAAGCGGGCAGAGAAATCTCCCTGTGCAGCAAACCAGTCCACGATGCGGCCTTTGCCCTCATCCCCCCATTGTGCACCCACAATGATTTGTAATGGCATGTATTCTCCTCCTCGGATTCGCAACAGGCTTTGGGGGAATTCCCGTAAACCAGAGGAAGGTCTGGTCGCGACGGCAATTTCCGGAGAACCTGCAGTTGCATTATATCAAGGCCACAGGCGATGGAGTATAATCTTCGCAGGTAATTCCCATGAGGATCAAAGCCCTTCTGCTCGCCAGCGTTTTCTTGATATTCCTTGGGTTCGCCTGGATATCCTCGGGGGTGCAAGCTGCCCCCGGCGGACCACAGGCAGCTTACCCCTCGCCGACCCCCGGACCGGACGGACGGATAATCTATATTGTCAAAGGCGGAGATACCTGCGAACAGATTTCCCTGATGTTTGGAGTATCGGTCGAATACCTTAGCCTGACCAACCAGTTGGATTCGAATTGTTCTCTTCGTGAGGGACAACGACTAATGCTGGGCGTCGGCGGTCCCTCAGCCTCCTCACCAACTCCCGGACCTTCTCCAATACCGACGGCAACCCTGCCAACGGCAACACCGGTTGCGGGCGGCTCTGCCAAAGTATGTGTACTGGTCTACGCTGATGTTAACGGCGATAGCTTGCGCCAGACAACCGAGAAGGCCATTCCTGGTGCAGCGATAAGTCTCACCAGCCTGGATGGATCTTACTCGCAAACTCTGACCACCACCATCAACCCGGACACGACTGCCTACCAGGGTATGTGCTTCACGAATGTGCCGGTAGGACGGTACAACGTGAGCGCGGCGGCGCCGGATGGGTACAACCCCACGATTAACCTGACCTCCAGCGTGGATGTCACCCCCGGTGATATCGCCTACATTGACTACGGTGCACAGGTCAAGACGGTGGCGGAAGCCAATAACCCCAAGAATAATTCTTCGCCGCTGCTGGGCATCATTGGCGCGGTGTTCTTGCTGGCGGGAATCGGGATAGGGATGTACGTCTGGATTCTGCTGAAAAGAAAGTAAGCCGGTGGAAATGATCAATCAGGCGGGTTGTGCAAGCACAACCCGCCGTTTTATTCCAACGCAAAGCCCCGTGCCGGAACCGGGACTACTCCGCTGTAAGCGGGACTATCCCGCAGATGATTTTACAGAAGATGCAAGACATAATTGTTTTGGGCAGGGTGAACCTGTCTCCTGCCCCCTGCAGGGCTAATATTGCGGGGACAATGCGGGGCGGCCTTACGGAAGCGGCCCGTATTGCGGTGCACAGACGATATCGTAATATTCCAGTTCCGTCCCTTTGTTCTGTTCAGCGTAAGCTGCGGCTTCCTGTCCGACCTGCATCACATCGTTTATATGGAGGATGGCGTCTGTGTCCCAATAACGCGGCAAGACCATTAACGGGTCGTTGACCGGGCCTTCCGGGATCCAGGTCGGGCGCTGCGGATCGAGTTTACCTGCCAACGGAACCCAGTTAAACATGACCGGTCCACGCGGATTGGTGGTAAACCCCAAGCGGTAACCCAATTGACGGGCAACTTCGGCAGCACGCGGCGAGAACCCCCCGCCCGGCCAGATAATGGCAATTGGGGTTTTGTGGAAGTTCTCCTTGAAAAAGTCAATCGGTTTCTGCAGTTCGCCGAGGATATATGCTTCGGTCGAACCCGGTCCAATCGGGATATTGTGGATAAAACCATGTGCCTGGTGATCCACCCAACCTTCATTTTCCAGGGCGATATTATCCGGTAAAGACAACTGCCCAACCGAGTCATCGAGGCTGATCCAGGCATTGACTACCGGCCAGCCATATTCTGTCCAGTACTGACGGAATAAAACATCGAAATATCGGGCGTAATGACGGTCATCCGCCACCAGGAGCACGGAACGCTCCGGTATTTTGGCGTTATGTTCCATAAAGCCGGCCATTTGTGGGGTATTGATTGCCGTAAACCCATCATCATGGAGCCTATTCATCAATTGGCGTAATTTATATTCAGACATCTGGTTGGGATCGGATGTTACGCCATTGGTAATGGAGTGGAACATGATAACCATCACTATCGTCCCCGGTGCGCTGTTCGCCGAAGACCATTTGTCTTGCAGAACCTGACAGATATCCTGAACATACGGATGCGGCGAACCGAACGGGGTCAGCCTGTCATTCTGATACAAGGCAGGGAGGGCGGGAGGGGTGCGGACGGGTGTAGGCGTGGAGGTTGGGGGGGCTGTCGGCGAAGAAGTCGGCAGCAGGGATGGACTGGCAGTCGCAGCAGGCGCCGTCAGAGGGGTTGAAGCCGAGCAGCCAGCCAGGGTAATGGCCAGCAGACTCAAGATACAGAGAAGAGAACCGGAGAGAGTACGGCAATAAGACATGGGGCGAATTTTACCCGAAAAGGAGAAAGAAATAGGCGGGGGTCTGTAACCCCCGCCAAGCGGCGTTATTCGTTGCTTTCGCCTTTGATAAAGGCTTCTGTCTTTTCGCGGCAAATATCATCCCTAAACTGCCGGGGCGGAGTCTTGAAGAAATATGACGAAGGGCCAATGATCGGGCCGGAAAGGCCGCGGTCGAGAGCCAGTTTGGCGCAGCGAACAGCGTCAATGACCACGCCGGCCGAGTTAGGGCTGTCCCACACTTCCAGTTTCACTTCCACATTAAGGGGCACATTGCCGAATGTGGTGCCTTCCATGCGGATATAGCACCACTTGCGGTCGGTCAGCCAAGGCACATGGTCCGAAGGACCAACGTGGACATTATCGGGGTCCATCTTGTAAGGGATCATGCTGGTGACCGCGCCGGTCTTGGAGATTTTCTTGGACTCAAGGCGCTCGCGCTCGAGCATATTCAGGAAGTCCGTGTTGCCACCAAAGTTAAGCTGGTAGGTGTGGTCTATGCGCACCCCGCGATCCACAAACAGGCTGGTAAGGACACGGTGCAGGATGGTGGCGCCGACCTGGGACTTGATATCGTCACCCAAGATGGGCAGACCGGCATCCTTGAAGCGTTTGCCCCAGTACTCGGACGATGAAATGAACACTGGGATGCAGTTGACGAAGGCGCAGCCCGCCTCGATGATTTGCTCCACGTACCACTTGGTGGCCATTTCCGAGCCGACCGGCAGGTACGAGATCACCACGTCAGTTTTTGTGTCTTTGAGCAATTTTACGATATCGGCGGTTGGGCCGGGGGCCTTGGTAATCACCTGCGAGAGATACTTGCCCAGACCGTCGTGGGTCATCCCGCGCACCACGGGCACATTAAGCAAGGGCACGTCACAGAACTTATAGGTGTTGTTCGGTGCGGCAAAAATCGCTTCAGAGAGGTCCTTGCCCACCTTGGTCACATTGATGTCAATTCCCAACGTGAACTCAATATCGCGGATGTGATACCCGCCCAGGTTGACGTGCATCAAGCCGGGAACGGAGGCATCGCCGGGGGTGTTCTTGTAAAACTCAATACCCTGTACAAGCGAAGAGGCGCAGTTCCCTACGCCAATGATCGCCACGCGGATTTTCTTTTTACTCATAGTATCTCCTTGGTTCTGATGTAAAATTTTGCGATTGTTGCTATAATCGAATCATAAATGCACAGCATACGGGAAGAACACCCTATGCACAGCATACGGGAAGAACACCCTATGGACTCGGAAACGGACTTCCCCGTAAACCAATGCAACCAGCGTCTGGAAAGTCAACTTGAAACCAACCGCAACCTCAGCGGCTCGCGGGAGCTGGACCTATTCCTGCACTCTCTCATAACCGACCCTGATGAACTGACCGGTAGCGAGGGATCGTCCAGCCTCAAATTGGATGAGGTCGGAAACCTGCTTCGTTTGCCGGTGCTGAAATGGAAAGACACCTGGCATGCTGAAAGTGATCTGTATGTCGAACAAGCCCATTATACCGAAGAAGACCTTATAATTCCAGAAATACTTGCCTCGCTTTCGGGGATTACTATCCATAAGAATACCCACCTATTGAACAAGGTGCCGTATCCTGTGTCCCGTCCAGGAGCCGGGACTAACCCGTACTGCATGGAGGACCCTTCGATCGAAAGCGTGGAAGGCAAAGGTGGTAATATCACTTTGCTTCTGCCGATCAATTTCCTCCAAGCCGCTTCAACCGGCCAGACCAAAACCGACCGCCGGGGCTTCCACCCTTGAAAGGATATGCACAGCATACGGGAAGAACACCATTTGGATCCCACATTTGTCATCGCCGGGCGCCTGCGCCGTGATTACCTGCTGCCTGCGCAAGGCCGTCCCTTATTAGACCAGCCTGGAGGCAACTTATTATATGCCGCGGCCGGGCTGGGGATCTGGGCCCCGTCCGAGAACCGGGACTACTCCGTCCCGTCCGAGAACCGGGACTACTCCGTTGGTTTGCTGACGCGAGCCGGGGAGGACTATCCCCGCGAATGGCTGCGTTCCTTTGAAAAACATGGCTGGGACACGCGTGGCATCCATATCCTGGCTGATGCTCTCGACCTGCGATATTTCCAGGCTACCCTCCCCCATGTCCCTTCCGGGAGCCGGGACTACCTCGCCCCGTCCGGGAACCGGGACTACCTCGCCCCGTCCGGGAACCGGGACTACCTCGCCCCGTCCGGGAACCGGGACTACCTCGCTGGAACCGGGACTACTTCGTCCCGTCCCGTAAGAGATTCGGGATCATATGCTGAAACCGGGACTACTTCGGAGAGCCAGATGATCGAGCGTAGCAACCCGGTAGCGCACTTTGCGCGGCTTGGCCTGCCTTTCCCCAAGTCCCTGCTAGGTTATCAGCCACCCGCCGTAACCGACGTCGATCACAAGACCTCCCACCCTGCCTCACCGAGACCGAATGACATCCCGCCAGATTACCTGGAAGCGCACGCGGTACACATCTGCCCGCTAGACTATCTGACGGTCAGCCGCTTGAGTTCCACTTTCCGGCAGGCTTCCGTCACCACCCTGACTCTGGATCCATCCGCCGCTTTCATGACCGGGAAGGCACTTGAAGATGTACGCATTCTGCTGCAAGGGTTGACGGCCTTCCTACCCTCTGAAGAAGAATTGCGCGCTCTCTTCTGGGGCCGCACCGACGATCTATGGCAGATGGCTGAAGCCCTGGGTGAGTTCGGCTGTGAGTTCATCATCATTAAACGCGGCGCACGCGGCCAGATGCTCTACGATTCTGTTTCCAAAAAACGATGGGAAATCCCGGCTTACCCGGCCCACCTGACAGATGCCACCGGGGCGGGTGATTCCTTCTGTGGCGGCTTTCTAGCTGGTTATCAGAAGACATATGATCCCCTGCGGGGAGTTTTGCATGGTTGTGTGTCTGCTTCGCTGACCATCGAAGGCAGTGGGGTATTCAATCCGTTGGAAGCCCTGCCCGGCCTTGCACAGAGGCGACTCGAATCCCTGACCGGGATCGTGCGTCAAATATAGATTCGCCTTTCTACTGCAAGCCCGAAAGGGGTGGTTTGCAAAGAGCCGCATCAATATTATTTCAAGCAAGTGAGCCATCTCAGCATGATTAATGGATAGAACCTTAATGAACAATTTAACCAATCGTCTTATCGACCTGGCAATCGCCATCCAGCAGATCCCCGCCCCCACCTTTCACGAGGCCGTGCGAGCCGAATTCGTACGTGCCCGCTTCGTTGAGGAGGGCCTAGCACCCGCGGATGTGAAAATAGATGAGGCGGGCAATGTCTATGCGCGGGTGTCGGGCTCGCCCCTCCCGGAAGGCCAGCGGGACAGTGTGCGGGGACCTTCTGAGGGGCGTGAAAAGGCGCTGGTTGTCAGTGCTCATTTGGATACCGTTTTTTCATCAAACGTTGATCTGCACTTTGAGCGCAAGCCTGAGAGTATCCATGGCCCCGGTATTGGTGATAATTCCCTAGGCGTGGCCGGGCTGTTTGGCCTGGTCTGGGCGCTGCGCGAGCGCAATCTAACCCTACCCGGTGACCTGTGGCTAGTGGCTAATGTCTGTGAGGAGGGGCTAGGGGATTTGCGAGGCATGCGGGCAGTGGTAGACCGTTTCGGGTCCAGCTCGCTTGCGTACATCGTCCTCGAAGGTATGGCGCTGGGACAGATCACTCACCGCGGGCTGGGCGTTCGGCGCGTGCGTGTCTCCATACGGACCTCAGGAGGGCATTCGTGGATCGATTACGGGCAACCCTCCGCCATCCATGAACTGGCAGCGCTCGCGACCCGCATCACTGCGCTGTCCCGTACCGGAACCGGGACTACCACGTCCCGTCCCGTACGAGATTCGGGATCATATACCGGAACCGAGACTACCACGTCCCGTCCCGGAACCGGGACTACCACGCCGCGCACCACACTCAACATCGGCATCATCTCCGGTGGGACATCGGTGAACACAATTGCAGCCGAAGCCATGCTGGAATTGGATCTGCGCTCCGAAAGTGCTGAGACGCTGGAGGCACTGTCGAGACAGGTAGAGCAAATTGCCAACTCGGCGAAGAAGCGCGGCGTGACAGTGAAGACAGAAATAATCGGCCAAAGGCCATCGGGCGAGCTTCCAGCAGACCATCCGCTGGTGAGACTTGCCGAGGATTGCCTGCGAGTGGTTGGCGTTGAACCTCATTTGAACACCGGTTCAACCGACGCCAACCTACCGCTCAGCCGAGGCCTCCCTTCGATAACTATTGGCTTGACCACCGGAGGACGGGCACACACTGTGGACGAATATATCAACCTGGCACCGCCCCGTCCCGTAGAAGATTCGGGGTCATATGCTAAAACCGGGACTACCCCGTCCCGTCCTCAAACCGGGACTACCCCGTCCCGTCCTCAAACCGGGACTACCCCGCTGGAAAAAGGGATGGACCAGTTGATCCAGTTGGTGAACAAGGTTTGGGACGTATTTTAGTACAGACCTCTGCATAATTTAGAGAACGCTCCCGTAGTAATAGCTTTTACCATTACCTAACCGGGTTATGCGATTAAATATGCCCTGCCGGAAGGGCACCGGGATGATACCCCCTTGCGCTCCCTCCCCCTGGAAGGATACCAGGGCTCTTCCCTCCGCATCCAACGACAGCCGGGGCTTTCGCTGTGCGCACCCATCCCTCCAGGGGGCTCACTTTGAGGGATTTGAAGGGGCGAGACTCCTACTTTTTTTACGGTTTTGTTAAGTCTTTCACAACCAACCTTAACGTATCTCAATCCCTTTCTCAGGTATAATTTAAGCCCTAACCAGGGATTATTTGTCTAACAAATGATCTTAATCGCAGATAATGAACCCGACAAGAATTTGTTCGAGTCTGAACAAAACAATCCCCGGGAGGCAAGTAAAATGTCTAATCTTGATGATATCCTGAAGGAAATGAGCAGCGAGGTCACGGGTTATATTGCCTGCGCCCTGGTGGGCCTGGACGGGCTCAATATTGCCTCGCATACGAGCGACAAAGCGGCGGACCCGGAGACGATCAGCGCTCAATTGACCATGCTACTCAAGTTGGCGGACGTCTCGGTGGAAAAACTGGGGGCAGGCGTTATTGAAGACAACCTGACTACAACCGAGAATGCCTACATCCTGATGCGTTTTCTTCCGGGAAAACAGTATTACCTGAGCATGGCTGCACACCGCAAGACCGGCAACCTGGGAAACATGCGCCTGATCAGCAGAATTTATGCCGAGCGTCTTTCGAAGGCGATCCCCCACTAGAGGCTCACGCCGATCAGAAAGGAGAATCCGATGGCACATGGGAGGAAGTTCACCCCTTTTATCATAAAGCCCACACCTGTTCCCACGCCTGTTCCCACACCTGATCCCACGCCTGAACCCATATCTGTTTCCACACCTGTTCCCACACCTGATTCCACATCTGTTCCCACGCCTGTGCCAACTCCCATTTCAACTCCCATTTCAACTCCTGATTCCACGCCTGTTTTCACATCGGATCCCACACCGGTTTTCACCCCTGATCCCACCCCTGTTCCTCCATTTGCTCCCACATCTGTTCCCGCAACTGTTCCAGTACCAGTTCCCACACCTATTTCCACTCCTGTCCCGGCACCAGTTCCTTCGCCTGTTTCCACATCCATTCCCACACCTGGACCAACTCCTGTTGTCACTCCAGTCCCCGCTCCTGTTGAGGTCATTAAAGAGCCTGTGATGGGTAAACTTGATCAAGTCATCGAGCGATTCCATATCGAATTGGGCGCTGACCTGATCTCCACGGAGGTGGTGGGGATGGATGGCATCGCCATCGCCGGCGGTTCGATTGATCCAAATTACAATTCAACAGACGCGGCAGCCCGCTTATCAACGGTATTGAAATTAGCTGACAAAGCCAGCAACAAACTTGGAATGGGCAAAGTGGACGATAACCTGACCACGACTGACAAAGCCTACATCATCGCCCGGTTCATCGGCGACGGTTCCTATTTCTGGGGTGTGGCAGTCACCCGGAATGCCACCCTGGGCTCTGTGCGCATGATCATGAATGAATTCGCCGGACAGGTTTGGGACATGATTCCTCGCTAACCAATTCTGATTGCAGAATGATAAAGAATAGTAATTTGGCAATCGATCAGGAAAAAAACTGGCGCCCCCTCCTCCCGGAAGGACACCGGGGCAGTGTTCGGAGGTGCTTCGCGAGGGATGATATCCCCTAACGGGGATGATATTCCGGAAGGACATCGGGACGGTGTCCCGGAAGGACATCGGGACGGTGTCCCAGAAAGACATCGGGACGGTGTGGGGGGAAGAAACCTGCCTGATAGGCGGGGCTTTTTTACTTGTGCGCATCCCCACAAACTGTTATAATTTTAACAGGTATTCAGAAGGTGTTGCCTCCTGCATGAAGCGTTCTGCCCTCGTTGATGATGATATCCCCTTGCAGGGAATCCAACACTAGGAAACCTGTCGGCTAACCAAATCTACATGGTCGAACCGATTTTTTCTTAATATTCAACACACTATTTCAAGGAGGAGGATTGTTATAATGAAAGCGTTCTTTTTCCGGCACCATGGTAAATGGCAAGTATTCGGCATTGTGACAAGTGTCCTAGTGATCATGCTGTTAAGTTGCCAAACAGTATCAACGCCGACAGCTGTTATACCACCGACAGCAAAAACCATTCCGACCGCGTTCGTGCCCGGCGATTGCGATCCCAGCGCACAGCCCATCGAAATGAACACTAGCTACAACAACCATATCACTGGTGGTCCTTACCCTGAAACCTGCCCAATGTACTGTCTATGGACCCCAAAAGGAAGCCAACTTGAAATCGGTTTATCAGATTTCTCCATTAACCTAGATATCTACGTAGACCAGAATCTCTCGGTGGCTGACTACAGCGACTTTGGACAATGGTATTCCCACAACGCTTCTGAAACCGGGAGCGAAGTAGTAACAATCGATAACCCCGATGGCCGGTTCTACATCCAGGTCTGCGCCTATTCTTCAAATCTGAGTGACGAGACCGATTTCACTCTCTACAACAATTTCACCCCGTAAATCAAGAACCTTTGATTGCAGGCCCGAGGACAGAGGCAGCGCCCACGAACTATTGAGCCAGATAGGTATTCTCATTGCATCCTTCTCCACCGATGCAGAGGGGAGGATGCCAAGAGGGGTTTGGTTATTGGAGTTGTGCGGCCAGGGCTGTTATGCCTTTCTCACAGAAGGTTATCTTTCAACTAATGATTTATAGGAGGAGGATTATGATGAAAGCGTTTTTTTTCCAGTATCATAACAAATGGCAAGTATTCGGCGTTGTGACAAGTGTCCTGATGATCATGCTGTCAAGTTGCCAAACAGCATCAACACCGACAGCTGTTCCACCAATTCCAACTTCAATACCGCCGACTCAGACACTCATACCACCAACGCCTACTCCATTACCTCCGACCGCGACACCTTTACCACCAACGCCAACGACCATCCCGACTGCGTTCGTGCCCGGCGATTGCGATCCCAGCGCACAGCCCATCGAAATGAACACCAGCTACAACAACCATATCACTGGTGGTCCCTACCCTGAAACCTGCCCAATGTACTGTCTATGGACCCCAAAAGGAAGCCAACTTGAAATCGGTTTATCAGATTTCTCCATTAACCTAGATATCTACGTGGACCAGAATCTCTCGGTGGCTGACTACAGCGACTTTGGACAATGGTATTCCCACAACTCTTCTGAAACCGGGAGCGAAGAAGTATCAATCGATAACCCCGATGGCCGGTTCTACATCCAAGTCTGTGCCTATTCTTCAAATCGGAGTGACAAGACCGATTTCACTTTCTACAACACTTTCACTCCGTAATTCGGGATCGATTGATTGCAGGACCAAGGACAGGGGCAGTGCCCCGACCGTGAACTATTTTGGGTATTCTCCTTGCATCGTACTCCACCGATGCAGAGGGGAGGATGCCAAGGAGACAAAAAGAGACGTCCAGAATTCTGGACGTCTCTTTTTTGATATGGGAGGGGTTACCGAAAGAGGTCAGTTGGACATGGTTAAATCCAACTCAAAATTGGTTGGATCCTGGCTGGTCCAAACCAGGTCATCTGCATAATTGATCGAGTAACCGTCCACATACAAGATGAAAGTGTACCCAACGTTCAAGGCCAATTTATCGGGCAGGGAGTACTTTCCCTGGTTATCGGCCTTGGTGGAGGTGAATATATCTCCATCGGCGTAATTATCGGCTTTCCAATCGGCGAAAGTAAAGTCCGGTTTGAGGACATATATTTCAGCGCCGGGGAGGGGGTTATGGCTGTCTGCATCCACGATCTGTCCGTACACGGTGACCACACCCTTGTTGGAGGGCTGACTTGGGCCGGGGGTCGAGCCTCCGCCAACGGCAACGTCCGACTGGGTCAGGAGGTCGAGGTTCTGGCCTGCATATAATTCGATGTGATAGTTTCCTTCAGGCATCGTTGACTCGCTGTTATACAGACAGGTAAAGGTATCACCCTTTTGTCCTTCAGTCCAAGAATACTGGCTGCTGTATAATTCCTGGCCATCCACCGTCCATGTTTCCGCCCAGGGTTCACCATCGGTCATGCCGCTGAAACTGAAGGCAGCCGCCATGGCAGTAGTATCAGAGGGGTACGAAGTGACCGAGTCCTGCGCCTGACAATCAGTGGTGGCGGAATACCAGGTGATGTCGCTGAAGGATTCACTCCCGGTCCCATGCGAAGTGGGTTTGGATGGGCCTGCATAGGGGCTGGCATAGGCTTGCCCCATTTGGGCAGCCTGGATCAAAGGCATGGCTAAATTGATGGGGCGGAGGCCATTGATGAACCCGCCGATGGGAATGCAGGTATCGCTCGAGTCCAGTTTACCGTCACCATTGGTGTCCTGCACAACGCGGCAGTCGGTGATGTCACCAGCAGCGCCGGACGATGCAATGGATGGGACTCCAATGATATTACCAGCGTCGTTGGCAGCCAAGCCACCGGAATTTCCGCCTGCAATGGTCGCATCGGTCTTAATCCAAGCGCGATCGCCGAGGGATTCTTCGGAGGTAAAACCGGATACACTGCCATCGGTGTAGGTAATGGTATCACCACCTATGCCGGGAAAGCCGAAGATGCTGATATGGTCTCCCACATGGAGATCATCGGAATTGCCCAAGGGGACAGAAGGCAGATTCAGGCTGTTAGGGTCCACGTCAGCCCCGTCCAGGGTCGAAGTGATCTGGATGACTGCCAGATCCATATATCCGTCCACTGCTCTTACTTTGGCATAATACAAGAAGACGGGCGGCTGGTCCTCCTGATCCATCAGAGCGATTGCCAGTGCATCAGGTTCATATTCGACATCACCCTGAGCTGCCGGGCTGGCAACATGGGCATTGGTGAGGATCAAACCCGTGGGGCTGATGATGGTTCCCGACCCGGAATAGATGGGGGTTAATTTTCCATTCTTGGTCTGGAGGCCATAAATTTGAATGGTTGCCTTGATCAATTCAGCCCGAGTGAGGGTGGTTTGACCAATTTTGGAGGATCCCGGGTTTTGAGCACCGGGTGTCGGCTGAGCCTGGGTGGGTACCGGCGGGGTGGGAGTTCCGATAATACACGCCGGGATGACCAAAGCCAAAACAGCAAGAATAATCCAGATGCGGTAATTCGTATGAAGTTTCATGTTCATCTCCACTAAAACTTCAAGGTGTTAAGAAATTGTTGAAAGCGACCAAGGTCAGAATCGAAGGAATTTTCATCTGCCCAGAAGGTTGCTGTGACGGCATGATCGCCGTTCATAAAAATATAATCCAACCCCCGAACAACATTGGGGATTTCGTTATGGGTAAGGTCGGGATTAGATTCAACGAATACATAACTAATCTCGTAAGCTGCCCGACCAAAAACAGTGACCGGTTTCTGATCGAGGACACGGAAAGCTGTCAATGCCTGTCCGCGGTACAAGTTCAGCAAGCTGACGACCTGACCTACCGTTCCATCCGAAGCCACGGGGATATTTTGGAGGATATAGGTGGTTCCGAAACCGTTGGAGAACGGATTGGTTACGTGGAGGATCTCATTCCCTTGAGCCCTAGTCGTCAACCAGCCCTGGGGAGTCTGAGCGGTGATCCCCGAGGCCTCAAAAGGAACACTGCGGCTCTCCACACTGTTTTTGACAAGCCATCCAGCAAGCAGGGCCACAACAGTTACGGCAATAACCGACCATTGTGCTAACAGGGCACTATTAAATCTGGTTTTATAAGGCAGAGAAGATGCACTCATATCAAGCTCCTATTTCCCAGCCAACGTCGTACGGATATTGCGCCGAATCAACCAAAGAACCATCCCCAAGGTAATGAGGGCGACCACGGCAGCCAGAACGAGGCCCATCCAGGGGTTGGCAGACGTTCCGCCGGTGAGGCTGATCCCGCTTTGGACGATACGCCCACGCAGCCAATTGAAAAGGCCATTGACAACGGCGGCCAAGGATAGACCCAAGGTCATCCACCACCAGGGTTTCTTTTCAAATTTGGCACGACCAAGGAAATAACCGGTGATCCCGGCAAAGCTGGCTTGCGCAAGTGCCACAACCACCATGCGGATAACACTGGAACCCAATGCCACCCCTCCGTTGGCGATAACGAATTGGATGTTCAGGACGGTGGCATAACCCAGACCGGCTGCGGTGGCATAGATCACGCCATCGGTAGCTTCATCAAATTCAGCTGTTGGAAAGACACTGTAGCGAACCGCTACATACTTCAGAAATTCCTGGATAAAGCCAACCACGAGGATACTCCCCAGAATGGTTGTAGCGGTATCGGCGTAGATCCATTTTGAGACGTGGAAAATGTTCTCAATCAGCGGAATGCCGACTGCAGATGCCAGTAATGCTCCCAAGAGGAAGACGCCAAGAATGTAGCCTTTGGGTTCAGGCTCAAGCCGATCCTGGAGGTAGAAAAATACCATCCATATAAAAGCAGGGACAAGTGCGAGGATAACACCTGCCAGGATCAATCCTGTGCCGGTCAAGGCTGGATGTAAAACCAGGTCAAGCAAATAGACGATCCCAACAAACACGACCAACCCAACCACCAAAAGGATTGAACTCCTCCAGGTATGGGGTCGTTCACGGGAGGCCAACTGTAAATGTTTTTCGCAAAACCAACGCTGGCCGAGCATCGAAACACCAGGGCCTCCACAAACGCAACACACTTGATCAGGCATAAGTTTTTCCTCCTTAGGGTTAATGGATTATTCGCACAACAATTATCAGGATTATATCAGAAAACGAGATGAGGGGGGAAAGATAACCCCATTATATTACATTCCAGCGCTTGCACTGAAGTGCGCTGCTATCCCCTTCGGGGATGATATCTCCTGCGGAGAGGATGTCCTCCCAATTCCCTCTTGACTTTTTAGCACATTTGTTCTATAATCACTTCCCCGGGCAAAGTGTACCGCCCGGCCGGTTTTACTCTCTTCCATCTCTTTCAGGTCCTTCAGCAAGTGCGAGAGGCATTTTTGTTTGATCCAGTCTGCCAGCCTTTTATCATCATAAGCCACGAAACAATCCGAAGCCAGGA
>JBGPQK010000024.1:0-41116 GCA_041489005.1 Anaerolineae bacterium
TATTCCGGATAGTTATGGGGTGCTCCCGAATGCCATTGCCGTCTCGAAGAATATCTTCTTCTCGGGTGTCATGGCAGACACAAAGCGCGGTATTTCGCTCCCGGCAGTCAACGCCTGTGCGGACGTAATTGTCCAGACGTCGCGGCTCGACCCAAACGGATTTGCCAACCTGAATTTCGCCGCCCTGGCCAACGTGGCGCACGGGACACCCTTCTTCCCGGCTGCCTATCACGACGGGAAGGAACCGGCATTCGCAATTGCCATGGAAGCCGCAGATGTGGCTGTGCAAGCTTTTGAAAACGCAGAAACGATCGAGGCTGGCAGAGATGCCTTAATCACCACGCTGGAAGAAAATGCCAAAACGCTGGTAAACATAGCCGACTTGTTGAAGTTCAAATACCAACTAAAATTCGGCGGGATTGACTTTTCGCTGGCCCCCTTCCCGGAAGAGACCCGCTCCCTGGGTGCTGCTTTCGAACGGATGGGGGTACCGAAGGTGGGATTGCATGGTTCACTAGCCGCGGCGGCGATTCTGACCGAAGCTATCGAGCGGGCGCACTTCCCGCGCGCCGGGTTCTGCGGCCTGATGATGCCCGTGCTGGAAGACGCATTGTTGGCCGAACGTGCCGCAGAGGGGAGGCTGACCGTCAAAGACCTGCTGCTCTATTCCGCAGTGTGCGGCACTGGGTTGGACACCGTCCCTCTGCCAGGCGACGTCACCTCCGGACAAATCGCAGCACTCCTGCTGGATATCTCTGCCCTGGCCCTGCGCCTGGACAAACCCCTCACGGCCAGGCTGATGCCAGTTCCCGGCAAGCAGGCGGGTGATATGACCAGTTTCGATTTCGGCTACTTCGCCAACAGCCGGGTGATGGCGCTGAAAGCAGAACCGCTGGGGAAGGCGCTAGGAGGGGAAGAAACGTTCCGGTTGGATAAACGCGGACATTAGCACCATAACAAGCAGGGGCGACCCATCAGGCGGCCCCTGCTGCTTTCTCCTCTTCACCATCCAGCCTCCAGTATTCTCCCCCTCCGCCCTCACGTTCCATCAACTTTGTTCCCACCAGTTCGCGGAGCAGATTTCGGGTCCAGAAAGAGGCGGTATAATGTCCGCACCCAAATTCATTTCAAGGAGGATTGTCTGTGGATCTACCCAAGAATGCGTATTTCCAGGGCAATATTGTTCCCTACTCCGAGGCGAAAGTCGGAGTTGCCACACATGCTCTCAATTACGGCACAGCTGTTTTCGGCGGCATACGCGGCTACTGGAACGAAGAAAAAAAACGCCTCTTCGTTTTTCGTCCCCAAGACCACTTCCGCCGCTTCCTGAATTCGTGCCGGATCATGTGCATGGAATTCAAACACACACCCGAAAGCCTGACCGACCTGACTCTCAAACTGCTACGCCGCGATGCTTACCGTCAGGACATATACATCCGACCGCTGGCGTATAAAGCGGAGGAAGGGATCGGTGTACGCCTGCACGACCTGAAAGAAGATCTGACCATTTTTGCCCTGCCGTTCGGGCAGTATGTCAAGAACGATACAAGCGCCCACGTGACGATTTCTTCATGGCGGCGCATTGACGATAATATGATCCCGGCGCGTGGCAAGATCAGCGGTGCATATGCCGGGTCGGCGCTCGTCAAAACCGATGCGGCGCGTGCTGGTTTCGATGAGGCACTGGTTTTAACCCAAGAAGGCCACCTTACCGAGGGTAGTGCCATGAATATCTTCATGGTACGCGACGGCGTCCTGGTCACCCCTCCGGTGACGGACAACATTCTGGAGGGCATCACCCGCCGTTCGGTAATTGAACTGGCCAAGAACGAACTAGGACTGACGGTGGTCGAACGTCCAATAGACCGCTCGGAAGTTTACATCTGCGAAGAATTGTTCCTGACCGGCACTGCTGCGCAGGTTACCTTGGTAACAAAGGTGGATTACCGTCCGATAGGGCAAGGTGTGATGGGGCCCATCGGCGAGCAACTGCGCAAGTTGTTCCTGGAGGTAGTGCGAAGTAACAATCCCAAGTACTCTCATTGGACTGTAGAGGTCTAGATTACCTACCCGCAACCGAAGAATTAAAAAGAACGCGGCTTATCGGTCGCGTTCTTTTCATAATCTGTACCATTATCGGGTCTTGGTAAAGACCACCATCACCAGGTTCTGAGTGCACCCGGAGTAGGTGTCAAAAAAAATCCTGTTGGTCAATGGTTTGGCGGTGTTGTCTAAAAGTTGTATCCACAGTGTCTGGGTGGAGGCAATGGGATGATCACTGAGGACCAGTTCAAAACCAGACTGGCCATATCCCGATGCAGTTCCACTCAAGGTAAATAAACTGACAGTCTTGCTGTCCAAAGTGCCGCCCAGTTGAATCTCCTGGAATTGAAGCGGTTTGGCGTCAGTCCCCAACACTTTCCCGGCTACACCCAGCCACTCACAATTCTTGTCCGGGTGGAAGTCTGTACTCGCCAAGTAGGTTATCTCCGCCGAGGCAGGCAAGGGAGTGGTAGTACTGACCGGTGTGCCGAGAGTAGCCGGGTTGCCGAGGGTTGGTGTGCTGGATGGAGTAACCATCTCCGGGAGCAATGTCCAGGTGGGGGCTTTGGTGCGGGTGGGCAAAGCCTGGGTCGTCGCGGTAGAGGTCCAAGTGGCCTCCCGGGGAATGATGGTGTTAGTGGGAGTTTCTGTTTGATACTGATAGACAGTGGGGATCTGCACAGGGGGAAAGGGATTGAGGGGCGAATACGGGTTGTTGAAGATGGTCCAGAAATAGTATGCCAGGGAACCAATACCCAGCAACGCACCCACGGTAAGGATATTCCAAACCAGCGATTTCAGGTTGAACTTCTTCGGTTCGGGTTTGAGTTCAAAACCGTCCATAAATCATTCTCCATCATACATCAGGGTGTAAAGAGTATTGTACTCTCAATCCGCCTTTGGATCAGCCAGGCTTGCACAGCGTGTTCCTGGAGGGTCATCAGGGCGTCCGGTGAAAGCAGGCGGGCGGGGTCTCGCTCCACAACATACAAGATATGATATCCGGTCTCATCCTGGACAATAGCACCATACTGGCCAGGCTGGAGGGCAAAAGCTGCATCTTCAATGCCCGGATCGGGAAGATAGCCACGCGGGAACCAGCCTAACTCACCTTTTGACACCGGATCATATTGGGCAGCCAGATCTTCGAAATGATTGCCAGCCTGTAATAAACCGAGCGCTTGTTGCGCATCCCCTTCATTATAGAGCAAAATCTGTTTAACGTGTACCTGCTCGGTAGTGCTGGAGACAGATGAGGCAATCTGGTCGCGCATCCAAGCGGCGTTGATCTGGCTGCGCAACGCGGAACGGAAATCTGCGTCGGTGTACCCGTGAGCAGATTCCCAGCCCTTCAGCGCATCCGGACCCCCCACATCGGCAGCCAGAGCGTCAATCCGACTCTGCACCGTGGCGTCATCCACAACAAAACCGTAGGCAGCCGCACCCTGCTCCAAAAGGAGGGTATCAATCATATTGTTTAAAACTGCCTTGGAGGCCGTCTCCAGGCTGACAGTATTCCCCAGGCTGACCTGGGCCTGCTGATATCGAGCCAGTTCGGCCTCGAATTCAGCAGCAGTAATGCCATCTCCATTGACGGTGACTGCCAGTGGGATTGGAGTCTTAGAAGGCGTTGAAATCGGGACAAGAGTACGAGTAAGGGTAGGAAGAGGAGCTGGTCCAAGGTCCGGACCGCAGGCGGCAAGAGCAAGGGCGAAGAAAAATATAATGGGAGCAAAGAACCGTTTCGGTATTGAGGGAGTCATTGGTCAGGATTATACCAATTTAAAAGGTAAGGGCGACCGGTTGGTCGCCCTTACCTGTGAACGTAGTTTAGTAATCCATTCCGCCGCCGCCGGGGGGCATGGGGGAGGGTTTATCTTTTTCGGGGACATCGGTGATGAGGCATTCGGTGGTCAGGATCATGGCGGCAATGGAGGCGGCGTTCTCAAGAGCCCCGCGCACGACCTTCAGCGGATCAATCACACCAGCCTTGAGCATGTCAGTGTATTCGCCGGTAATGACATTGTAGCCGATGTGTTTGTTGCCCTGTGCCTTGGCGAGGCGGCGGACGTTCTCGATGATGACCGCACCATCCTGACCGGCGTTCTCAGCCAGTTTGCGGATGGGAGCTTCAAGCGCCTTGCGGACAATGGCAACGCCGATGGTTTCGTCGTCGCCGGTCATCTTGACCTTATCAAGGGCCGCGACAGCGTTGATGAAGACGATTTCACCGCCGGGGACAATACCTTCTTCAATGGCAGCGCGGGTAGCGGATAGGGCATCTTCAACGCGGTGTTTCTTCTCTTTGAGTTCGGTCTCGGTGGCTGCGCCAACACGGATAATGGCAACACCGCCGGACAGTTTGGCCAGGCGCTCCTGGAGTTTCTCTTTGTCGTAATCGCTGGTACTCTTGTCGATCTCAACGCGGATCTGCTCAATACGGCCTTTGATCTGGGCGGTTTCGCCCTTGCCGCCGACGATCGTGGTATTGTCTTTGTCGGTGACCACTTTCTCGGCCCTGCCGAGGTCTTGCAGGGTGGTGGTTTCGAGCTTGCGGCCGGTCTCTTCTGAGATAAGCTGACCACCAGTAAGGGCGGCGATGTCTTGCATCATAGCCTTGCGGCGGTCACCAAAGCCCGGGGCTTTGACGGCCAGCACGTTCAACATGCCGCGCAATTTGTTGAGTACGAGGGTCGCCAGGGCTTCGCCATCTATATCTTCGGCGATGATGACCAGGTCACGTTTGCCGATCTGGACGAGTTTTTCCAACACCGGGACGATATCCTGGGCAGCAGAGATTTTCTTGTCGTAGATAAGGATGTAAGGCTCAGGGATTACCGCTTCCATGTGTTCGGGGTCAGTGATGAAGTAGGCCGAGATGTAACCGCGGTCGAACTGCATACCTTCGACATACTCGGTCTCGAATTGCATGGTCTTTGACTCTTCAACGGTGATGACGCCGTCTTTGCCGACTTTGTCCATCACATCGGCAATCAGTTTCCCGATCTCGGGGTCAGCGGCGGAGTTGGTGGCGACCGAGGCAATTTCTTCCTTAGTGTCGATCTTTTGGGACATCTTGCGCAGGGCAACAACGACCGTTTCCACACCCTGGCTGATGCCAAGTTTGAGACGCATGGGGTTGGCACCCGCGGCCAGATTCTTCAACCCTTCAGTGACAATGGCGTGCGCCAGAACAGTGGAGGTGGTGGTACCATCACCGGCAATGTCATTGGTTTTGGTAGCGGCTTCCTTAAGAAGCTGCGCGCCCATATTGGCAAAGGGGTCTTCCAGTTCGATTTCCTTGGCAACCGTCACGCCGTCGTGGGTGATGGTGGGGGAGCCAAACTTGCGATCCAAGGCTACGTTGCGGCCCTTGGGACCAAGGGTGGTGGCAACAGCATTGGCGACCACGTCAATACCTTGCTGAAGTCGACGACGGGCGTCTTCGGAAAAGACGAGTTGTTTTGCAGCCATATTTCATTCCTCCAATTAGATTAATTACTTGACGATCGCGAGGACGTCACTCTCGCGCATAATGAGCAATTTCTTGCCATCCATTTTGATTTCCGTGCCGGAATACTTGGCGTACAAGACTTTGTCGCCGACGGCTACGTCCATGGCGATACGTTTTCCATCTTCATCGCGATCGCCAGGGCCGATTGCCAGAACCTTGCCCTGTTGGGGTTTTTCTTTTGCCGTTTCGGGGAGCACGATACCGCCCGCGGTGATGTCTTCCTGCTCGATGGGATCGATCACCAAACGACTGCCCAAAGGTTTGAGATTAAGTTTCATATATGCCTCCTGAAATAGTGAATTGCATTCAATTAGCACTCAAGCATGATGAGTGCTAATTATTATGATACAAGATTTCTGGTTTGCCGTCAAGAGTGTGTTGTGATGTCTAACAAAACTCTGATATTCCCCCTCACCTGGCCGGACCCTTCACGCGCAACTACGGTTTTGGCGTGTAACCCGGCATCGGAGTGGTAATGATCGTGGAGGCTGGCATGGTAACCGGTGTTGGTGTTTGTGTCTGTGCCGCGACGACGTTAGCGCAGATGGAAATTCCATCTGAGGCATTGCGCATGATGATATCGTCAGTACTATAGGTTTGGATGAGTTGGGTCAGCACCCTCACAGCGGCATCACAGTAACTGGGAATCTGGGGAGAGAAAGCCGCCAGCACAGAGCCATAGTCAAGGTAATAAATAGCACTTCTTGGTGTAAGCGGAAGAGGATTGACGGTGACGCCTGCATCACCCGCCGGGCAGCCGTTGCGGGCCAGACAAGACACCTCCGGCTTGCAGCCATCCACCGCACATTGCAAAGCATAGATGGCTGTTTCATAATTACGTCCGCTTTTATAAATACCACCCATTTGGCCGTAAAGGTCGGCGTTCGTTGGATCCAATGCGACAGCTTTTTGGGCATTCAAGGCGGCTGCGAAGAATTCGCCCTGCTGGACATAAGTTTTGGCAATGGCAAGATAAGGCGAAGGGTCAAGAATCTGCAATTGCAGGTTCAAGCGGACAGCCTTGGCATAGCTTTGCAAAGCCTGGTTGTAAAGTTCCGTCTGTTGGGACCCCGGGGAACTGTTATTGGCAAGGGCGCGGTAATTGTGCCCGATGGAAATATATAGGAAGGTCAGATTCGGATTAATCGTCAGTGCTTGCTGGTATTCTTCGATTGCCTGGCGGTAATCCTTGATAGATTCAAGATAATACCCATAAACCCGATGGACATCCATCACCTGCGGGCCAAGCTGGAGTGCAGATTGGATATATTGCTCGGCCTGCGTCCATTTCTGCTCGTCGATTAGGATTTCAGCATAAAAAGCCAAGGCGAGCGGATTCTGGCTATTCAAGGAGATGGCACGCAATGCCTCCTGATCGGCTTCAATGATCAGTTTGGCGGCCGTCTTGCCCCCGGTCCGCAAGGCATCCAAATTTGGATCGGCGTTCCAGTCCAGAACAAAGGCGCGGATGGCAAGAACGTTGTCATCGTCAGGCGCGAGGGTTTTTGCCTGGTCTGCGGATTGCTGCGCCTCGTTCAGCCGAGTAAGGCGTTCGGTGTCGTTGGAAAGCAAACGCGAGGAATAAGCCTGGATACGCGCCAATTCAGCCAGGGCTTCAGCATTATTCGGATCGACTCTTGTGGCTTCCTGATAAGATCTGATGGCGGCGGTCAAATCACCTGCGTTAAATGACGCTTCCCCTTCCAGTACCCAGGAATTGATCGTACGGGTAGAGGTAGGGGTCGGGTTGAAGGGGTTACGAATCTCACCGGAATACAGACGTTGAACAATCCAAACCCCGACCAGGATAAACAAGGCCAGGGCAAACAGGCGATACAGGTTCGAGTTCCGGCGTTGATAAAACAGGGCGCGGCGGCGGTTCACTTTCATGGGGTTGGGATAACACCTGGGGTCGCCGAAGGTTTCGAGGAGGGTGTCGTCAGGATCTGCGCACAAATTTGTTGAACAAAATTAACGTTGTAAGCAGCGTCCGTATTATTCGGGACGTTCGTTAAGAGGAGCTGTGTAATCGGCAGGGCTTCTCCACAGCGGTCACTCTTTGCCAGAAGAATGGCATAAACATAAAAGTATTCAGCGATGCGCGTGTCGTCACCGGTCAGAGGCTGCGGCTGGACGGTCTGACTATTCTCATTCGTTCCACCATTGACTGCCAGCGAAAGTTGAATCATTGCGTTCGGCCAATCGAAATCCTTGTAAAGCATAAACCCCCAGTTGCCGCGCAGATATGGATTGGTAGGATCGTTCGCAACCGCGCTCTCTGCGTACTGGGCAGCCTTGGCATATTCACCTATGGAAGCCAGGGCACGCGAACTATACAGGTAGGGACGGATATCGGAAGGATTATAAGTATTGGCAAGGGTATATTGCTGTATAGCCGATTCAATCACGCCCAACCCCTTATAGGTCACACCAAGTTCCAGGTGGATTTCCGAAATATTCGGGTTGATCTGTATGGCAAGCAGATACTCCTGGACGGCTTGTTCGCGGTTATCGGTGATCTGGAGGATATATGCGCGCGCCCAGTGCGCTTCCAGGCCGTTGGGGGCCAATGTGACAGCGGCTTGAGATGCTTCAATGGCAACCGTGATCGGGTCAACATATGGGCCGGCGTTATTCTCGTACATCTTGCCGTACAAGAAAGCCTTATAAGCCTGAATGATACCGTTGGTGGGGTCCAGTCGAAGGGCTTCTGTCAGAGAATCGTCTGCCGCAACATAGACTTCCTTCTGAGTCAACGCCCAAGCACGCACGGCGTACGCCATCGAGTTGTTGGGATTGAGCAGCAGAGAATTTTCGGCATTGACCAGCGCCTCGTCATACTTCCCGGCAAAAACCTGGACGCGCGCCAGGGCGATATAGAATGACGGGTCATCTGGTCTAATGCGGATCGCTTCCATATAAGTATCAATTGCCTGAAGTAATTTCCCTTCAGCAAACAAATTCTCCGCATCCGTTATGTAAGACTCCGGGTCGCGGGTGGCCGTTAAAGTGGCAATGAACGGCGTCTGCGCCGTTGGCAGTATGAACCGATCAACGTAAGTGACAATGGCAATTAGAACCACCACCATTACGACCAAAAACCAATTGATGCGCGGACGCTGCTGGCGCATGCTCCATTTCGAACCTCGCAGATACATCCAATCATCTTACCATCCCAACCAAACGGGCGTCAATCCCCACCAAACCTCTTGTCAGACAATCCGCTTGCGGCTAGAATAGGATCATGGAGTTCGACGTTTTCACGCTGCTCCCAGAAGTTTTCCCCCCTTATCTCAATAGCAGTATTTTGCATCGTGCCCGCCAGCGCGGGTTGATTGACGTACGCGTCCATAACATCCGTGACTGGGCTGCAGACAAACACCACGTTACTGACGACGAACCGTACGGCGGTGGGGGAGGAATGGTGATGAAAGTCGAACCGGTCTTCGCCGCCGTCGAAAGTGTACTGGGACCCTTCAACAAGCTAAGGGCAACTCCGGAAGCCAGCTGCCCGGTCATTTTGCTCACCCCCCAGGGACGCGTATTCAGCCAAAATATGGCGATGGAATTAGTCCAGCATCCGCGCCTGGCCTTGATCTGTGGTCGCTATGAAGGCGTGGATGAGCGCATCCGCGAACACCTGGTCACGGATGAAATTTCCATAGGCGATTATGTTCTAACCGGGGGCGAGCTCCCGGCCCTCATTTTAATCGATGCCATCTCCCGTCTCATTCCCGGCGTGCTCGGCGATCCTGACGGGGCGATGGACGACTCACACTCCGCTGGCCTGCTCGAATACCCGCATTACACCCGTCCACCAGAATACCGGGGTTGGGGTGTGCCCAAAATCCTGCTCTCCGGCGATCATGCAAAAATCGAAAAGTGGCGCCGCGAGCAATCCCTGCGCCGGACATTCAAGCGCCGTCTCGATTTACTGAAAAGTGCTTACCTCAGTGAAACAGATCGCAAGGTTCTCAAGAAAATCCAAGAAGAAGGAGAATAATTAATGAAGTTCAACTACGGCAAGATTTTCCTGCTCGGCTTTGGCTTTTTTGGTGTGAGCGTTATCTGGGGAGTGTATAACGCCTTCGTACCGATTTTCCTAGCTGACAAATTTCACCTGTCGCCAGTCTGGATTGGCTTCTTCATGACGCTGGATAACATTGCAGCGTTGTTCATCCAGCCGCCGGTCGGGGCCTGGTCGGATCGCCTGCGGACGAAGATCGGGCGGCGTTTGCCTTTTATCTTAATTGGCGCTCCCATCGGTGCAGTGGTCTTTGGCCTCATCCCATTGGCGGCTGTGCTACCGTTATTTGTAGCCTGTACCAGCACGCTCATCCTGAGTATGGCCATCTGGCGCACACCGGTAGTGGCTCTCATGCCGGATATTACGCCTTCTGGCAAGCGCTCGCAAGCCAACGGCATTATCAACTTCATGGGCGGTATCGGTACTATCATCGCCTTGCAAACCGGTGGTACGCTCTACAAACTTAGCCCAAATTTCCCCTTCTGGATGGGCTCAGTGCTGGTCATCCTTGCCGCGCTGATGGTACTCCTTTTTATCAAGGAGCCAAAGAACTACGAAGAAACTGAAAAAGAACCCAACATGTTCACAAGCCTGAAAGAGGTATTGACCGATCCCGACAAAAGCGCCCTGCGTCTGTTCCTGGCAATCTTCTTCTGGTTTATCGGATATGCTGCGGTGGAGGCGTTCTTCACGCTGTATGCCAAACACCATCTCGGCATTAACGAAGCGGACGGAGCGACGCTCCTCTCGGTAATGCCACTGCTGTTCGTCCTGTTCGCGATCCCGTCAGGAATAATTGCCAGCAAGATTGGGCGGCGGGTGACAATTTCCATAGGCCTTCTCATGATGACCGCTATTCTCGTCTGCCTGTATGTCTTTCCCCCGGCAACACTGCTAACTCCGGTCACAAAACTACCTCTGGTCGGCATCCCGCTCGTGGAGGGTGGGGCGCGCATGTTGACTCTGGCGGGTGTGTTATTGATGTTCGCCGGCGTTGCGTGGGCTTTTGTAAATATCAACTCCCTGCCGATGGTTGTGGATATGACCAGCGCGGCGCGCATCGGGACCTTTACCGGCCTGTATTACCTGTTCTCGACATTATCCGCCATTGTCGGTCCGAACGTCAACGGCTGGATTATCCAGTTAACCAGCGGAAACTATAACAACATTATGATTGTGGCACCCATCTTCATGATCATCGCACTGGTATTGATGTGGGGTGTCCGGAGAGGCGAGGCGCAGAAAGCCGATTGAATGGCATGCAATACCTCGGTCCGCCAGACGAAAAATCATATCGAAGGACCTTGTCTGAAGAAATTTCACGCTGCAATAGCAATTTTTCTGGCCATAGTTCTGGCGGCTCCTGGTTGCACACCTGAATCCCTCGACTGTGCAAAACCAGAGGTCTTCTGCGTTGGGCTGGTGACGGACGCAGGCCGGCGTAATGACCGGGGATACAACCAGGCTACCTGGGAAGGTATCCAACAGGCAAAATCGGATGGCGTGACCGATTGGATAGCCTCCATCGAAACAATTGACGCCAGGGACTACGAAGAAAATATTCGTGTCTTTGCTGAGGCTGGTTACGATGTGATTGTGACGGTCGGATATGATTCAAGCGTGGCCACTTATGCTGCCGCGGGTCAATATTCAAATATTTATTTTATAGGTGCAGACCAGCGCCAGTATGAGAATCAAAACATTCTGCCAAATCTTGCCTGGCTCGTTTTCCCAGAGGACCAACTTGGCTTCCTGGCAGGGGCACTGTCAGCCGCGATGACACAAACCGGACAGGTTGGCGCGGTCTGCGGTAGTGATGCATGGCTGCCCATGAAACGCTATGGCGATGGGTTCATTTCCGGAGCACTTTACATCAATCCGGAAGTGAGGACCACAGTTACCTATCATAACGATGTTGGCTTAGACGAGACTTTCACCGATCCAGCGTGGGGTACAGCCGCTGGCAATTTACTGGTTGACAACGGGGCAGATATCATCTTCGGTGTTGGTGGCATCACCGGAAGCAGCGCACTCGTCGCCGCAGTAAGGCGCGGAGCGTATGCCATCGGTGCAGATATTGATCAGTATTATGCCTTGCCCGATGCAGCCTCGCGTATGCTGACCAGTGTTCTAAAAATGATTGCGCCAGGGGTTGTAGACTTGCTCCGGGCAGCAAAAGACGGGCAAGCCGGAACGGGTACTTTCCGGACGGGGAATTATCAGGGTCAGATTGGATTTTCCCCATACCATGACCTCGCGTCGCTTGTCCCTGAGGAGGTTAAACAACAGATGTCCACCCTGCCTCAAGATTTGCTCTCAGGCGAGATTCTTACCGATGTTCCCACCATTACCCCATGATAAAGAGAACGAATTTTATTGATATAGTTCATCTTGTTTTTATCGCAGAGACACTGTATACTACTATATGAGTTGTTAGCAATGATACGAAATTGTTACAACCAAAAAGGAGGTGCGACTGGCTGGAAAAAACATTTTTATAGCAACCCCATTCACCATTAATCCAAAGCAAACCCAACATCCAATATACTTTAATTCCCAAGGAGAGAAGTAATGAAGAGAATTAGCACTATCTTTGCCGTACTAGCAGTATTCGTAATGCTGCTCTCGGCATGTGGCCCTGCTCCTACTACCCCAGCTCCTGTGGTTGTCCCCCCGACGGCTGTCCCCCCGACCGCAGTTCCTCCAACTGCAGTTCCGTTCCGCGTTGGTTTCGTCACCGACACGGCAGGTATCGCTGACAAGTCCTTCAACCAGACGCAGTGGGAAGGCATCCAGCGAGCTGGCACGGAACTGGGTGCCGAAGTGCAGTACGCTCAATCCACCGAAGCCAGCCAGTACTCGCCCAACCTGACCACGTTCGCCAGCGAGGGGTATGACCTGGTCATCGCGGCCGGCTTCTTCCTGGCCAATGACCTCGCCCTCGTGGCGGCGCAGTACCCGGACACCCACTTCGCCATCTGCGACATGACCTTCCCCGCTCCTTTTGATGTTGCGGAAGGCAATATCGGAAATAAAGAATGCATTCCGAATGCCATGGGTGAGATCTTCAAGACCGACCAGCCAGCCTACCTGGCAGGTTACCTGGCCGCTGGCATGACCACGAGTGGCAAGATCGGCTACTTCGGCGGCGCCAAGATCCCGACCGTCACCATCTTTGGTGTGGGCCTGCAGAAGGGCATTGAAGCCTACAACGCGGTCCACGGTACCAGCGTCAAGCTTCTCGGCTGGGATAATGCAACTGGTGAAGGCGTGTTCACGAACAACTTCACGGACATGACCGTCGCCCAACAGGCTGCCACCTCCCTGTTCGACGAAGGTGCTGACATCGTCATCGGTGTCGGCGGCCTGATCGGTTCGGTCGTCTGGCCGATTGCGCGGGAGCGCGGTGGCCTTGGCATGTGGGTGGATGTGAACGGCCTCGTCCAGTTCCCGGACTATCAGGACGTGATCCTGACCAGCGTCATGAAGAACATGGGCCAGGCTCATTACGATTTGATCAAAGCTGCCCAGTTAGGAAATTTCGAGGGCTGCACCACCTACGTTGGCGAAATGGCCAACAATGGGGTCCAGCTGGGTCCCACCGGTGCCGGCATTAATGTCCCCGCCGACCTGGTGGCCGAGGTTGAGGCCCTGAAAGCCCAGATGATCGCCGGCACGCTGACCGACACGGGCTGCATTTCCAATCCAGGCTGGTGCCCTGGTGGCCTGTACCCGGCCCCTTAGTCCAGTTCGAATAAGTTCTTAAGTTCAACCAGGTGGTGCTGGATGCAGACATCCAGCACCACCTGGCCAACATAACCCTTTTTTAACAAAAAGGACGGGGATATGCCTCCGATACTCGAGTTGCGCGGAATCACAAAATCCTTCCCCGGGGTGCTGGCCAATGACCACATTGACCTGACCCTGAACGACGGTGAAATTCATGCGATCCTGGGGGAGAATGGCGCCGGCAAGACCACCCTGATGAACATCCTCTACGGTTTGTATTCTCCCGATGAAGGCGAAATATTCATCCGCGGTTCGAAAGTGAACATCCGCAACCCGCGTGACGCCATCGACCTCGGGATCGGGATGGTCCACCAGCACTTCATGCTCATCCCTGTTTTTAGCGTGACGGAGAACGTCATGCTGGGGGTCGAGTCGACCAAAGGTCCGGGACTCCTGGACCGCAAGTCCGTTTCGAAACAGATCAGCGAGATCTCTGCCCGCTTTGGCCTCAAGGTCGATCCTGAGGTCTTGGTTGAAGATCTCTCGGTAGGCGTCCAGCAAAGAGTAGAAATTATCAAGGTTTTATATCGCGAAGCAGACATCCTCATTTTCGATGAGCCCACGGCCGTTCTGACCCCCCAGGAGGCAGAAGAATTTTTCAAAGTGGTTCACTCCCTAGTCGACCAGGGTAAATCTGTCATTTTTATTACCCACAAATTGAAAGAAGTACTGGCAATCGCTGATCGCATCACCGTGTTCCGTAGCGGGAAGGTGGTCGGATCCACAACCCCTGCTCAATCCACCGAAGCCTCGCTGGCGAACATGATGGTGGGGCGCGAGGTGATCCTGACCGTTGATAAGAAACCAGCCAAGCCCGGCGAAGTTGTCCTGGACGTAACGGACCTGCATATTCGGGACGATCGTCACTTGGAAGCCGTCAAAGGGGTGTCCTTCCAGGTGAGAGCCGGCGAGATCCTCGGAGTGGCGGGTGTACAGGGCAACGGGCAGAAGGAACTGGTGGAAGCCCTCACCGGCCTGCGATCCTATGAAGTGGGTAAGGTGAACCTGCTGGGAGAGGATATCTCCGGGGCTTCGCCGCGCAAAATTCGGGAGGCCGGCACTGCCCATGTGCCGGAGGACCGCCAGAGCGACGGGCTGGTATTATCCTTCCCAATCAAGGACAACCTGGTCTTGAACACCTATTATGAATCCCCTTTCGCTCGCGGTCTCAACCTGAACAACAATGAAATTGTAAAAGCGGCCGAGCAGCGCGTCAAGCAGTTCGATATCCGTACGCCTAGCATCTTCATCCCAGCTTCGAGCCTTTCGGGGGGCAACCAGCAAAAGGTCATCGTGGCGCGCGAGTTCTCCCGCCCGATCAAGCTGTTGATCGCCTCCCAGCCAACCCGCGGCCTGGATGTCGGTTCCATTGAATATATACACGGGCAGATCGTTAAGAAACGAGACGAGGGCTGCGCTGTGCTGTTGGTTTCACCCGAGTTAGACGAGATCATGAGCCTATCCGACCGGATCGCCGTTATGTTCGGCGGGAAGATCCTGGATATCATTCCTGCTAAAGATGCGACCAAAGAGGGTCTCGGCCTCCTGATGGCCGGTATCCGTTCTAAGACACAGGCGAAAGTTGCTTAACCACAGAGGAGGTCCCCTTTGAGCAAGGCATCCACGAAGCCAAACCAAACCAAGCCTGAGGAAGGACAAGCGCGCAGTTTCTGGCAGCGGCTTTTCGTCCGCCAAGGCTTTTCACAAACCGTCCTAATTCCCATCTTGGCCGTTTTCACCGCCCTCGTGATCGGGGGCTTGATCGTCGCCTTCACCAATGTGGACACCCTGGCGGCCTGGCGCAATTTCTTCCACGACCCGCTGGGGGCTTTGGTCAAGACCTGGATCACCATCCGCGACGCGTACTCTGCGATGTTCCTCGGGGCATTCGGAAATCCAGGCGAAATCTTCCGGCAACTGGGCATTTGGATCAAAACCGGAGAGAGCAAGGATTTGCTGTCTGCCATCCGGCCGGTGGGTGATAGTCTTTTACTGTCCGTACCATACATCCTGGCCGGATTGGGAGTGGCGGTCGGTTTTCAGTGCAATATGTTCAACATTGGCGCCGAAGGACAACTCTACATAGGCGGCCTGGCGACGGCCTTCGTGGGTTATGCCGTCCACGGCCTGCCCTGGTACATCCATGCGCCGCTAGCCATCCTGGCGGGTGCTGTTGCTGCCGGAATCTGGGGCTTTATTCCAGGCATTCTGAAAGCACGTTTCGGTGCCCATGAAGTCATCAACACCATCATGATGAACTACATCGCCTACCGCCTGATGGATTACCTGCTCAACGGTCCCATGAAAAGTGGGGGTACCCCGGCTACGCCACAAGTCCTGCCGACAGCGGTTCTGGCGACCATTTTCCCCAGCCCGGTGCGTCTCCACTGGGGGATCTTCATCGCCCTGGGGCTGGCAGTGGTGGTCTACTGGCTGTTGTGGAAAACCCCCTTCGGTATGGAGCTCCGCATGGTGGGAGTCAATGACAGGGCAGCCCGCTACGCTGGCATTTCTGTAAAAAAGACGATGGTGCTGGCCATGGTCATCAGCGCCGTCCTGTGCGGTTTGGCCGGGTCCATTCACCTGCTGGGCGTGGACCATCGCATGATGCCCTCATTCTCACCCGGCTACGGTTTTGACGCCATCGCCCTGGCTTTGTTGGGAAACAGCCATCCACTGGGGGTGGTGCTCTCCTCGCTGCTATTCGCCTTCCTACGCGGCGGGGCTCCCCGCATGCAGGTCGTGGCCGGCACGCCGGTCGAGATCATCCGCATCATCCAGGGTATGGTCATCGTCTTCGTGGCTGCCCCCGAGATCATCCGCGGCCTCTACCATCTGCACTCGTCGCGCCGTGAGAAGAAATCCGCCGCACCTACTGTAAGCAACACGTGAGGAGATATCTATGTCACAGGCGCTCAGCATGAATAACTCTACCCAGGGCGGAAGCCGGAGGGGATTGACCGTGGGGATCTTCCTCCTGGTCGAAGCCGCCGCGCTGCTCCTGCTCCTGACTGGAACAGCTGGTAAGGTTTCCACGTTTGTACTCGCCAGCCGGCGTGCTGGTGTGGATATTCCCGCGCCGGACCTCGTCATTCCGACCTGGTGGTCCATCCTCATAGTTGCGATCGTGGTCGGACTGGCTGGCATCTGGCAGCTGATCAAAGGTTTCAAAAAACATACGAGCTCGGTTTTGATCACAATGATCAGCCTGGGCATCCTCGTGTTCTTGATCTGGGCTGCCAGGGACAAATCACTCAACCTGACCGGTATGCTGGTCACCAGCGTGATCTCGGCCACGCCAATTGCGCTGGCAGCCTTGAGCGGGATCTACTCCGAACGTTCTGGCGTGGTCAACATTGGCATCGAGGGGATGATCTTGATGGGGGCATTCCTCTCCGTGGTGGTTGCCAGTGTGACCCACAGCCTCCTCCTTGGATTTCTTGCGGGCATCCTGGGTGGCATGCTCCTGGGCGCGTTGCACGCGGTCCTTTCGATCCGCTACCGGATCAACCAGATCATCAGCGGAACCGGGATCATCATCCTTTCCCTGGGAATTACCAACTACTTCTACCGGGCCTTTTTAAATCCCAACCCCGCTCTGAACAACTCGGGCGCTATCCTGGCCTCCCTGCCGATCCCCCTGCTGTGGCGTATCCCGGTCATCGGACCGATCCTGTTCAATCAAAGCCCGGTGATCTATATCATGTTCCTGATGATCATCTTCACCCACATTTTCTATTATTACACCAAGTGGGGCTTGCGGATTCGCGCGGTGGGTGAGAACCCGAAGGCTGCCGACACCCTGGGCATCAATGTGTTCAGGCTGCGGTACATCAGTGTGCTGATCAGCGGGGCGATCGGCGGTTTCGCCGGCGCCTACATGAGCATTGGCCAGATCGGCTTCTTTCAGGAAAGCATGAGCGCGGGCAAAGGTTTCCTGGGACTGGCCGCCATGATCTTCGGCAACTGGAACCCTGGAGGCGCGTTCCTGGGATCTGTCATCTTTGGATTCTTCGACTCCTGGCAGAATAAACTCTCCATCCTGCAGGTGGGCATCCCTTCGGAATTCCTCGCCATGGCCCCCTACATCGCCACCATGATCGTCCTGGCCGGCTTCGTCGGCCGCTCGCGCATGCCGGCCGCCGACGGCACACCCTACAAGAAGGAATAACCGGTTTCTCTATTACTCTTGCATCGGGGCGGCCAGCTGGTCGCCCTGATCGTTTTACAAATATGCGCACCCGTCTCTGGCTCATTTTTTGGCTTCTTGGTATCCTTTTCCCGATTGCATTCCGGGGGAAACAATGACCGGCTTTCAGAAGTCTCTTCGACGTCATATTTACCGCAATTGGCACCCCTTATAGAAAGGGAGAAGTATAATGGGTCTGAATATCTGAACAGATGTTCGTCTATTATTCGGAAATATTATTTTCTAAATGCCAGACATAACTCAAATCCCGTCTCGATTTCGAGACGGGGTGTGTTATCATCACAATCGATTTCCTGTTCGATTAATTATCGCAGGGTATCATTCCGCTAAATCGATTCTGTTATAATAAAAATATCAGGTACGCAGTTGGGATTATTCCCTGAAAGCAAAGGATATCTAATGGAGGAAAGAATGTCGCGTTTTACCAAGTTCACCTGGCTCTTGATGGCCTTCACCTTGTTTGGGTTGGCCGCCTGCGGTGGAGGAACGCCGACCACTGATCCATCGCTGGCCATCACCCAAATCTGGGAGACCGTTGAGGTGGCGCAAACCCAGACCGCCCTGGCTGCATCTCCAACTCCAAATATCACCAACACTCCCACCGTCAGCCAGACACCACAAGCCACCAACACGCCTCTCATCACCAATACTCCATTGCCTGGCGTTCCATCCGCGACTCTTTATACCATCTCAACCCCCGCTGGCACCCAATCTGCCGCCTGCGACAACGCCGTTGGCATCACCGATGTGACCTATCCGGATGGTTCTGAAGTCACAGCCGGTACCTCGTTCATCAAAACCTGGCGGGTGAAGAATCTCGGCCCGTGCAACTGGGACCAGGATTATCACCTGATCTTCGGCTGGGGCGGAGTGGGAACAAACTGGAACAATACCCAGCCTTCATACCTCACCGCCATCGTTCTGCCGGGCGAGACAATCGACATCTCGGTCACACTGAAAGCCCCCACCGCAGCCGGCAGCTACGCGGCGGCCTTCCGCTTGCAGAATGACAAGGGTTACAACTTCGGTCCTCCACAGACAGTAGTTGTCACGGTAAAGTAAACAGGATCTACGTGTCCCTCACCCAGGCAGTCAAAAATGAAGCCCGCCGCCTGGGATTTTCCCTGGCGGGCGTCACCACAGCTGAACCCCCGCCCCATTGGCCAACCTATGAACGCTGGCTGTCGATGGGGCGGCATGGTACCATGGACTACTTGGCCGACCCACGTCGCGCCGACCCGCGCCTGGTTCTGTCCGAATGCCGTTCCATCCTGGTGCTCGCCGTGAGTTACGCGGACCCGGGTCCTGCTGTGCAAAAAGAATTAGCGCGTCCAACCGGACATGTGGCTGCCTACGCTTGGGGACTTGATTACCATCTCGTGTTGCCTGAACGCCTTAAAACGCTGGCATCCTTTATCAAGACACAGGTTGGGAGTCCTGTGCCGCACCGTTGGTACACAGACACGGGTCCACTTCTGGAACGGGACCTAGCCCAGCGCGCTGGTCTGGGGTGGATCGGCAAGAATACATGTCTCATCCACCCGAAAATTGGATCGAACTTCCTGCTGACTGAAATCCTGCTCGGAATCGAACTGGAAGTGGACGAGCCTTTCCGCGCTGACCGCTGCGGGAAATGTACACGCTGCATCACAGCCTGTCCCACTAGTTGCATCCTATCAGACCGAACCCTGGATTCCCGCCGCTGTCTCTCCTACCTGACCATTGAAAACAGGAACGAAATCCCGCCCGAGATGCGCCCGCACCTGGGCAACCGGGTCTTCGGCTGTGATATATGCCAGCAAGTCTGTCCGTGGAACAGGTTCGCAAACCAGGAACGTGACCCCGCTTTCAATGCACTACCCGGCCTGCCCTACCCGGATTTAGTCGCTGAATTGGCGCTCAGGCCGCAGGAGTTTAACCGGAAATTCAAAGGCAATCCGGTTTTGCGCAGTAAGCGGCGCGGTTATCTCCGCAACGTCGCTGTGGCACTGGGCAATTCAGGGGATCCGGCAGCGCTCCCTGCCCTGGAAAAGGCTGCTCAAGACAATGAGCCGCTCATCCGTGAACACGCCGGTTGGGCATTGGAACAAATCCACAGAGATAAACACAACCAGGATTAGACTATGCGCAGCATTCTCATCGCCACCAACAACAAGGGCAAGATTGAAGAGATCAGAGCCATGCTGGACGGTCTCGGACACCCTCTTCTCACTCCCGCTGATTTGGGATTGACTCTCGAAGTGGCCGAAGATGGAAAGACTTATGCTGAAAATGCAACCAGGAAAGCTGCTGCTTTCGCACTCGCCGGCGGAATGATCGCTTTGGGCGATGACTCTGGTCTGGAAGTGGATACTTTGGGCGGACAGCCTGGCCTGCACTCGCACCGCTTCTGTCCGATCCCCAATGCCACCGATGCCGACCGCCGGAAATATTTGCTTGAACGACTGAGCGATAAACCACGTCCATGGTCAGCACGCTTTCGGGCAACGGTAGCAATTGCTTTGCCGTCGGGCGAGGTACACCTGGCATCGGGTCAATGTGAAGGGGAAATTATCCCGGATGAACGCGGCAGCAATGGTTTTGGCTACGATCCCATCTTCTTCATTCCCGAACTGGGGTACACCATGGCGGAACTGGAGATGGATGAAAAAAATCGTCTGAGCCACCGGGCGCGAGCCATCCAGAATGCCATTCCAATTCTAAAAAAAGTATTGGAGTTGTAGAATAGAGGCTGTCCAAAAAGTGGAGCAAGATGGCATCTTGCCTCTACATCTGGTAAGAATCCAAAACGGTGTCCATCATTTTCGACCAATCCCACATGGAAAGAGTAACTTAGATTAGGTCCAGTGAGAAATATCTCCGGACTTTGTATCTTATTGCCCCGCTTCGCGGAAAGTATTTTCCGCTAGCTCTGCGACCAGGTTTTCCAAAGGATGGATGCGCTGGCAGAAGCCAGCAGAATGACCGCGCCAAACAGCATCCGGTCATACCCGGTCCCCAGCCACCATTCCAGACCTGCCGGGTCGTAGGAGGTCAGGTAGTACATGAACATCACGCCCAATCCAGTTAATAGGCCGACCACCAGGAGTGTAATAGACAGCCGATCCTTGCGAGCCCTGGAACTGAAAACGGTCGCCAAAAGCGACAATCCAACCGCTGCAGGCACGACGATCCCATAGACGCGAGTCTTGACCACCAGATAGCCGGTGAAACGCACAATCTGGTAGACCGCCTGCGGATGCAGCTCACCATGCAACAAGCGCGCCAGCGCGTTGGACAGAACGGCTGTCTCGCCGGTAGCAGAGTGGTTGAACCAACCGAATAGGGCCCAGCTCCCGCCGATGACCAACGCAGGTACAACGATCTCAAGAGCCTGCTTCTTGCCTCTCATCTGCCGGCCCCAAAGCAGAGCCAGACTAACAGTGGCGATCAGCCAGAACTCCAGTCCTTCGAGACGCGTCCAGATGGAAAAGGCCAATAAAAGAGCACCTACCACCACCCGCCGCCCGTCCCCAGCGGAAAGACCGATCCCCAGCCACATCAGCCCCAGGGCATAGTAATACGCAGAGGCGATGTTGGCGTAACCGATCATGCTGTACTGGAGCAAAAGCGGAACCGTGCCGACGGCAAACACCGTCCCCCACGCCAGCACGACCGGCAGGTTCAGCCTGCGCAGATAGACACGCAGACCGGCGAGCAAGGCGATGAAGAAGCCCGGAAAGAGCAGCTTCGATCCGGGGAGCAGGTCCCCGTCAAAACGATAGAAAACGCTGATGGCAATAGGGAGATTTAAAGGATAGGCGATCCCTTTCGAACCCCATTGCCTGGCAGCGAAGATTGAGCCTTCCAACCCTATCCCGTACCCTTTGATCGACCAGATCGCCATCGCATCCCAGAGGTAATACGAGAGGCCGACGGAGACAGCGAACAAAACCAAACCGAAGGCGCCCAGAAGGACCCACCCGGTAATGTCGAGCTTTCCCTGCCACCAGCTGGAATCTGAAGGCATCGGGGTTGGTGAAGGGGAGACCCTCTTTCCCTGGATTTTTCGTAGAAGCAGGGAACCCGCCGCAAGGGTAAAGAAAGCCAATAAGATCGTCGGGACAGTGAGAGGCACCCCGGCCCACGAAAGTATGAACAACAGCCAGGTCAGGCTCCCGACTCCCAAGCCATAGCCCAGGGCGAGGCGTTCGAAGAAACCCGCACCTGGCACGATCACCCAAACGATGAAGACCCCCAGGGACCACATTCCGGCGAGGAGAAGGAGATCGACCAACCAAAGGAGAGAATGAGTCAACATGGTGATTATTTTCCCGGAACGTACAGACCGAAAGGCGCGACGAATAGAACCAGGTGCTTCGAGGCAGGCACAAGGTCGGAAGACGGGAAATCCTGCTGGGCAAGGATAAACGTTCCGGGTTCGTCTATGAGCGCCCCACAATCGGTCGGGCACGTCTCGATCTGGCGGGGGAAGAGGAAATACTGCATCAGGAACAGATCATTCACGGGATAACCGGATGCTGGACGGGGCGGGATCAGGACCGTCGCATGGTCAGGGATCGAAGTGCGCAAAAAGGAAATATATGCGGCAAAATCGCCGCCGTACGAAGCATCCGCACTGCGAGCAAAACCATCCAGGTTTCGATTTCCCAGGAGTTTATTTCGGAATCGCCCAGACAGGTATTGGGCGGCCCCTGCCGACTGGTAAAACAATCCAGCGACCAGGATCAAAGCGACTAGGATCCCAGCGCTTTTTTTGATCATGGGTCATGCCTCCAATTATGCTGGCAATCCACGGGTTGATCCGCGATAGCCTCGGTCGGAGACAAAATCATCCGACTCATCATTCTCCGCCGAACCGATAGATATACAAGACCGGCACCTGATCGACGACAATCTGGTGAGCCAATTTTCCGCGATTCATTGTATAGTCGACCTCGTCCTCAGCTTTCCCGAGGTCGGCACGCAGAATAAACATGATGTAGTAGGGTTCTTTCGAGGCTTGCAATTCCGGACCATCAGGCATGCTTTGCACAATGTGGATATCAGGTCTCAAAAGGATGGGGGCCTCGATGTCGGCAACCCAACCGGCCACAAGCACAACAAGATTCGAGTTGGGTGGGGCGTTTTCATTCAACCATTCCATGCCCGGTCGATAACTCACTGCCCAGTAATCCGTCGCTTCCCTTCCCAAGAACCGCTCCCTGGCGCCGGAAAGTCCACCCGTGAACTGGTTGTAATATAGATGGAGATAAGGATAGAAAAGCAAGTATATTTGTAACAGGTTAACCAAAATCAGCGTGAGGGCAATCGACCTCGCTGACCATCGTGGCAGCCACTTTTTTCCTACCACCCAAAGGATACTCTGCTCCAAGCCAAAACCGGCAATTAATGCGGCGGCCGGGACAAACTCAAGAAAGTGGCGAATGCCATCATAATTGACTGCAGAAGGAATCGACAAACGCAGGATCGGGAAGACCAGCCAAACGAGAACCAGACGCCAGAAGAGCGTGTTCTTTCGAACCAAGCGACCGATCACAAAGACCAACCCAATTCCCAGAAAGATAAGCATGATTTCCGGCATGGTGGTCATGGCTTGAAGGAGTGGACCGATTTGCCAATGGGTTCCTCCGCCTGTGGCTACGTGGAAGATTTCTCCCCAGTATTCTTTCAGACCGAGATAGGGATTGGCATATAAGAATGGCCACGACAGAATATATACCCCGACCGAGGTCAAGACCATGATTCCATAGTTGAGGAAATATTTCCGGAAATGACCGAGTAAATCAAGCCAGGATTGCTTTTTAACATTCCAGGGTGCGATCGCGGCAAGCAGGAAAAAGGGGATGAAAATGCCATTCGCCTTCACGCCTATTGCAAACCCCATAAACACCCCCGCAGCCAAAGCTTTTTTCCAGCTCGGCGTTTCGTACCAAACCAGGTAGGTCATCAAAGTAAGACTAAAAAAAACTGTCTCCGAGACATCCTTCATGTTGAAGTGCATATCTCCCCAAAAGCGAGGGAATGTCCCTAGAAATACGAGTGTCAGAAAGGCCGCGAATTTTCCCAAACGTGAGGCAGTAAAACGGTAAAAGAACCACAAAAACAGTCCAGCCAGAAGGATCGCATAGATATGAAATCCATCGATGGGGTTGAGCCACTTGAGCCAGTAGGAAAAAATATACTTGGAGAGGGTCGGCAGCTCATCGGTGAGGCCCGGGAAGGAAAAGGGTTGGTGCTGCGCCGGGGAAAAATTCAAAGCCAGGTCAGTCGGGAGGCGAGGCGAGAGGTCAATACCGACAATTAAATTGCGGGGATCAAAAGTGGTCAAGTAGCGAAAATTCTTCTCGCCAAAGAACATGTTCCCATACCCCTCATCCCAGGTGATCCCATAATTATGCAGCGTGATCACCCCTGAGAGGATAAAAAGGAACACTAACAAGCCAATCCCCCAATCGGTATGACGGTCGAACCACTGCCCGATCGATGACCAGTTCAGGTTCTTGGAATGACTGCGGGTCTTGGTTGTGATAATAGGCATGTTTTCCCTGGTTAATACGTAATTTGAATTTTAATGAAATAATTATACATTGAATTTCTTGCGCATTATTCAGCCACTTCCTACCGCCCAGGCAATCGATCATCACAAAACCGATAACGGATCTTGTGTAAACCAGCGTCTCCCCGGTCACGATTTAAGCAATCAAAGGGAACCCTCTAACGGATTACATTCCCGGCAAGTAAGGAATGGCCGTCAGAAAGACGCTCAATAACGCGGAAACCCGGCGGGGCTGTTCGAGCATCGCCAGATGCCCTGCGCCGTCAATCGTCTGCAGGGCAGCGCCGGGGATTCGTCCCGCCAAGGTCTCAGAATAGCGTCGCGGGGTGAGTAGGTCGTCTGTGCCACATAACACCAGAACCGGGGTCCGAATGGCATCGAGACGGGTTGTGACGTCAAATTGGTCACAAGCACGCAAGTCACCATGGAAGAGTGTTGGGCGGATAGATGACAATTGCTTGAAAGTCTTGTCTTTCAAATATCTTGCAGCCTGCGGGATGTGCATCAGTTCCTGGAGCGATTGAATTGCCAGGATAAATGTGGCGGGGTTGGCGGCATTCTCCAGAACGGAGGCCGCAATTGGCAAGCGTGGCCCGCTGGAGATCAGCCCGATCCCGGCTACGCGCCCAGGGTGGTCAATGGCGAGAGTCAGAGCGATTGCACCGCCCAACGCATGCCCAACGAACACGGCCCGAGAAAGAACTGCCACATTCATAAAGCCAACGACGCTATCAGCATAATCGACGACAGATTGGAAGCCCGGCCCTTCCGATTTTCCGTGACCGGGTAAGTCGATTGTAAAGACGCGCGCATCAGCCAGCCGCCGAATTTCCGGCGGCCAGGATAAGTGGTCGCCCCCGGCACCATGGATGAGCACCAGCGGCGGCCTTGTTGGCCTTCCCCCTTCATGCAGAAAGTAGTGTATACCAGCGGCAATTGGCATTGGATTGGGGATTATTATTTTCCGGAGGAATGGTGAAGAAGGTCGGCAGCCTCTTCCGTCAGTGGAATATATACCTGGACCCGAGTGCCCTTACCCAGGACGGATTGAACTTCCAACACACCATTGACGAGCTCAGTACGCTCTCTCAGGTTAACCATGCCCAGGCTGCCGCGCTGGTCATAGGTGCGGTTGACCGCGGCGACATCGAACCCGATGCCGTCATCCTGGATTTCGAGCAAGGCAAGGCCTTTTTTCATGAGATGCAGGTTCACCAATATGCGCCCAGCCTGGGCATGTTTACGGGCATTATTGACTGCTTCTTCCACTATAAAGAAAATAACGCCCTGCTTGCCCATTTCGATGGATTCGATAATACTCTCATCCACATTGATGTGCACATTCTGCGAGAAAGTCTCTTTCGTTTTCTCTGCCATGGATTGCAGCGCGGCTACCAAACCCTGCGACTCCAGCACCAAAGGGCGCAAGGTGAAAAGCATGTGGCGAATCTCTTTGGTTGTGCGACGAGCCAAGTCCTCGATACGGCCTAATTCATCGCTGACAGCCTCAGGATCATCAATCAACATGCGCTGGGCAATGTTGATACGAGTGGCGATTGCCGAAACGGACTGGGTGGGGCCATCGTGCAGATCACGCGCCAGTTTTTTGCGGGCTTCTTCCTGGAACTCGATCATGCGTTCACGCTCATCCACCACATCCTGGTAGAGACGTGAATTTTGCATTGCAACCACTGCCTGGCTCCCGAGGATATCCAAAAGCTCGCGCCTTCCTGCGGTGAAGAACATCAGCTCCGGATGACCGAAAAGGAGGACGCCATAAGCATTGAATCCACTGCACAATGGGAAGCAGTATATCTCATTGCAACCCATGAAGGTGACAAAGCGGGTCAATTCAGGATCGTGCTGCACATCTTTGAGCAAGACCGGTTTAAGGGTTTCGATGGCCTGGGCTATGGCTCCCTTCTGGCTGATTAGAACGACGCGCAAGTCCGTTGGGGTCATGTGGCGCGCCGAGCCGATTTCAAGAGATCCATCTTTGGAAAAAAGCAGGACGGCGCAGATCAGTTTATCGTCGGGGGGAGCATCCGGATCGAGATTAAGTATGCTCAGACTCAAATCCAGGACGGAATCGAGCACACGCTGGTAGTTGAGGGTTGCCGTGAGGGTGGAAGTCAAGCCGTAAATGGCGCGAAGGCGATCATTCTCCAGGCGTTGTTTCTTCTGCTGCGTTTCAGACTGAGACTGGCGAAATTGGCGAGACTGGCGAATGGTCTGGATAAGGCGCATGCTCAAAAAGCCGAATACCCCTGCGATCAGAAAAGTAAATAAAACCGATGTTCCAAGAATCAGGAGAGCAAACGGAGCCAGCGTATGGAAGACGGTGCTTCCGATTTGAACGATCATCATCAGGGTGGCCGAAACAAATGCGCCCACCACTTCAAAATAGATGGCAGCGGTCAGCAGCGGTAGAACAATTATCCAAAAGGCGGGGTTGACGAACCCTCCCCCCAGGGCAAAATAAAGACCCGCAGCGAGCAAGTCAACTCCCAGACTAATCTCGCGATGGCGCAGCAGACGGCGGTTCAACCCAGCCAGCAGGGTCAGGGCAATATTCCAGCCTGCCAGACCAATCAAGATTACATTCGGCAGAACCAGAAGATGGCCTCCCAGCGACAAAGAGGTAACCAACCCCAGAATTACCAACCAGCGCAAGGAAACGATAAACCAGTCGGCGACAAAGGGAGAGTCAGAGGCGCGCATATCTGATTAAATAATAACCGAAAATCGCCCTATAAAACCGGGTGATTCTAGTTTGTAAAGAAACTGACAAGTAATGCCCGCGAATCGGCCAAATCGATTAATATCCACAACGGAATCCGGATATTGAGCATGGCAAGCGAGTCCTCCCTCAGGTCATTTGCAACAATCATCAGCCATAGAATAGCCTACCTCGCCATAAAGACCACTTTCTTGCAAAGCGAATGAAAGAACTTCAAGAGCTTTCCAAATGTGCCACCTTGAGCTGGTTGTGAAGTATGAAGACCTTCTCGATTTTCTTGAAATTGAACTCGCAATACTCAACCAACCAGATATAGGAACTGCGAAATTCAACGCCATACCATTTCTAGTTAACATGTGCCAAGTCCAATTCTGTCCAGAATTGCCCATCAGCAGGTATGGCATCTGGCCTGAACAACTCTCTCGGTGTATACTAATGCAGTTTTTAGTAAAGTTCTTACACTTGTATCTAATTTCACCTGGCACTGTTGGCACCCGCACGTTTGTCGACCAGGCCTTGGGCAGAGTCCGCTCGATAAGCACGGCATCAATCCATCAGACTGGTCCGGCTACAACCATTGATCTGCTCAATTTCTCCTTCGTTAGAGCCTTCTCCATAGAACCGGATTGCCTGTTAACTTGTACAAGCAGCAGCATCTTTACTAAGCGTGTATACTTGAAGAAGTAGGTTCTGTTCTTGTCCCGTTAGTCTGTATTTGCGTTTCACCATGCCAAGATTGTAAGCTAATTACTCAAACTATCCTTAAGGGACGAAATGAATATTTCAATCGTTATCCCGGTCTATAACGGGGCAGAAACAATCCCGTTTTTGACATCCAGACTCGAAACCGTATTGCTTCAGGTTAGCGAGGCTTTTGAAGTCCTCTTGGTCAATGACGGCAGCCTAGATAACAGTTGGGATGTCATAGTTCAACTCTCCAAGAAACACGCCAGGGTGCGAGGTATCAACCTGATGCGCAATTATGGACAGCACAATGCCCTGCTGGCGGGCATCCGTGCCGCCAGGTATGAATTCATCGTCACGATGGATGACGACCTTCAACACCCACCGGAAGAACTCCCGAAGCTGTTTGCAGAAATTGAGAAGGGTTACGATGTCGTTTATGGCATCCCCGAAGTCCAGAAGCATAGTTTCTTCCGTACAATTTCCTCGCGTTTTACCAAATGGCTGATAGGCATGGCTTTAGATTCACCGAATATTGCCCAAAGTGGAGCATTCCGGGTGTTTCGTGCGCAAGTGCGGGAAGCATTCCTGGATTATCGAAGCCAGTTCGTTTCCATAGACGTGCTGTTGGGTTGGGGCACTTCAAAATTCAATTATTTGCCAGTACGCCACGATTCGCGCTATGCCGGCAAATCCAATTATACGTTTCGCAAACTGGTCCGGCATACATTCAACATGGTGACAGGATTCAGCATCCTGCCCCTTCGCTTGGCTAGCCTTCTCGGTTTTATTTTTACGATTTTCGGCTTTTTGGTGTTGGTTTATGTTGTCGGACGAGATTTGATCCAGGGTAGTCCGGTGCAAGGGTTCCCGTTCCTCGCTTCCATTGTTGCGATCTTTTCCGGTGTGCAACTATTCGCCATGGGGATTTTTGGGGAATACCTGGCGCGCATGTACTTCCGCTTGATGGGACGTCCTCCCAGCGTCACGCGCGAGACTGTGGGCCTGCCGCCCTCCCAAGAGAAAAGTAGTGGCTGATCCCAGGTCTGCATCCGTCGCACTCTCACTACTGGATGAGACACGGTTTGGGGTTCGTACCGCGCGAGCCATGAGTCTCACCACGGACCTCCTGCCGCAGATAATGGATTTCTGCCTGTCGGAGCGAGTCTGCTTCCTTATCGCCCGCTGTTCCACGCAAGATTTGCCTGCAGCGCGGGCGATGGAGCGCCTCGGTTTCAGCCTGATGGAAACGTTGGTCTATTTCAGACGCAACCTCCAGAGCCAGTCTCTACCGGAACGGCGCGATGTCCCGATTCATTCTGCCATGCCCGATGATACGGATGCGGTGCGGCAGATTGCCCGCGAGGCGTTCCGGGGCTATGATGGTCATTACCATGCCGACCCGCGCCTGGAACGCTCTGCCTGTGATGACCTGTATGTGGACTGGGCGGTGCGTTCATGTTCGCAGGAAGACCTAGCCGATGAAGTGTTGATTGCTGGACCAGAGGGGGACCGGCTGGGTTTTTTGACGCTCAAATTGCTCGAAACCGGGGATGCCGACGGCAGGCTGTACGCAGTTGTGCCACGGGCCCATGGACGCGGCATCGGGCAGGCTTTACTGGTGGATGGCATGTATTGGTGTTTGGAGCATGGAATGCGGGGAATGGTCATCTCTACGGAAATTACCAACATGGCTTCGCAGGGTTCGTGGGTGCGCGTCGGTTTTGCCCCCTACCAATCGTTCTACACTTTCCACAAATGGTTCGATGAAGAGTAAAAATGACTGAACCTGGAAAACTCACTTTCAACCGTCCCATTATGGTGGGCAACGAACTGCAATATATGAATGAAGCCATTGCCGGGGAAAAAATAGCCGGCGATGGCCCCTTCACGAAAAAATGCGGCACCCTGCTCGAGCAGGAATTGAACGTCCCGAAGGTCTTGCTCACCACCTCCTGCACCCACGCGCTGGAGATGATGCCCATCCTGCTGAATTTCCAGCCCGGGGATGAGGTCATCATCCCGTCGTTCACCTTCGTTTCGACGGTCAATGCCTTCGTTTTGCGGGGGGCAAAGCCAGTCTTCGCGGACATTCGGCCAGACACCCTTAATCTGGACGAGAGCAAGCTCGAGAACCTGATTACGCCTCGCACGAAAGCTATTGTCCCGGTCCATTATGCCGGAGTAGGCTGTGAGATGGACACTGTCCTCGAAATTGCCAACCGACGTGGGATCAAGGTGGTGGAGGATAACGCCCACGGTCTGTTCGGCAAATTTAAAGGCAAGTATCTCGGGACGTTCGGAGTGCTGGCGGCACAGTCGTTCCATGAGACCAAGAACTTCTCCTGTGGTGAGGGCGGGGCACTGCTCATCAACGACCCGGCGCTGGTTGAACGGGCTGAGATCATTCGCGAAAAAGGAACCAATCGCAGCCGCTTCTTCCGCGGCCAAGTGGATAAGTACACCTGGGTTGATATTGGCTCGTCGTACCTGCCTTCCGATATTCTGATGGCGTTCCTATATGCCCAACTGGAAAACCGCGCCAAGATCCAGTCCCACCGGAAGAAGGTATGGGAAACATACCATAGCGGGTTAAAAGACTGGGCGACGCACCACGAAGTGCAACTGCCATACATTCCGGCGCACAGCGAACAGGCTTACCACATGTTCTACTTGCTCCTACCTACGCTCGCCCTGCGCCAGGCCTTTATTGCCCACCTGCGCGAACGCGGCATCCAGAGCGTGTTCCACTACCTGCCCCTACACCTGTCGGATATGGGTGTGCAGTTCGGCGGCCTCCCCGGTGACTGCCCGGTGACCGAGCGCGTCAGTGATCAACTCGTGCGCTTGCCCTTCCATAATGCTTTGACAAAAGACGAACAGCAGCGCGTGGTTGAAGCAGTCTTGGAGTTTGACTTCTGATGAAAAATGTTCTTATTACCGGCGGGGCGGGATTCATCGGCTCGAACTTCGTCCGCCACTTCCTGCGAGCGGATCCGGGCTTGCGACTCGTCACCCTGGATGACCTGACGTATGCCGGCTCCCTGGAAAATCTTATAGACCTGCCCGACCCGGTGCGTCACACCTTTGTGAAGGGCGATATCTGCGACCGGATTTTGGTGGAGGATACCCTGCGCCGGTACCAGATCGATACGCTTGTCCATTTTGCCGCAGAGAGCCACGTGGACCGCTCCATCTTGGGGCCGGGTCCATTCGTCCAGACCAACCTGGTGGGCACGTTCACACTGCTCGAGACCGCCCGGCTGGTGTGGGGTGAACCCGACGGATTCAAAGGGCGGCGTTTCCACCATGTCTCCACCGACGAGGTCTTCGGGTCTCTTGCTCCGGACGATCCCGCCTTTTGTGAAACCACCTCCTATGATCCACACTCGCCCTACTCGGCTTCCAAAGCCGGGAGTGACCACCTCGTGCGTGCTTACTTCCACACCTATGGCTTGCCGGTCACGCTGACCAACTGCTCCAATAATTATGGACCGTACCAATTCCCCGAAAAACTCATCCCATTGATGATCCTGAATGCCCTGCACGGCCAACCCCTGCCGGTCTACGGCAACGGCGGACAGGTCCGCGATTGGCTGTACGTGGAGGACCATTGCGAGGCCATCCGCCTAGTGCTGGAGAAGGGCCGGCCTGGCGAAACCTACAACATTGGCGGCGGCAACCAACCGGCCAATATCGAAATTGTCCAACAGATCTGCATCATCCTGGATGAACTCCACCCGGAAGGCGCTCCGCACGACCGGCTCATTACCCATGTCCCCGACCGACCCGGTCATGATCGACGCTATGCGATGAACATAACCAAAATCCAAACCGAACTTGGCTGGACGCCGCGTCACAATGTGACCTCGGGCCTACATGCCACTGTCGAGTGGTATCTCGGTCACCCAGAGTGGGTGTCGGCGATTGCACAGCAGTCGGGATACAATGACTGGCTGGAAAAGAATTACAGGAAACGCGGAGGAAGAGCATGAAAGGTATCATCCTGGCAGGTGGTAAGGGAACGCGTCTATACCCGCTCACCCTGGGAATGAGCAAACAGATGCTGCCGGTCTATAACAAACCGATGATCTACTATCCGCTTTCGATTCTCATGCTGGCGGGAATCCGCGAGATCCTCGTCATCAGTTCACCGGAAGATTTACCAGCCTTCCGCCGTCTGCTTGGCGACGGGGACAGTTGGGGAATCCATTTTGAATACGCCGAACAGGTCAAGCCGCGCGGGCTGGCGGAAGCTTTCATCGTGGGGGCGGATTTCATCGGCTCGGACTTGGTCAGCTTGATTCTAGGCGATAATATTTTCTTTGGCTCTGGTCTAAGGGATTACCTGCGGACAGCGGCTGCCCTAACGAAAGGGGCGCAGATTTTTGCCTACCCTGTGCATGAGCCGGAAAATTATGCAGTGGTTGAATTTGAAGAGAACGGGAAGGCCATCAGCATCGAAGAAAAGCCGAAACTCCCGAAGTCGCACTTTGCTGTGCCCGGGCTATATTTCTACGATAATGAGGTGATCGAGATTGCCCATCACCTGAAACCCTCGCCACGCGGCGAACTGGAGATCACAGATGTGAATCGGGTTTACCTGGAACGCGACCTGTTGCGTGTCCGCCCACTCGGACGCGGCATTGCCTGGCTGGATGCTGGTACGTATGAGACCCTGCTCCAAGCGGCCAATTTCGTTCAGACGATTGAAGAACGCCAGGGTTTGTTGATTGGCTGTCCCGAGGAAGTGGCCTATCGAATGGAATTTATCTCAAGAAATGATCTTCGATCTTTAGCCAGCAAGCTTCGTCAGAATAGTTATGGCAAATATCTCGAAGATATTCCGGATAACGACTTGCCATAGGCGAAGACAGATTTCCATTTATTCCATGACTTTTAAGGGGGAGAAAGAGTGAATTTGCCAATGATAAAAAGATTTTCAAAGAAGCCAGCCACAATCACTGGGGACCAAGTTTGCCTGAATTGGCTGATCGGGCCGAAAAGAAGTTGAATTCACGCGCAATCGAAAATTCGTTCTTGGACTGCTTTGGCTATACTGCTATTCGTCCAATGTCTTTTTAATCTATCCATAAGGCCTGACTCACTGGTGGTTCACTCAAGTACCTAATTCATTAATCAGAGGGGATACAGAAACCAAAGTAAGGCCTGTAACAAACGCAGGAAATCGCGATAAATCGGGAGGTTCAGAAATTATTCTTCGCTTTATCTTATTTCCTATTTATAATGCGCACTCGCATGCGAAGCCTCCAGAGCGGAGCGATCAACTTGCGGATGAAATATTTGGTTGTGATGATGGACAGCCAGGAACCGCCATCACGGTAATGTACTTTCAGCATTTCCGGCCAGCACCGGTCATCTGCCGCGATTGTCTTCCCAGAGGAATGCAACCGGAAATTCGCCCACATGGACGGGACATATACGACAGGTGCGAGGCGTGCAAGGCGTATCCAAAGATCGTAATCCATAGCAAAGTAGAAGGACGGATCAAGCGGACCAACTTTATGCCAGAGGTCAGCCCGGAAAAATGCAGATTGTTGAGGGATGTGCACGTAACCGCGCTTCAGACGCCGATAATCAGTCTGTGCAGCAGGGAAACGGCCAATAACACGGCCTTTTTCATCCATGAAGTTGGTGTCTCCGTAAACCAACCCGATATCAGGCCTGCTTCGTAAAAACTCAACCGCCGCAGATACCGTTCCGGACTCATAGGTATCGTCCGAATTGATCCAGGCCAGGATTTCGCCGTTTGCATGAGCAAAACCTTTATTGATCGCATCGGTTTGACCATGATCGGTTTCGGAAACCCACCAGTGCAAACGGTCCGAATAACGCCGGATGATCTCCACGCTGCCATCAGTAGAGCCGCCGTCCACAACGATATATTCGATATTGAGGTAATCCTGGTTCAGCACCGAGAGAATGGTGGCTTCCAGGAAAGTGGCCTGGTTGAAGGAAGGGGTGACAATGGAGACTAACATGATTTCAATCGGGAAAGGGGAATATTACGATCAACGGTGAGGGAGGAGGTAGGTATCCAGGTTCTGGAAATTCATGATCAAGCGCACCGCACCGAGGTCGACCGATGACACCTCCGGCCCCCGAGCTCGAAGGACAGAATTAACCGTCTGGTTGTCGGTATGGCTGACGATCACGATGAGATGGTCGAACGGCAGACGCCGGTCGAAACGGCTGTCGGTCAGGCCGTAGAGGCGGGAATAATACCATATCGAGGCGTCGTAAGGGGCATTTACAATAATTAAGTCCTGTGGTCCGAGCTGGTCCTTGATGAACAAGACCGTATTTTCAACAGGGCCTTTGACAGCCCAGCGGGAGGGAATGCGCGGTACAACCCGAATGGCGCCGGCCGCCACAATCAAAACAGCAAAACTGGTCACGATGGCGGCGACAGAGACGTTGCGGGCAAATCCCAGGCGCAGGTCTTTGAGCAGCCCCATCCATCCCGCTGCGCACCAGATGAGGAAAGGTGCCTGCAGAAACACCCAGATTTTTGTCACACCCACCGGTCGCTGTACCAGCATCAAGGCCGCGATCCAAGCAAAAGCCGCGATTTGAAGAGGAAAACGCTGACGGGTGAGGCGCCGATGAAAAACAAGGCCGAGTAGGAATCCCAGGGTCAGCCCATATGCCCAGAAAGGGGAAAAACCGCTGGTCCATTCCTGCCAGACGTCCAACAGGTGACCGGGGATGGAGGGTATGTATCCAAGCCAGGCTTTCGGGGTCACCCAGGGATTGGCAAAGACCTTGTCAGCTCCGGTGTAAATGAAAATTGGCGTATACAAGATCAACACCAATACCGCAGTGCCGAGTCCGGCAAGCAGCCAATACTTCAGGAAATTAATTCTGGAACCGTATTCCCCGGGATCGGTAAACACGTTTTCAACAAAAAGCCAGGCAAATGTCATTCCGAAGGGGAATAAATACACCGGTACGCTGTAAAAGCCCAAGGTGGAGAAGAGCACCAGCAAGGACCAGGCAAACATGTTTTTAGAACTGCGCAGAAAATTTGCCAGCCAGAGGGTCAGGACGGTGAAAAGTGCCACCAGGCTGTAACCGCGCGCCGTGGTGGCATAAAGAATGGCTCCGGGGAATATAGCCATCAGGAGAGCACCGATCAAGGCGGTGTATTTGTCGTAGACTGTTTTTGCGAGTGCATAGGTGGCGGGGATGAGCAGCAGACCAGCCAGCAACGCCGGAAGACGGACCGCCCAAGGCTGGATCCCGAATAAATGGGTGGAGATATATATCAACAGTGAGTTCAGGACGTGATTATTGGGTAAGTGGTAGTTCGATAGAACATTGAACAATGAGGTCGAGCTGAATACGACGAAAGTATAGGATTCATCATGGTTCATCGCATCATAGATGCGAACCAGCCGAAAGATGGAGGCCATGGCCAGGATCAGCAAGAGGGCTGCTAGAGCGACTCCATCGGACCGGCTCGGTTTCAGGGCTTTGATGAAAGCAATGCAATCGCTAGAATATCGGCCCAGCCAGAGGCGGACAGCCTTGAGGCGCCCGGAACCAATGCCGTAGGCGGCTGCAAATAGCACCAGGGCTACCGATCCCAGCAATAGCCTGAAGACTAAAGCATTGCTCTCCTTGAGGGATTGGAAATTGCCATCCCCCCTAATTGAATCCGCCAGTTGTTTCAGGTTTCCATACGGCAGGAAGGCGGGGATCATTAGAGCCAGCCCCGCCACTGCCACTAGGATGGCCAGAACAAGAAGAATTAGTTTCTTACGCGACAATCGAAAGGCTTTTCCCGAGGTATCGGATCAAGGTTGGTTAATGGCGATGTGGTCTGCGCCATAGAAGTCCGCGGCACATTGGTTTACCCAAAAGGATGGGTCCGAACCAATCTCCATCAGCCCGCTGAAGGAATCGAAAGACCTGGACTGGCTGTCATGAATATTGATGTCCAGGATGCCTTGCTGGATGCTCGTTTGAATGATGGCATTGTGGGCATCCCACGTGGCTGCCCGCTGGCGATAGACGGGGATCTCCAGATAAGATTTCCGGGCATCGTAGATAGGATATAGGATTACAACCAGGAACACGACTGCCAGAATTAGTTGAAGGTAGACCGGGGTGGGCTCGTTCGCCCAAAGATGAAACTGGCTCAGGCTCATTCCGATCAATGCCCCTTCCGCAATTGTCATGAAGACCATGATGAAGCGCGCCTCAATCAGGACACGACCGTCCGGGTAGGAAGACTCGGCGTAGGCGACCGGCGTGCACACGGCGAGAACCAGCAGGAAGCTGACGGTCGGGATCAGAAACAGTGCCAGGGTCAAGGAGGAAGGCCGCAGCTTGGATAGTCTTTTATCACGTGCATAGAGGACGTAGGTGATCAGCATCGACGCCAGCACTGCCAGGACATTCTGGAAAGCAAAGTCTTTCAGGGAGATATATATGAAAAGGATTGAATTGGTTACTGCCATGCGGATGAGCGGTAAGAGATGCGGCGGGGTCGGCATCGTCGACAGGCGGACCGCATTTCCAGGCGCAATCGCAACCACCAGCAGGGCCAGCAGTGAGCCAACCAGGGCCGCGCCCACCAGCATGCGGCTGTTGCGCCGGGACGGGGGTCGTATCGCCAGCCAGACGGCGATCAACGCTAGGGCCAGAAGCCCGGTCTGCAGGGTGACATAAGTCACTGAGAATCCACCATTGAAGAAGGCCAGGGCTGCGCATGCGACTGAACCTCCCCAAGTCAAACGCCCAGGGTCGGCCTTCCGGACCCGGTTGAAGATCAATCCAATCAAAAGGGCCAGGAAGACCAGCGGCAGGGTGTAACCAACCAACCCAATCCGCCAGTAAAAGGACTGGTATTGCTGCGGCGCCTCCAGAATGGTGAAGAAAACCAGCACCTCCGCAAGGAGCAGTGCCAGACCGGTGGGCACTTTCAGGCGCGTCACCCGGCTGGCCTGCACAATCGCCCAGGTTAGCGCCGAGGTCCACAGGACAACAACCAGTGCGGTCCAGGCCTGGATGGCCGAGCGTCCGAAGAATTCCGACAGGTTTTGCAGAAATGTCCCTGTGAAGGAGGGGGACCAAGCGGTGTAGAGGGAGATCTGGGATTTCCAGAATCCGCTGGTGAGAAAGCCACCCGTCAGGCAGAAATCGTCGGCGTAGTAGCGGGAAAAAAAACCCAGGTAGGCGTAAAGGATTAACGCCATTCCAAAAGTGACAATCCCGATTGCCAGGAGTAGATCGACCAATAGCGGGCGGCCATCCCCGCGCGGGCTGACCAGCCGCTGTCCCATTTTTTTAAGAGAATTCAAGGATTCAGGCATCTTTAACTCCACGTAAGACGTGCATCAGGTGGCAAGGTACGGATTTGCCTGGCTACTTCGTCTGCCAGTGCGGCCCGTATGCATCAACGACCAGAGTGTGTGAACGGTGCTGAAGGCTCCGGCGCAGCTGCCGATAAACAAGAAACAAGCCGGATAAACCGATCGCGCCTCCGGCCGCCTGGATTATTTTATACCATACTTTTCTTACCGCCGCGGGTTGGATCGCATAAGCCTGGCGGAAATAGGCCAGGGCCTGGCGGGGTTTCCCGGCGTCGATGTAGCGCTTCCCGGCAAAAATTAGCAGACCGGCCTGGATATCCCGGGCGTTGGAGGCAAACATCGGCTCGAACAACGGTTGGTGCTTCAGTGACGGGATGAACCGGAAAGCTTCATCCACGAACATAGTCGCTTGGGAGATCGTCTTGGCGGCCTCGTGGCTGCGCTCGACCGCCCAATATTCCGGGACGTGCAGGACCGGCCGACGGGAGGCGATGCGGATCCACAGGCTGTGATCCAGGATGCCATGGAAATCGGCGATCAGGTAACCGGCCTCCTCCAAGGCCGCGCGGCGCATGAAGACGCTGGGCTGGAGTAGGACGTTGAAGGCTAGCAAGTCCTTGAGCTCGTACTGGGGGTAGGGATGCCAGTCGAGCAGTTTGAGGTTCCCGTCCACCATGACCCCGTCCCCATATACCATGCCGACCTCAGGGTGGCCCTGGAAAGCCTCTACAGCATGCCGGACCACCTGCGGATGGTAGTAGAGATCGTCCGAATTGATCCAAGCGACAATCTCGCCGGTTGTATGGGAAAAGCCCTTATTGATGGCGTCCGCCTGTCCCCTGTCCGGTTCGGAAGCCCACCAGGTCAGGCGGGTGGCATATTTGCGGATAATCTCGACGCTCCCGTCGGTCGAGGCACCGTCCACGACAATGTATTCCAGGCGCGGGTAGTCCTGCGCCAGAACCGACAGGATGGTTTGCTCGAGATAACGCGCCTGATTAAAAGAGGGGGTGACAATGGAAACGAGGGGGTGGAGAGAGGATGTCATGGAGTTTTATTCTTTGGAAAACAGGCCAGGATAATTAACTTTCGGAAAGATCCTCAGTCTACCACCGGCCGTGGCATCGCGGACCTGGCGCCCGGAGCGCTCGAAGGCTATTTTTGCCAATCGGTAAGCCCGTTCCGAGCCTTCCAGGTCAGGAAGCTGCCATTTATACCCTTTCCCGAAGTAATATGGCGAAAAGTGATTGGGATCATCCCCTTGAGAGATAATAACCTGATTGGCAAGCCCTTGAGTGACAAAATTATGGTCCACACCGACTAGGATGACTTCCTGAAAGCCCATATAATAAGCCAATTGCAGAGCAACATATGTGACAGTGAAACCCTCGAACATACGTCCGGAGGCATCCTCAGCGAAGTTTTCCGGCCCGGTATAGTCTGTATCGAGGAAAATCGCCCGAGGGTCGCTATTTACCCGGCGGCGCGCCCTCCAAGCGACGAACTTGGGTATCTCCAGGCTACGCATTTCATCATAACTTTGTTCCAGAACCAGGTCGTTTATCGAGACAAGGTAGGTAGTCTTGAACCCGAGGTCAGGGAAAAGCAGATAGATGCGGTTCAAGCCTAATGTGATTTCATCCTTCAGCAAAGACAAATCGGTCTGGCGAAGGGAAGGGCCATTCCCAATGATAAAACAACGTTGGCCCTTATGGCGATCATGGAATTTCAGCAAGGCACGACAACTTCGCGCCCAGCGGGGGCTGAAGAGCTTCGCCAGGACATGCCTTCCACGATTATGCCAGCCCCAATATAAATTTGAACCGAACTGCCAGAGAAAAGCCGGAAGGATGCGCTTGAGGGTCTCTTTCATTCCGTACTCAACCTCGCCGTCGCTCCACCGTCCACAATCATAGCCTGACCGGTCATAAATGAGGATTGGGTATTGTCTGCCAGGAAGTAGATGGCATGGGCAATTTCTTCCGGCTTACCAACACGCCCGTTGACCGTCCGGCGGGCCAAATTATCGAGGCGTGTGTAAACGTCCTCGCCCTGGACGTGGCCGCGATTCAATCCGGCGCGCAACATGGGCGTGTCCACCGCGCCGGGCAGGATAGCATTGACGCGGATGTTGTCCTTTGCAAATTCGATCGCGATGGCACGCGTCAACGCCAGCAGACCACCTTTGCTGGCCGCATAAGCGGAAATGTTGGCCGAGGTCTGTACGGCATGTACTGAGGAGACATTGACTATTGCCCCGCCGCCCCCCTTTTTGAGCAGAGGAAAAGCCAGCTTCGCCAACAGGAAAGCCGGACGCAGGTTGTTGGCAATAACCATGTCCCATTCCTCGACGGTCATCTCAACGAGCGGCTTGGCAATCTGCACGGCGGCGTTGTTGACCAGCGCGTCCAGGGTGGGGTTGAATGTCCGCACCCGCCGGAAGATGGACTCCATTGACTCGGGGTCGGAGATCTCCGCCTGGATGAAGAGGCCGTCGGTGGGGAAATCATCCCCAAATGGGGTACGGTCCACGCCGATCACGCGCCAGCCTTTCTCGGCGAAGAGGAGGACAGTGGCATGGCCGATGCCACCGGCCGCGCCGGTGATTAATACCACTCGTGATGTGAAATTTGTTGTCCGAGATTCAACCATTGCTTCACCTTCCATATTCGACTAGATAAATAACGCTATGGCTTCGTGTGCCTCATCAATTGTGATTCCCGGAACCAGTTAATTTCCTGATGTCCGTCCATCCACCAGCCATCAAGCAGCAGGGTAGAAGGGGCTCGTCAGTAGACAGCGGCTTGGTTCCAAAGACGGGAAGGACCGGGTTGTTCACGAGGGTATTCTCCTTATTATTTTACCTGGAACAGTTATTTTCCACCTCGGTGAAATTAAAAGACGCCTGGGCAGTTGAATAGAGGCTGATATCCGGCAACAACGGCAAATTCTGTCCGAAGTACTCATCAAAGATGATGCGGAATGTGTTAACCGGTGTAATCGTCGGGTAAAGCATACCGCCGTGGCCGGGGAGATAGTAGGCGTTCAAAATAGCCATGCGGTAAGCCATGTTTGGGCTGTTGGGGCCATGATCTCCTTGCAGGATAATAATGGGCGGTGTGGGGGAATTGGCAATAATCTCTGCAACAATTCTCTTCATTTGTTCACTGATGAATATCGTCTGGTCAATATACCCTTTTGCAGAGATTTCCGGGGTAAGAGCATCCATGTCTATCGATGTCGCTTCTCCATTTGGGCCAAAGACATAGGGCGGATGCGGGATGACCAGGTGAACAAAAACAAACTTTGGACCATTCATGGATGGAAGGCCTTGCAATTTCTCCAGAACAAACTCCGTCCTCCGACGAGATAAATAGTCAGGGACATTCGGTATTCCAAGCGCCGCAGCATCCAACAATAACCGGCCGGCCGTGGTTTGAACCAACATATACTGGAAGGCGTCTAATTCCTGCCTCCCAGGTTGAGGCGCCAGGTAGACGTCAGCATCCGTGATTTGCGACCAGTTAAACCCTGTCTCAAACGCGACGGTCTTGTAACCGCGCGATTCCAGAAACCGCCGGGCAGCGCTTTGGCTGATCAGCGGCCGAAGAGGAGTTTCCTGGTCTTTTGCGAGATTGTATAGATCATCCAGATAATCGTAATTGAGCGAGGATGGCAGGGAAAGTACTGTCTGAGAATAATTAGACTGGCTGCAATCCGCCACGTAAAAACCCAGCGACTCCAGCGAAGAAAGGAATTCAGAATTGTCGTAACGATACAATTCTTGAAGTACATCAGCTCGCCCGTAAGCATCCAGGATGATGTAGTAGATATCCGGTGAAGTCTGGCCAGCGGTTCCATCTCCTGCACCGACCACCGGGTTCGGGGCGATAGCTCGCGATTGTTCCCAGGCCCGCCACTGCTTCCATAACCCTGACCCGACCTGAACGGTGGGGAAGACCAGAAGAGTAATACCAATAATATTCAGGACCTGGGTGTATTTTTGTGTGTCCAACCTCTTCCGGTAGGCCCACCAGACTCCCAGACCAGCCAGGACGATCCAGAGAGGCGCCAGGCTGCGATGCCGGAAAAGGTAAATACCGGAAACCGTGACACCCTTCAGATACGAGTAGATGTGACCGTAGGAAAAGAAAAGAACGAGCAGGATGGTGGTCACCAGGGCCGCACGCTGCCAGTCACGAAGCCAGA
>JBGPQK010000025.1:0-40700 GCA_041489005.1 Anaerolineae bacterium
GAGGCTTTATATTGGGTTAGCGGGGGAAAATACTTCCGGGTCGAAGAGGAAAAATGTATTGCATGTGGGGATAGTACGTGTACAATAGTGATTGACCGGACTCCGCTGAGTTGATGCGATACTCAAAGTTATCCTTGGAGTAAGATGACGAAGATATTGATCGCAGAAGATGAACCCGATATTCGCGAACTGATCACATTTACCCTGCGCTATGCAAATTATGATGTTGTCGCCGTCAGCGATGGCGAAGAAGCATTGACAATGGCCCGGCAGGAAATCCCCGATTTAATCCTGATGGATGTGCGCATGCCGCGTATGACCGGGTATGAAACCTGTGCAGCCATCAAGGCCGAACCGGGCTTGAAGGATATACCGATAATTTTTCTTTCTGCCAAGGGACGAGATTCTGAAATCCAGGCTGGCCTTCAAGCCGGAGCAGTCGAATACCTGTTGAAACCATTTGCACCCGACCAGCTGACGGCGCGCATCCGGGCGGTTCTGGCGCAATATGGAAAGGTATAAAGAGTGGAAGCGAAGAGTCCGTTGGCTCTCAGGCTGCTATGGTGCTTTCCTTGACATTCCTACCTCACTCAGGTAGAATACCGTTCGCCCAAGAATGGGCCTGTAGCGCAGTTGGGAGCGCGCCTCAATCGCACTGAGGAGGCCAGGGGTTCGAATCCCCTCAGGTCCACAGCCAGCGGGCAGCAGATACACTTCAACCAGCAGCAAACAAAACCGCCACCTGCCATCTGCTTACTGCCTTCTGGAAAACTGAATATGGGCCCATAGCGCAGTTGGGAGCGCGTCTCAATGGCATTGAGAAGGCCGCGAGTTCGAATCTCGCTGGGTCCACTGACAATCTTAATGAGATCAAATCGCGATTGTGCTATAATGGCCGCAATTATTTGAAAGTCATGACAGGAGTAGTAAGTCATCCCGTCAGCGAGAAGGGAGAGTGAGGTGGAAGCCCTTCACGGCGCAAGCGGGAGCGCCCAACACCCTGATGGGTGCGAGAGACTGAACTCGCCTGTTCTCGAAAGAGAGACTGCGCTGGTGAATCCAGTAGTCAGCGCCGGGAAAGCCCGTTATAGCAGATGAGTGGTCTAACATGTCCATAAGTCCAACAGGTCCGACCTGGAAGACTTATAAGACCAAATGGACTTGTTGGACAATTCGGGGTGGTACCGCGGAGCTGACCCTTCGTCCCTGAGTGGATGAAGGGATTTTTGTTTAAAAAATGTCTTTTTCACAAGGAACAACCATGAGCGACTACATTCCACAAGGGATCGAACCAAAATGGCAGGCCAAATGGGAAGCTGATGGTCTGTATCATGCCGACATTGACAAGAGCAGGCCCAAGCATTACGCCCTGATGATGCTGCCCTACCCTTCCGGAGACCTGCACATTGGACACTGGTATGCTTACATTCCACCCGATGCCCGCGCCCGCTACATGCGCATGAACGGCTATAACGTGCTGTTCCCCATCGGCTTTGACGCTTTCGGCTTGCCGGCCGAGAATGCGGCCATCAAACGCGGCACCCACCCCAAAGAGTGGACCTACAAGAATATCGAAAAAATGCAGCAGCAGATGCGTTTGATGGGCTCGATGTACGACTGGCGGCGCGTGACCGTCTCGGCGGATCCGGAATACTACCAGTGGACACAGTGGTTCTTCATCCAGCTCTTCAAGCACGGGCTGGCCTACCGCAAGATGTCGCCGGTGGACTTCTGTCCACAATGCAACACCACCCTGGCGCGCGAGCAGGTCTGGGGCGAGGACCGCCACTGCGAGCGCTGCGGAACGCCGGTTATCAAGAAAGACCTGGAACAGTGGTTCTTCCGCACCACCCGCTACGCCGACGAACTGCTCAGCTTCGCCGGCATGGACTGGCCGGAAAGGGTCAGGGTGTTGCAGACTAATTGGATCGGCCGGAGCGAGGGCGCCAGCGTCACCTTCAAGACCGTCCCTTCCGGGGATGATAAAACGGGCCACGTTCTGGAAGTCTTCACCACTCGACCCGACACGCTGTGGGGCGCCACCTTCATGGTCCTGGCTCCCGAGCACCCGCTGGTGAATAAGCTCACCACGCCCGAGCATAGAAAAGAAGTTGCAGCCTACAAAAAACTGGCCGCCCGCCAGTCCGACATTGACCGCGAGGCGACCGACAAGGAGAAGACCGGCGTCTTCACCGGCGGCTTCGCCATCAACCCGGTCAACGCTGAAAAGATACCGGTCTGGATCGCGGACTACGTGCTGATGACTTACGGCACGGGAGCCATCATGGCCGTCCCGGCCCACGACCAGCGCGACTTCGAGTTCGCCCGCAAGTACGGGCTGGAGGTACGGGTGGTGATCCAGCCGGAAGGGTTAGAGCCACTGGACGGCGCGACCATGCCCGGGTCCGTCCCCGCCTCCGGCACGATGGTCAACTCCGGGCCCCTGACCGGCACCTCCGCCGACGAAGCCTTCCACGCGGCCATAAAATTCCTGGAGAAAAAGAAGCTGGGCAAGGGGGCGGTCAACTACAAGCTGCGCGACTGGCTGATCTCCCGTCAAAGATACTGGGGCGCGCCCATCCCGATGGTCTACTGCCAGAAGGACGGCTGGAATCCGATTCCCGAGGACCAGCTCCCCGTCCTGCTGCCCGATGACGTCGCCTGGAAGCCGACCGGTGAATCCCCGCTCAAGCTGCACCCCACCTGGAAGAACACGACCTGCCCGGTCTGCGGGCAACCCGCCGAGCGCGAGACCGACACCATGGACACCTTCATGTGCTCGTCCTGGTACCACCTGCGCTACCTGAGCCCCCACTACCACAAGGGCCCCTTCGACCCCAGGGAGTACGACTACTGGATGCCGGTTGACGTCTACACTGGCGGCATCGAGCACGCCACCATGCACCTGATCTATACCCGCTTCTTCCACAAAGCCTGCCGCGACATGGGCATCACCAGGGGCGACGAGCCGATGATCCAGTTGCGCAACCAGGGCATGGTGCTGGGCGAGGACCACGAGAAGATGTCCAAGAGCAAGGGCAACGTCTCGGCCCCGGACGAGTTGGTCAAGCGCTACGGAGCAGACGCGGTGCGCTCCTACCTGGTCTTCTTTGCCAAGTGGGACATGGGCGCGCCGTGGAGCCATACCGGCATCGAAGGGACGTTCCGCTGGTTGAAGCGCGTCTGGGCGTTGTTCACCGGGCCGTCCGCACCCGGCAGCTGCTCCGCCGAAACCAAACAGAATCTACGCCGCAAAGTCCACCAGACTCTCCGGCATGTGACTCACGACTACGAGAACTTCGAGTTCAATACGGTCATCTCCGGCCTGATGGAGCTGATGAATGAAATGTACACCGCGCGCCAGGCCGGAGCGGCCGGCACGCCCGAATGGCAGGAAGCCCTGGATATCTACCTGCGCATGCTGGCCCCGGTCTGCCCCCATATCGCCGAGGAGTTGTGGACGGTGGTGCTGGGCAAGCCTTATTCGGTTCATACTCAGAGCTGGCCGGCCGTGGACGAGGTGGCTGCCAGGGAAGACGAGATCACCATCCCGGTGCAGGTCAACGGCAAGCTGCGCGATCGAATTGTTGTACCGGCTGAGGCGGGTGAAGATCAAATCCGGTCTGCCGCCCTGGCCAGTGAAACTGTGCAGAAATTTTTGGCTGGCAAGGCACCCAGAAAAGTGATCGTGGCGCAAAAGAAGCTGGTCAATATCGTCATCTGACCTAAAAGTCCCCGTTGCTGAGATAGTGCCGGGGACTTTCTTATTAAGGGAATCCGGGGGGATTGCATGATGCTGGTTAAAACTCTATAATGAAAGCATGGATTTGCGCGGGGACGGCAGGGAATGCAGGTGCATTCCGGTCGTTTCTTTCTAAAAGGAGGAGGAGATGAAGATCAGGGATATTCTTTCCGGGTGCAGGCTTCTGCTGCCAGTCTTGCTGCTCATCCTGCCGGCATGCGGCCCTTCACCGGCTTCCTGCACGGTGGACGATCTCCAATTGCCGGATAACTTGCATCCCCACGAGGAAACCGTCCCCCCCTTGGATGTGTCTTTATCTTGGCACTATCCGGCCTCCACTTGCAACCCGGACTTCTTCGAAGCCCACGTATGGACCGGGATGGAGCCGGCTTACCCCGCTGTGACGGAACGGCTGAACTTTGATTTTCCGACCCCCTCCGGGGATTATCAGCTGACCTGGAATCCGCCCCTGGAACCTGGGAACACCTATTTCTTCCACGTCTCCGCCGGCCTTGGGACCGGGACTGGGCAGGATGTACACGGTCCGGAGGCCCTCTCCTGGTTCTACACCGGCCCGGTCTGCACCGCTGAAACGATGCAGCCGGTCAATTTGAGTAACCCCGCCAATGAAGCCACCGTCGATCCATCCGGTGACATCACCTTTGTCTGGGACGATCCGACCCCCTGCCTGGTGAACGGACTGTTTGAGATCCAGGTATCCACCCACCAGGATTTTTCTGATTACCTGCACCGCATCCCGATCCTGCAAACGCTCTACACCACCGATGCTTCGGAATTTGGCCTCCAGAACTGCACTCAATACTACTGGCGTGTCATGACCGACCCCAACGGAACGCAGGAAGGACCGTATTCATCGGTGTGGTCTTTCTACGCCCACGATCCGGATGCCAAGTGCCCAACTTCAGCTCCGAATGCAGCCATCGCGATTGCACAGGCTGATCTGAACTGCCGCAGCGGCCCGGACCTGCTTTACGAATCGATCGATTCCTTCCTCCAGGGCCAATCAGCGCCCATCCTGGGGCGAAATGAAGCCGCTGACTGGTGGTATATCCTCAGCCCTCGTCTGCAAATCCTCTGTTGGGTGTGGGGGGGTAAGGTGCAGGTCCAGGGCGACACCGGCGCGGTGCTTGTGGTCCAGGTGGCGCCGCCCCCGCAGCCAACGGATACGAACATGCCCCAAACGGTCGACTGCCGGGGGTTTACGGATAAATCCTCCTGTGATGCCAATCCGGCCTGCACCTGGGCCTTGACGGCGGGTCCCGGATTTTGTAATAACAGGTAAAAGTCAAATCGCTGAGAAAGGTTGCCGGAAGAAAGGAACGGATGATTACCGCCAGCGAATTCTTGACGGGATGCCGCCGGAGAATAATATCCTGGTGCAGAAAAAAACTGGTCAACATCGTAATTTAGTTTAAGGAGTCTGCCTGATGAGACGCACCTCTCCTGTTATCCTGGTTGTGCTTGCTTTTATCATCTTTGCAACGGTGGCGTGTTTGTGTGGACCTTCTAATCACACGCGTGGACCCCTGGTATTCAGCCCGCAGGGGTTCCCGGATGCCCAGGTAGGTACCCCATATGAGGCAACCGTCAGCATCAGCCAGAACGAAACACCGGCTGGGAGTTTCTACCTTTCCGAAGGCACGCTCCCGCCGGGGCTGGAACTTGTGTATATGAAGGCGGAGGATACAGCCAGGATAACCGGAATTCCCATCCAGGCCGGCACATACACCTTCACCATCAGTGTCTGGTGTTTTGGCACGAGCATAAATGGGCAGATGGGAACGAAGCAATATACGATCGTGGTGGCGGATCTATTGCAAGCCGAAGGGCTGATATTCAGTCCGCAGGAGTTGCCGGATGCCCGGGCGGGCGTCTCTTATGAGGCAGCCATCCGCATCAGCCAGAACGACACACCGGTCGGGGGCATCTCCCTTTCCGATGGCACCCTCCCGCCGGGATTGGAGCTTGTTTTTATGGATGCGGAGGAGACCGCCATCCTCGCCGGGACTCCCACCCAGGAAGGGACATACGCCTTCACCATCCGCGCCTGGTGTTTTGGGACGCAAGAATCTGGTCAGACGGGGGACAAGCCGTACACGCTTGTGGTGGGACCGTAGAGAGATCGGGGTCTTGTGTGCCGCTGAAGAAAGGCATCGGGACGCAGAAGAAATTGGTCAATATGGTTGTGAAGAATAAGTGCCCGGCGCTTTGGATGTGCCGGGCACTTATCGCAGATTAGTTTATCGAAACCCTTTGACCGCTAAACCCATTCGTCGCTATCCCGTATGGAGATGAATCATGGGGGAAAGCAACCCATACCCACGTACGGAGGACCCTTGTCCCAGCGGCAGCCATGCGCCGCGCAGGCCACCGGGTCTATACCATAGTCATAGCAACTCGGGGCTGGCTCGACCGGTGGCGGCGGTACCGCTATAATACACGACGGGATGGTGGCCTCAGTGCCATGCCAGCCGGTCCAGGTATGGCAGATCGGAGGGTCGCCTGCCCGCTGGATGCACACCGCCAGCGCGCTGGGGGCAGCCGGGTTGAGACCGGAGCAGTACAACTGGCCCGGGATGGTCGGGTGGATGTCGCAGGAGTAGGTGGTCACTCCATCCGCGGCACCTATCGTGACGGGTGCCCCGGGGACCAGCCAATCTATCCCCGTGCTGACAATAAAGTAGATCATGGTTTCGCTGTGGCAGCCATACGCAAGCATTCTCCAGTCCTCCCCGCTCGGCACTTCCCCCTCACAGGCGGGTACAATGACATCATCGCCCATGCAGTAATAGCCCTCCAGGCAGAAGGTGATGGTCTTTTCCGCGCCAACCGCGCCGGGAAGGCCGGAACACAGATAGTACCCGCCGCCCATGTTGTCACAGGTCAGCCAGGCTCCGTTGGCGTTGACGTCCACCAATGGCAAGTCGAATGGCCAGTAATGAAGACTGATGCCGGCTGCATCGGGTGGATAACAGGTTGGCTCGATGGTGTATTCCACCTCAGTTCCTCCGGAGGGCACTTCCTCCCCGCAAGGGACGAGGGTGATCGCCTGGCTGTAGCAGGAGCCGTCCGCCAGGCAGAAGGTGATGGTCTTCTCGTCGCCGGCCGCACCGGGAATTCCCGAGCACCAGGTGTAGCCGCCCGCGTCAGCTTCGCAGACCAGGGCGGTGCCGTCAGCATCCGCGGACACAATCGGTTGGTCCATGGGGGTGTAGCGGATGATCGCTACTTGTCCCGACAGGAGATAACATCTCGACTGGATTTCAAACCCGAGATCTGTTTCGGTCTCGGTGCAGTCCGGGGCGGTCAATGGCCAGTTCGTGCAGGGCGACCCTTCGAAGCAGGTGGTGATGGGTGTGTCTGATCCCGCCCGGCCGGGCAGGTCGCCGCAGATCTGCACACCCGGAGCCATGCCGATGCATGCCAGTGGCATGCCACCTGTTGTAGACACTCTCGTCAGGACATCTGTAACCGGCACGTACGTCACCTGCGCGGACGGGTGGCCCTCGTAACACAGCGAGGTGACATTTACGTCCCGCGTTTCCGCCGTGCAGTCAGCAAGGACCGGTACCAACCAGCGTGCGACTTCGACCTCGGTCCCGTCCGCAGTGGTGCCGTGCAGATGGAACCTGTAATATCCGCCCTCACTCAGGTCCGGGGCGGTACAGATCATTCGCCTTTCTGGCAGCGGTACGCACGGGATATCGATCTCCTCCGTGCTCGTCACGAGGCGAGTGAAATCCCATACAACCGGTACCCCACAGCCAATATTAATATTAAACAGACCAGCGACCGGGCAATAGATGTTGCCAAAGACGCCGATCGGCACGGACCCGCCCGGCTCGCATTCGTCGCGCCAGGGGATATTGCCTCCGATCCTTGCTACCCCCCCACTACAATCCACACGCAATAAGTAGCTTACTCTAGCCAAATCGGCGTAATCCGCCGGCAGATCGCCCTCGCAGTGCAGTACTTCTCTTGTGGGGTTGTAGGCGCAGGTGTACGGGATCCCTTCCACGGTGAATGTGAAGATGGGATCGGCACAAGTAACATGCACCGGGATATCGATGGAAAGCCGCCCTTCTTCGGTCGGGCAGGCTGCAATTAATTCCCCAAAACCAATCCCGAATCCTGTATCCCCGTCTGGCTCTTCGACATGTTCCCCACCGCCGTCCAGGGAATCCGGGGGCACGCGCTCGTGAACCTCATCCACCGGGACGTATGCTTCCGGAAATACCAAATCCGACATGGCCACGCAGCGGAACCCGACGTCGTCGTAAGGGCGGTGCGGGTCGGCCGACTGGCGGGAGGCGGTGCGCAGCGCGACCGGTTCGGAGTACAACCCGCCGCCGCGCACAACCTTGAGCGGATGATTAACATCCTGGTACGAATATGGGCCGAGGGGGTTGACCGCCGCGGAAAGGGCATAAGTCCCCTCTGCATACCAGTCATGCACCCACTCCCAGGCGTTTCCGGCCATATCCCACACTTTATAGGGACTGTTGCCCAGCTCGTACGAACCGACCGCCGCCGTGTCAGGCGGCACTACGCAACCGAGCATGTTCACCCGGTCGCAGGCCGGGGCTTCAGCGCCCCAAGGGTAGAGCAGGCTCTCGGTCCCACGCGCCGCGTATTCCCACTCCGCCTCGGTCGGCAGGCGTCCGCCCGCCCAGGTGCAGTAGTCGTCGGCCATGATCCAGTCCGCGCCTACCACGGGGAAATTGGCATGGGCCGGGTCGCCGGATTGCGAGGTCGGACCGCTGGCGAGCGCATCCACGGTAATGCAGGCGCCTGCCTCCACGCATTTGGCGTACATTTCGTTGGTGACTTCGTGGGTGTAGAAGTAGAAGGCGTCCAGGGTGACCTGGTGGAAGGGCATCTCGTCCGCCGCGGCCAGTGGTTCGGTATCCGTGCTGCCCATCCAGAAGCTGCCCGCGGGGATGAGCATGGTTTCGGCCCCGTCGGTGTTGCTTGCTCCGGCCGGATGCTCGGAAATTTCCCCCGGTGTGCTGGTATTTTCCTCTGCAGGAGGAGAGGTTACCTCCCCTACGAAGCCTGGCAAATTACATGCTGCGATGATCAGAAGTAGGATACCGGCAGGGATACAAAAGGAATAAAACTTGAGCTTATGCATATAGCCCTCCCTGGGTTTCGAACTCGAAAATCAACAATTACATTGTAAGGCTTTTGCGATTAAATACAACCACCTACCTGGTCCTGTCGCATCCAGATAGACCCGGTAACTGCTTCCCCGAAACCAAACGAGGTTTACGTCGCAGACTCCATCCCGTTGCTGGATAACGGCAAACTGCGCGATCGGGTGGTTGTCCCCGAGGATGCCTGCGAAGAGGATTTCACCCCCGCCGCTGTGGGAATCCAGGCGAACCAAAAATTTTTTGAAGGGAAACTGCCGAAGAAGGGCATCGTGACGCAGGAGAGACTTGTTAACATCGGGTTCAAAACAAATCCCCGGCACTTGGAAAGTGTCGGGGATTTGTGTTTAGACCTTCACTAGAATAATATGCTGCCTGGAGATATTGGTAATAGTTTTATGGGACGTGACAAATATTCCCTTTAACATCCCAGAGACAACTGTGGGCAACACAATCCGCTAGATTTGTGTAATCTGGACAGGTCAGGACAGGCTCGACCGGTTCGGCGGGAATACTGCACGCCGGGGTTTCACTCACCCAGCCAGCGTACTCCGAAAAGGTCTGGCAGGTGGGTGCGGCCTCGCCGGGTCTCTGGAGGCAGAACTGCAGGTCCCCGGGGCTCTCTGGTCGTGTCCCTGCGCAGTACACCCGCCCGTGGACGGTCGGGTGTACCGAACAGCTGTAGGTCGTCTCTTCGTCCGAGGCGGTGTAGGTGAAATCCGCCCCCGGCACCAGCCAATCCAGGCCGGTATCGAGCATGAAGTAGATCTGGGTCGCGTCATGGCAGCCAACCCCGATCAGCCGCCAGTCGCCGGAGGGCACTTCCTCAACACAGGCGGGGACGGTGACCGACGCGCTGAAGCAGGAGCCATCCGCCAGGCAGAAGGTGATGGTCATCTCGACGCCAGCCGTGCCGGGAAGCGTGTAGCACATGTAGTAGCCGTCCGGTGCACTCACGCAGGTCAGGTCGGCCCCGTTGGCGTTCGCCCCCACCAGCGGCAGGTCAAAGGGGGCATAATGGATGACGGCCACCGGTCCCAGGGTCGGGTAGCAGGCCGAATCGATGGTGTAGCCGATCTCGGTCTCCTCTGCCGGGCAGGCTGGGACGGTCACCGGAAAGTCGCTGCATTCCTCCCCCTCGAAGCAGATGGTCACCGTGATGGACGAACCGGGTTCGCCAGGCAGGGCGCCGCAGACTTGGACGCCCGGAGCCATGCCGATGCAGGAGAGGGGCACGCCGACCGTGGATGCGCTGACCAGGTTAAGCGTGGTCGGCAGGTAGCTGACCTGCACCGTCGGACCGCCCTCGAAGCAGAGCGGGACTATGTGTAAAGCATTCATCCCCACCGGGCAGCCTTCGGGCAGCGGCACCCAGGGCGTCCATTCGCGTTCGACGCCAGCTGCGTCCCTGCCACGCAGGTAGAACTCGTAATGGTCGCCGGAGGGCAGGTCGGGCGCTGTGCACTGCAGCTCCGTTTCGGAGACCTGAACACACGACATGTTCGTCTCGCCGGCTATGTGGGCTGTGAACCAGGTGATCGCAGGTTCATAGGTAAAGGTGGCATTGAAAAATCCCTCCTCCGGGCAGCTGACGTCCACGCTGAAGCGGTCCGGACCGGTCGGTGCGGTATCACAGTCCACTGGCTTATCGGGATAAACATGACCGATCCCCCCCCTCGGATTGAAATGGATCTGGACATGGAATACGTCCGGATATTCGGTCACCGCAGGAACAGGCCCTTCGCATTGCAGGCCGCGCAGCATCTCATCATAATAACAATCGAACGGGATGCCATCCACCGTGACCGAGTACGTGACATCTTCGGAGGTGTCCGCCGCTAGGAACATGTGCATGCGCCCCTCTGAATCGGGGCAGGAAACCAAGCTGTGCCCAATGCTATACCAGGGTGTATCGTCGTCCGGGTCCTCAACAAGTTCCCCGCCGCCGTCCAATGGATCGGGCGGCACCATCTCATGGCCCTCCGGGACCGGTACATAGCCGGCTGGATGATCCAGTGCCCCTTCCGCCACGCAGCGGATCCCGACGTCATCGAAGGCGCGCAGCGGTCTTGCCCCTGTCCGCTCCGCGCTGCGCAGCGCGAGCGGCTCCGAGTGCAGGCCCCCGCCGCGCACGACCTTGAGCGGGTTGTCAGGGTCATCGGGCAGGTTGGGGCCGAGGGGTGAAGTAGACGCCGAAAGGGTGTAGTAGTCCGGGTCGTACCAGTCATGCACCCACTCCCAGGCATTTCCCGCCATGTCCCACACTTTAAAGGGGCTGTTGCCCAGCGCGTACGAACCGACCTTTACCGTGTCCGGAGGCACCAGGCAGCCCAGCATGTTCACCCGGTCACAGGCTGGAACCTCAGCGCCCCAGGGGTAGAGCAGGCTCTCGGCACCGCGCGCCGCGTATTCCCACTCCGCCTCGGTCGGCAGGCGTCCGCCGGCCCAGGTGCAGTAATCTTCGGCCATGTTCCAGTCCACGCCCACCACGGGATACTCAGCATAGGCGGGATTCTCGGTGTGGGTGGTGGGCCCGCTGTCCATCACGTTGATGGGCAGGCAGGCGCCCGCTTCGACGCATGCGGCGTACATTTTGTTGGTGACTTCATGGGTGTAGAAGTAGAAGGCATCCAGGGTGATCTTGTGGAAGGGCATCTCGTCCGCATTAGCCAGTGGTTCGGTATCCGTGCTGCCCATCCAGAAGCTGCCCGCGGGGATGAGCATGGTTTCGGCCCCGTCGGTGTTGGTTGGTCCGGTCGGATGCCCGGAATCTTCCCCCGGCGTGCGAGGGGTTCCCACCCCCCTGAAGCCTGGCAAATTACATGCTGCGATGATCAGCAGTAGGATGCCAGCAGGAATAATAAAGTAAAAGAACTTAAACTTATGCATGGGTCCCTCCCTGGGTTTCGAATCCGGATGTTAACAATAATATTATACGGATTTGGTCTTTAATTACAACTACCCACTTGGCTCTATCGCATCCTGGTGCCCAAATCCCGGTAGTTAAAAAGCCAGGGCAGACATTGTCCAACCTGGGAACTTTGTTTACAACTGCGCAGATTTTCAGTGTTCCAATGGATGGCTTTCGTTTCGACGTGGCAGCCGCGCACGAGGGTCGTGCCCAACGTAGGCTCATTTGCCTTTTCCATCCCCTTATCCATGGGAACAGGCGTTACTTTATGAATGGACTTGCCAGCCTCTTGGAAAATGGTTCTTCACCACGCCATGCACGCGCTTCCCCCATCCGAGCGGCCAGCCGTCTGCAGTGACGAGCGTCCAGCCGGGCCGGCCCTCCGAGGGCAGGCTTTCGCCCCGTAAATAGACAGCCAATTCCCGGCTCCCTGAGGAGAGCGCCAGTACGTTGTGCGCCTGTCCGGGCTGCAGAATCAGTGCCAGCGGGTGGGCCGGTTCGAAGCGCTCTTTCTTGAAGTTTCCCAGCCAGACGCCCGGGATCGTCATCCGCAGCCCTTTCATATCAGGAACATCTTCCGGCACGAAATACAACCGGTCCCCCTGCTTGCTCAAGCGCCCGGAGGGGAAATCCACGCCCAGGGTCTCCTCCCGGAAAGCCTGCCATACCTGCCACTCCGGGGTTGGGATTTTTGTCGCCCGCGGGGGGTAAGTCGACTGGTCTGCAGGACCATCCTTGCGCTGCAGGAGACAGGCGAAATGTCCCTCGCCGGTCAGCCGGTGGGGGAAGAGACGCACCGCGCCGCGTAGAGAATCGTTCTCTGGTGCGAGACTTGACCACTCCGGTTGCCCCGGCATAAACCCGGCCAACTGAGGCAGGGCCTCCACCTCGAAATCGGGATGTTCCCGTAAAAACCGGGCGATCACAGCCTCGTCTTCTTCGGGGGCGAAGGTGCAGGTGGAATAGAGCAGTCGTCCGCCCGGGCGGACCAGGTGAGCCGCCACGCGCAGTATGTTCGTTTGTCGCACCGCGCAGCCCGCCACCATCTCTTCCGACCAGTCAAGTCGCGCCCGTATATCCTTGCGGAACATGCCTTCGCCGGAGCAGGGTGCGTCCACGATCACCCGGTCGAAATAAGCCCCGAATTGGTCAGCCACTCGTTCGGGGGTTTCGTTGGTGACCACCACGTTGGTTGCCCCCCAGCGTTCCACATTGACCACCAGGTGATTAAGGCGATTGGTCTTGATCTCGTTGGCCACCAGCAGACCCTGTCCCTGCATCAGGGAGGCGATATGCGTGGTCTTGCCGCCGGGGGCGGCGGCCAGGTCCAGGACGCGCTCGCCAGGCCGGGGGCCGAGCAGCTCTGCCGCCGCCATGGCAGATGGGTCTTGAAGATAATACAACCCGGCCAGGTGATAGGGATGGAGTCCGGGTGAGGAGGCGGTCGGCAGGAGACAGAAAGCAGAATCGCACCACACCACCTTGTCACCCAGTGGGAAGGGGGAAATTTTCTGGAACTCGCCTGTTGATAGTTTTAGCGTGTTGACTCGCAATCCGTGCACTGGGTCGTGCGTCAGAGACTCGGCGAAGGCGGGATACTCATTTCCGAGAAAGCGGGACATGCGCTCGAGGAAAAGGGTCGGGATGGGGACAGGTTCAGCCATAAGACGATTATAATTGCGGAATGCGAATCGAAGAAATGAACTGGATGGATGTGGAAGAATACCTCCAGCATGACGACCGGCTGATGCTGGTGGTGGGGGCGTGTGAACAGCATGGGTATCTCTCCCTGCTCTCGGATGTAAAAATCCCCCTGGCTCTGGCGGATGCCGCCTCGAAGCAGACCGGGGTGTTGGTTGCGCCGCCTTTGAACTTTGGCTCCAGCCCGTACTTCCTCACCTACCCTGGCACGCTCAGCCTGAAATTGACCACCTTGATGGACGCAGTGGAGGACATCCTCCGTTCGGCGTATGGACAGGGTTTCAAACGCATCCTCGTTTTGAATGGTCATGGTGGCAACAGCGGCTTGAAGATTCGTCTGACGGAACTCTCAAACCAGTGTTCCGGCATCCAGGTGCAATGGTATGCCTGGTGGATGGCTCACAGTGTGGAGGAAGTCGCAATTCGCCATGATCTCAAGCCAGGTCATGCCAACTGGCTGGAGGCGTTCCCATTCAACATCGTGGCAGACCTGCCGCAGGGCGAGAAAACTCCGCCGCATGTGCCATCCGACATCCTGGATGCGCAAAAGACTCGGGAAGTCTATGGCGACGGGTCTTTCGGTGGGTTGTACCGGGTCCCGCAAGAGACGTTGGGGGAGATCTTTGATGCTGCGTTGCTGGATGTCCTGCAATTGCTGAAATTTCAATGAACTGGGGCGGGATCGGCAGTTCATGGTTTTTGCTCCGTGTCTTGCTCCGCATCTCTTGACGTAATTGGACCGGACAAGTATAATTCGGCTCCATTGAGAGATAACCATTATCTGCGACGTTCAGCGAGCGCTTGAAGCGTAGGCTTCGAAGCGCTTGCTTTTGCGTGTCTCTGGCATTACTTTCTTGTTGGAGCAAGGGTGGTCAGTCGCAGGTGTCGAGTTTGCATGAGGAGACGGTCGAGTGGAAACCAAGGGACTCATTTCTTTACGCATTAGTCTTGCTTCTCCGGAAACCATCCTTACCTGGTCATACGGTGAAGTTCTGAAACCCGAAACCATCAACTATCGCCGCTTGCGCCCGGAGAAAGACGGCCTTTTCTGTGAGGCTATCTTTGGCCCGACGCGTGACTGGCAGTGCTACTGCGGCAAATATAAAAACCCCCGTTATAAAGGCATCACCTGTGATAAGTGCGGCGTGGAAGTGACCCGCTCGTCGGTGCGTCGCGAGCGCATGGGACACATCATGCTGGCAACGCCTGTGGCCCACATCTGGTACACGCGGCGTATCCCCTCATACCTGGGCATGCTGCTTGACATATCCCGCCGCAACCTGGACCGGGTGCTGTACTTTGCCCAATACATTGTCAGTTTCGTGGACGAGGATGCCCGTCAGAAAGCCCTCAAGCGCCTTGAGGATGAAATCTCTGTTTCCGAACGTGAGCAGGCGGGAGTCATTAATTCCAAGATTGCCGAAATCAAGACAGCCCGCGATAAGAACCAGGCTGAACTCCAGGCCCGCAAGGTTGAGATGGAACACCAGTATGATGAGCAAATTGCAACCAAGCTGGAACCGATCATTCAGGAAGGCCAGCGGTTGGAGCGCTATCTCCAGGATAATAAAGGCCAGGTGCTCAAAGAAGCCGTCATTTTTGGTTCCACGGCCACCGTGATCGTGGATGCTGGCATCAAAGTCGGTGCGACGCATCTCGGCAAAGTGCAGAAGTTTGTCCAGGGACGGTTGGAAGCCATCGAGAATGAACTCAAGGATGAGAAAGTGCGCGCCCTGGATGCTGTAAAGATGGAAGCTGCCACGATCAAGGCGGGAGCCGATGAGCAGATGAATGCTCTACGCGGCCAACTGGAAGACCAGACCTCCACCAGCCACGACGCGAACGCCCATCAACGCGACGAATTGATGGAATTGCGCCCGTTCACCTTCTTGGGTGAGACCCGCTATCGCGAACTGAAACAACGCTGGGGCCAGGTCTTCCGCGCCGACATGGGCGCCGAGGCCTTCTACGATATTCTGCGCCGCCTCGACCTGGATAAACTCTCGGAAGAACTTTGGCACGAAGTTAAGACGACCAAGTCCAAGCAAAAACGCAAGAAGGCGACTTCTCGACTGAAGGTGGTGGAAGCCTTCCGCCGTTCCGGCAATCGCCCGGAATGGATGATCATGACCGTCCTGCCTGTCATCCCGCCGGACCTGCGCCCGATGGTGCAATTGGATGGCGGCCGTTTTGCCACGTCGGATTTGAACGATCTGTACCGGCGTGTCATCAACCGCAACAATCGTCTCAAGCGCCTGCTTGAACTCGGTGCGCCAGACGTGATTGTCCGCAACGAGAAGCGCATGTTGCAGGAGGCGGTGGATTCCCTGATTGACAACAGCCAGCGTGGCAAGGCGCTCAGCCGCCGCGGCCGGCGTGAACTCCGCTCCCTGAGCGACATGCTCAAGGGCAAGAAAGGCCGCTTCCGCCGCAACCTGCTCGGCAAGCGCGTGGATTATTCCGGCCGTTCGGTGATTGTGGTCGGCCCGCAGTTGAAACTCTATCAGTGTGGTCTCCCAAAGAGCATGGCGCTGGAACTCTTCCGCCCGTTTGTGATTTCCCGGCTGGTTAGTCACAACTATGCAGCCAACGTCAAGGGTGCGCGGCGCTTCATTGAACGCAACCGTCCCGAGGTCTATGAAGCTCTTGAGGAGGTCATCAAGGATCGCCCAGTTCTTTTGAATCGTGCTCCCACTTTGCACCGCCTGGGCATCCAGGCGTTTGAGCCGATCCTGATTGAGGGCTCAGCCATCCAATTGCACCCCCTGGTTTGTACCGCCTTCAACGCGGACTTCGACGGCGACCAGATGGCTGTGCATGTACCCCTGTCTGATAAGGCTGTTCAGGAAGCCCGGCGCTTGATGCTGGCGTCCAAGAACCTGCTCAAGCCCGCCGACGGTGAACCCATCATCGGTCCGTCCAAGGATATGGTGCTGGGCGTGTACTACATGACAATGCTGCACTCCAAGCCGCATAAGGGTGACGGGCGTGCCTTTACCGATATGGATGACATTGATCTGGCCTATCAGTTGGGTCAGGTGGATGTGCACAGCAAGGTCAAAGTGCGTCTGACCACCTGGTACGATGAGGAAGAAAACCGCCTGCCCGACGCGGAGACCCGCCTGATTGATACCACTGTCGGGCGCGTCATCTTCAACCGTATCCTGCCGGAAAAAGTCCAGTTCATTAACCGGCAGTTGGAAAAAGGCGGCGTGAAAGACCTGATTGCCGAAGTGTACGAAATTTACGGTCAGGATGTGACCACTGAAACGGCCGACGAGATCAAGCGCATTGGCTTCGAATATGCCATGCGTTCCGGCACTACCATCGCGGTCTCCGATATTACCGTTCCGCCGCAGAAACAGGAAATTGTGGAAAAGGCGCTCAAGGACGTGGAGCTGGTGCAGCGTGATTTCCGCCGCGGTTTGTTGACCGAGCAGGAACAGAACGAACGTATCATCCAGATCTGGCAGCAAACCACCAACGATGTTGCCAAATCGGTCCGCGCCGCGCTGGACCCGGACGGTAACCTGTCCACCATGGCCAACTCTGGCGCGACCAAAGGCGGCTTCGGTCCCATCTCGCAGTTGGCCGGTATGCGCGGTCTGATGGCTGACCCGTCTGGCCGCATCATCCCGATGCCAATCCGCTCGAACTTCCGCGAGGGTCTGACCGCTCAGGAATACTTCATCTCGACGCACGGTGCACGCAAGGGTCTGGCCGATACCGCCCTGCGCACCGCCGACGCCGGCTATCTGACCCGCCGCCTGGTGGACATTGCCCAGGATATCATCATTAACGAACCTGACTGCGGCACCCGCCAGGGCGTATGGATTCGCCGGAAGGATGATGTGGCCGGCCAATCCATGGCCTCTCGGTTGTACGGGCGCCTGGCCGCTGAGCGTGTCCTCGATCCGAAGACGGGTGAAGTCCTGGCTGAGCCGGACGATGTCCTCGACCGCGATCTGGCGCGCAAGATTTCCGTGGCCGACGTGGTGGAAGTGAAGGTCCGTTCAGCACTGACCTGTGAACTGACCCACGGTATCTGCGCCAAATGTTACGGCGTCGACCTGGCCCGCGGCACGATGGTCGAAATGGGGTCTGCAGTCGGTATTGTGGCTGCCCAGTCGATCGGTGAGCCCGGCACGCAGTTGACCCTGCGTACCTTCCATACCGGTGGTGTGGCTGCGGGCGGTGACATTACCACTGGTCTACCCCGCGTGGAAGAACTTTTCGAATCTCGTAAACAACCCAAGGGTGAAGCAGTCGTCGCCGAGATCAAGGGCACGGTGCGCATCATCCAGTCTGATAAATATGCCGATATGCGCATCGTCCGTGTCGAACAAAGTGAAATGATCCATGATGAGTTCGATGTGCCTAAAGAATGGAAGATCCAGGTTAAGGACGAGGGCGAAATCAAAGCCGGCGATATTATCGCCACTTTGGAGGATGCCACCATCGCCGCGGAACACGGCGGAAAGATCCGCATCGAGAAACGCAAGGTGTTTGTCTCGCGGGAGCAGCATGAAGAGATCGAGCATGAAATCCCGACCACCCTGCGTCTGCTGGTCAAGGACGGTGATCACGTTGAGGACGGCCAACCGCTGACCGAGGGTTCGCTGAACCCGCATCGTGTCCTGCGCGTTCAGGGACGCGAAGCTTGCCAGATGTACCTGATGACCGAAATCCAGAAGGTGTATCGCTCGCAAGGTCAGAATATCCATGATAAGCACTTCGAAGTCATCATCCGCAAGATGTTGAGCAAGGTGCAAATCGTTCGCCCGGGTGACACCCGTTACCTGCCGGGTGACGCCGTGGAACGTCTGGAAGTCCAGAGAGTCAATGAACAACTTCTGACCGAAGGGAAGATCCCGGCCAAGTTCCATGAACTGCTGCTGGGAGTGACCAAAGCCTCCCTCAGTACCGACTCGTTCCTTTCGGCCTCCTCGTTCCAGCACACCATTAAAGTGCTGGCCGGCGCGGCCATCGGTTCTTCCACAGATCCGCTTTATGGGTTGAAGGAGAACGTCATCATTGGCAAGCTGATCCCGGCTGGTACCGGATTTGTTCACGGACGCTTCCTGGCGGTCGAAAAGGCACTCGCCCAGGCTGGTTCCTCGCAGTGGACAGAAATCCCGGATGCCGGGGCTTAAGACGAGACCCCGAAAGGGGCAGTGGGGCAACGTCCCCTGGCCTTGGGGAGGAGGATTTGTGCCCCCTCAGTGTTTTTTTCTGCTGATTAAATAAAGTCAACACGGGGCGGTTCCATGAACCGCCCCGTGAGGTTTTAAGGGGGGATTGTTTCCGGAGAGAATAACCTGTATGATGTAATTGATCGTTTTTTTTTCTAGGGAAAGGAGATCCTATGAAATGGAAAAGAATCACTGGATTCAGCATCATAACCATATTACTTGCATCATCCGCCTGTAACCTGCAGTTTTCCGCGCCGCTGCAAGGAAATGCCGTCGATACCGCCGTCTCACAGACTTTCGATGCCCAGACTCAAATTGCCCGGGGTGCGCAGCAAACTGTGGCAGCGATGGTCACCGATACGCTCGAAAGTCCGTCAGTGACCCCTTTGCCGACCTTCACTTTTACCCCGGATGTTCCAAGAGTCAGTGTGAGTGTCGAGACAAACTGCCGGTGGGGACCGGGTCAGGTTTATGATTACCTCGGAGGTCTGATGGTCGGGGAGACGAGCGAGATCTTTGCCCGTGATCCAACCGGCAAGTATTGGTATATTCGCAACCTGGATGCACCCGGTTTTTGCTGGTTATGGGGAGAATATGCCACCATCACAGGGAATACAAGCTCTCTTCCAGTATATACTCCCGAGCCGACCCCAACGCCGAGCCCCACCCCGCCACCTACATCCACGTCCACCACACCCCCATTGGCCGCCTTCACATTGAGCTATGATAGCATGTCACACTGTGGTGCATCCTACCTGTTGAAATTCAAGATCTCCAATACTGGTGGCGTCACCTGGGAATCCATCTCTATCGCGGCGAATGACCTGACACTCGACACCTCCGTGCCAGTGACGCGGGACGGGTTCCCGTCGGGAAGCGGCTGCGTGTACTCTGACGACCCTGACCTTACGCCCGGAGAAGTGGTCGTTACCGCTTCTGGGAACCTGCCTTCGAATCCCACCGGCCATAGTTTCATGGCATTTGTGAGAGTCTACTCGCAAGATGGTCTGCTAGGAACTTCCAAAGACAAGACCATCTACTTCACTCCATGATACTGCACGGGGCGGTTTATGGAACCGCCCTGTGAGTATTTAAGGGGTGATTGTATCCGAGGAAAAAAGTCTGTATTATGTAATTGATTGTTTTTCTTCTAGGGAAAGGAGATCCTGTGAACTGGAAAAGAACCACTGCAATCAGCATCATAATCATATTGCTTGCATCATCCGCCTGTAACCTGCAGTTTTCCGCGCCGATGCAAGGAAATGCTGTCGATACCGCCGTCGCGCAGACGATGGAAGCGCAGACTAATGTTGCCAATGTCGTGGCTGCCACCCTGGCGGCCATGGCAACCAACACGCCTGAGTTTACTTTCACCCCATCCCTTACTCCAACGCCATCCCTTACTCCTTTGCCGACATTTACCCTTACCCCTGCTGTCCCCATAGTCAGCGTCTCGGTTAATACGAACTGCCGCACCGGTCCAGGGAAAGCCTACGACATGGTCGGCGCGCTGGCGGTCGGGCAGACTGCCGAAGTCGTCGCCCGCGAAGCAGGAGGTCTGTACTGGCTGATCCGCAACCCGTCCAACCCGTCCGGCGTCTGCTGGCTATGGGGTTATTACGCCATCGTGACCGGCAATACCAGCGGTCTGCCCATCGCCACACCTCCGCCCACCCCCACCCCGGCAACTGCCTTCACCTTCTCTTACGAGTTTTGGGGTGTAGGTCCTGGCTATCAGTGCTTTAAGTTCGAAGTGAAAAACACCGGCTCGGTGACCTGGGAGTCATTCACAATCACGTTGCATAACGGCGCGCATGGGACCACGGCGACAGATTCAAGTAATGAGTTCATCAACTATGACAACTGGTGCGTCAGCACCGGGTCCCAATCGGATCTCATGCCCGGCGAAACGGGCACTGCCAGCGTCAAAACCTTTCTGGCCTACAACCCCGCGGGGGAGAGTTTTGATGTCACCCTCAAGCTCTGTTCCGAGAACGCCCTGGGCGGAACGTGCCTTTCGAAGACGATCAACTTTGCACCTTAGGTTGGATTTCGAGGCGGCTGGAAGGAAGTACCCAACATTTGTATACCATGCCATTAGCGACAGGTACCCGGAAAGTACCTGGGCCGATATTCAGGTTATGTTGCCAAACGAGATAACTTCCAATCGCCTCGTCTTTTCTGTTGACTGCACTCCGTGAGCCGGAGCCGACCGGGCAATGCGGAAAGAAGGAGACCTTTGCAGAGGGGTCACCCCTTTCCTGATCCCTCAGAATGGAAATCCGGGATAGCTCTACCTCCAGTAAAGATCCGATGTTCTTATTGGGGCGGTTCTCTGAACCGCTCCAATGGCTTTTAGAGGGGGATTGTCTCCAAGGAGAAAAACCTGTATGATGTAATTGGTAGTTCTTATTCTAAAGAGGAGAATCTATGAATTGGAAAAGTATCACTTTATTCAGCATCATAATCATATTGCTTGGGTCCTCCGCTTGCAGCCCGCAACTTTCCGGGACTGTGCTGGCAAATGCCGTCGATACCGCCGTCGCGCAGACGATGGCCGCGCAGACTAGTATTGCCAGCGTCGTGGAATCCACCCTGGCTGCCGTGGCAACCAATACGCCTGAGTCTACTTTCACGCCATCCCTTACTCCCACGCCATCCCTGATTCCTACGTCACCCCTTCCTCCCATACCGACATTTACCCTCAACACTGCTGTCCCCATGGTCAGCGTCTCGGTTAATATGTACTGCCGCGCCGGCCCGGGAAAAGTTTACGACCTGCTCGGCGTGCTGGCGGCCGGGCAAACTGCCGAAGTCGTCGCCCGAGATGCGCAAGGTCAGAACTGGCTGATCCGCAACCCGTCCAACCCGACCGGTGTCTGCTGGCTGTGGGGTTATTACGCCATCGTGACCGGCGATACCAGCGGTCTGCCTATCGCCACACCTCAGCCCACCCCCACGCCCGTACCGGGATCGGGATACACGGTCTCCTTCCTTGGATCCACCAATTGTGCTCCCCGATACGCCTTCCGATTCCAGGTCAAAAATACGGGGACCATTACCTGGGAATCTATTCAAATCGTGGTGACCGATAATCTGACGGTAGCCACCATGACCCACGCCCTGGACGCGTTCCGCTCTTACAACGGATGCAGCCTGGAAATTAACCAGAATGACCTGATGCCCGGCGAAAGTGGCGTGGTGGCCAATATCGACCCCGGCCAGTTCGCCTATAACCCGGCCGGCCACAGCATCACTGCCATTTTCACCCTGTGTTCGCAGAACGGCCTGGCCGGTACATGCCTTTCGAAAACGATCAACTTTACACCTTAGGAGAGATTTCGGGACGGCCCACCCGCTACTTCCATTCTATTTTTGATTACCCCAAGGAGAAAACAAACATGAAGGATTGCATCGGTGTGATGATTGTTCTTATCCTGATATTTGGCGTGACGGCCTGTAATCTGCAAATGGCGGAACCCACGTCACCCGGATCTACAAATCCAGTTGCTTCAGACAGTCCCATGGTTCGTGTGATGTTGGAGTCATCCTGCCGGACCGGTCCCGGGCAGGGTTACGATGCCATCGGGGTGCTCAATCCCGGCCAGGAGGCCATGCTGGTTGGACGCAGTTCGCAAGGTGATTACTGGCTTATTCAATACCCTGCCAACCCGGCGACCTTGTGCTGGCTGGAGGATGCAACGGTCACGCTGACGGGAAATCCCCAAGTTCTGCCTGTCTCCACCCCGCCGCCCACACCCACATTGGTGGTCAATCCAGCCGGTGGATGCCCCACGCCGGTTGGCGGTGGTCCCACCCTGGTCAGCTGCGACGGCTCTCCATCGGGTACTGGCTGCCCCACGCCTATCGGTGGTGGTCCCACCCCGGTCAGCTGCGACGGCTCTCCATCGGGTACTGGCTGCCCCACGCCTATCGGTGGTGGTCCCACCCCGGTCAGCTGCAGCGGTTCTCCATTGGGAAGCGGCTGTCCCACGCCTATCGGTGGTGGTCCCACCCCGGTCAGCTGCAGCGGTTCTCCATTGGGAAGCGGCTGTCCCACGCCTATCGGCGGTGGTCCCCCCCCTGTTAGCTGCTCCGGTCCCTCATCGGGTAACGGCTGCCCCACGCCTATCGGCGGTGGTCCCACCCCGGTTAGCTGTTCCGGCTCCTCATCGGGTAGCGGCTGCCCCACGCCTATCGGCGGTGGTCCCACCCCTGTTAGCTGCTCCGGCCCCTCATTGGGAAGCGGCTGCCCCACGCCTATCGGCGGTGGTCCCACCCCTGTTAGCTGTTCCGGCCCCTCATCGGGTAGCGGCTGCCCCACGCCGGTTGGCGGTGGTCCCACCCCAGTCTATTGCGGACCTTCATTAGGTAGTGGATGTCCTACGCCAATCGGCGGCGGCCCCACTCCGTTCAGCTGCCCCACCAAGGTCCCCTAGCCGGACCTAAGGCTTGTAAAACATTTCCATCTCTAAGCACGCTGACCAGGGCGGCCTTGCGCCGCCCTTTTCTTTTTTCTCCTTGACGCCTTCTCCCTTTCCCCTTAAGATAGACAAAGTAGAACAAGTTTGCGAACTCTCCACGAAGGAATACTACACCATCCCCGAAGGGGTTGATGCCCTAAGGGTAACTTCGTGTTCTTCCGTGTGACTTCGTGGACGAAGGAGTAATTTATGGAACTCGGCCTTGTCCGCAAAATTGACATTGACCAGGAGATGCAGCAAGCCTATCTCGACTACGCCATGAGCGTGATCGTGGCACGCGCCCTGCCGGATGCGCGCGACGGCCTTAAGCCTGTCCAGCGCCGCATCCTGTATGCCATGTACGACATGGGCATCCGCACCGACAGCCCCTACCGCAAATCCGCCCGCATCGTCGGCGAAGTGCTCGGCAAGTACCACCCGCATGGCGACCAGTCCGTCTATGAATCCATGGCGCGCATGGCCCAGGATTTCTCCATGCGTACCCTGCTGGTGGACGGACAGGGCAACTTTGGCTCAGTGGATGGCGACCCGCCTGCAGCCATGCGCTACACCGAAGCCCGTCTCGCTGCCCCTGCCCTCGACATGCTGGCGGACATCGGCAAAAATACGGTTGATTATTCCGACAACTTCGACGGCACCCTTGCCGAGCCGACCGTGCTCCCCTCCGCCATACCGAATCTCCTGGTCAACGGAGCGACAGGCATTGCCGTGGGTATGGCCACCAACATCCCGCCCCACAATCTGGGAGAGATCACCGACGCCTGTGTCTATTTGCTCGAAAAGTGGGAAAAACTTGACGATGTCAACGTGGAAGATCTGATGGAGTTCGTCGAGGGCCCGGATTTCCCTACCGGCGGCATCATCATCGAGCAGAAGGGCGAGGAAGGCATTGAAGCCGCATACGGCAAGGGCCGCGGGCGTGTCACGATCCAGGCCAATGCCCACATCGAGGAGATGGAGCGCGGCAAGAGCCGCATCATTGTCACCGAACTGCCCTACCAGGTCAACAAGTCCAGCCTGATCGAGCGGATTGCAGAACTGGTCCGTGATGGTCAATTGGAGGGGATAACCGACCTGAGGGATGAGTCCGACCGCCAGGGTCTCCGTATTGTCATCGAACTGACCAAAAACGTGGCGCCGGAGATGGTTCTGGCTGCTCTGTATAAGCGTACGCCGATGCAGTCCACATTCAGCATTAATCTGTTGGCGCTGGTGGATAACGAGCCTCGACTTCTGAACCTGAAACAGGCTCTGCGGGTGTACCTCGATCACCGGCTGATAGTGATCAAGCGCCGCACCGAGTTCGACCTGCAAAAAGCGCGCGCCCGGGCGCACATCCTCGAAGGCCTGATGGTGGCTCTTAAACACCTGGACGAGATCATCGCCCTCATCAAAAGCTCGCCCGATGTGGAGACAGCCCGCACGCGCTTGATGAAACGCTTCAAGCTGTCGGAACTCCAGGCCAATGCCATTCTGGAAATGCAATTACGCCGCCTGGCAGCGCTGGAACGTAAGAAAATCGAGACCGAATATAAAGAGACACTGGCTATTATCAAGGAACTGGAAGTCCTGCTGAAATCCTCGAAGAAGATGCGCGGTGTGGCCGCTGAGGAATTACTCAAGGTCAAAGCCGCCTACGGCGACCGACGCCGGACGCAGATCGTCAGTATGAAAGGTCGCAAAGCCAAAAAAGCCCCGCTTACCGCCGCCGAACTGGTGCGCGAGCAGGTGGTCTGGATCGGCATGACTTCTGGCGGGACGCTTTCCCGCACTCGTGACGACAAACCGCCGCGTCTCTCTGGCTCAGAAGCGCCCAGACTGCTGGTTAAAGCCAATGCGACCGACACGCTCTACCTGGTCTGCGAGCGCGGGCTGGCCTCGGCGGTGGCTGTGCATACCTTGCCGGAAGCCGAGAAGCTGGCGGACGGCAATCCGTTCAATAGACTGTCTCCGCTCCAGGTGGATGAGATGCCGGTGGCGGCATTTGCCCTGCCTGCTAGGAGATCCGAGCTCCCCGACGAAACCAACCTCCTGACGGTCACACGCGGCGGGATGGTCAAAAAGAGCCTCGTCAGCGAACTGCCCGGTCCCTCGGCGCAAACATTCCGGCTGGTCAATGTCAACGACGGCGACAGCTTGGGCTGGCTGGCACTGACCGATGGAAGAAAGGAAATATTGCTAGCGACCGCTCTCGGTATGGCGATCCGCTTCAGTGAGGAGGATGTCCGGCCAATGGGGTTGTCCGCCGCGGGAGTTAACGGCATCAAACTGGGCGTTGGGGATGAAGTGGTCGGTGTGCAAGTCCTGCCTCAGACTGGTGACCTCTTCCTGATCGCATCGGATGGCAAGGGCAAACGCGTCGCGGTGAAGGACTTCCCGGCGCAGGGACGCTACGGCAAGGGCGTGATCGCCTGGGAACTGCCGCGTGGCGTCAAGCTGGTCGGGCTGGGGATGGGCAAGCCGAATGCCATTGTGACCTTGCACCTGCTCAAGGCTGCCCCGAAGATGGCCCGACTCGACGAGGCGCCCCTGCGCAAGCGTTCCGCATTGCGCGGCGAGACCGTGGTGGAGGCCAAGGCCGGCGACGCGCTGCTCGGGCTGACCGAAGGCTGGGCAGTGGAACGATTCGTTGTCGTGGGGAAGAAGGAGGAAAAGAAGAAGAAGTAACAAGATTTAGCGCCACACCATAAGGTGCGTCGTAAAATCTTCTGGCAATTTCCGATGGGCGGGAAACCCCCGCCCATCTTGCTAATCAAGTTCTACGGGGTATTGCTAGGTTAGTTCTAGATCATTGAATGTTTCCCACCAAACCCAGTTCCGGGGCAATGCTGCGCATGGCCGTGATAACGTTGCCGACATGCTCCCAGAGTTCAATGCCGAACTCGGCTGCGGCTTTTTGGATCTCTTCCCGGTTGGCGCCGGCTGCGAAGGCCTTGTCCTTCCACTTCTTCTTGACCGACGACGGCTCCAGGTCCAGCAGGGAGCGGGACGGACGGACGAGCGCCACGGCGGTGATCAACCCGGTCACTTCATCGCAGGCGTAGAGCGCCTTCTCCATGCGAGACTGGCGCGGCACGCCGGTATGATTGGCGTGGCTCATCACGGCACGGATAAGTTCTTCGGGTACGCCGTGCTGGCGCAGGATGGGTTCGCCCGCCAGCGGATGGCCTTCGAGGGTCGGATGGATCTCCCAATCGAAGTCGTGGAGCAGGCCGGTGATGGCCCATTTTTCCTCATCCTCTCCAAATTTCACAGCATAGAACCGCATCGTGGCTTCCACGGAGAGCATATGCTTGATAAGGTTGTCGTTCTTGACGTATTCATGGACAAGGGCAAAGGCTTCGTCGCGAGTCATAGTCTCCTCAATGATTCACGGAAAAATTGGTTCCGGATCACCCAGCACGGGCACGGGGTGGCTGATGTTCACATCCCACAGGGCGGCGACAGTGGCGAGCAATTCGCGTATATTCCAGTATAGCACGGAAGATTTGCGGTAGACACGCAGGTCGGCTTCCACACCGACCGAATCGACTCCGAGTTGGTTGCACAGGTAGAGGGTGCGTGGCAGGTGGAAGGCCTGCGTCACCAGGATGGCCTCGGTCACGCCGAAGATGGCCTTCGCCCGGTAGCATGTATCGTAGCTGCGCCGGCCGGCATAATCGAGAACGATGGCATCCTCCGGGACGCCAAGCGTAAGAGCCAGTGTGCGCATGACCGCTGGTTCATTGTAATCCACGAAACGGTTATCGCCGCTCATCAGGAGTTTCTCGACCTTCCCGGCGAAATACAGGTTGGCGGCGGTCTGGACGCGATCTTGCAGCACTGGTGTGGCAGTGCCGTTCCGCCAGAGCCCCGCGCCGAAGACGATTGCCACGCGGCGGGCCGGGACATCCGCAGCGGTATACGTTTTCGAACGCGCATACAACCCGGTCACCAGAGGCGAGATGATCAGAATGAGAAGTCCGAGAACAGCGAGAATAATGAGAATTTTCAGGAGCATCTGGATGATACGTTTGAACACAGGCGGTATTCTACCATGCAAAGAAGAAAGGGTTTTTGGGAAAACCCCGGTCCGATATCGATTTCCGGAGAACAAAAAACCCGTTTCCGGAGGGGAAACGGATTTCCATTTCGATTCGAGGGAATATAATTTTGGAGATTCTCCCCAATGACAATTTGAAAATATATCGAAATTAATAAATTGACAAGTTACATGTCTCAAATTTCCGATATAATCTTGACATGTCTAATGTAAATCCTAATAACTCTTCCAAATCAATCTTCAAGATCATCCTGATCCTGGTGGGTATTGCTGCCATCTGGTTCTTGGTGAGTCTGGTCAACAATAGAATCAACAACACCTTTAATCCTTTACAACAGGCGAACCATGAATTGGGTACCCAGGTTGCCAACCTGTTGCATCCCACGCCCACGATCATTCCGGACCCGGTGACAATTATCAATGAAGTTCAATCGCTGGCCCGGCTGGAAACGATTCGCTATACGGTTGAGAAGGTGGTTACGGCTGAAGTCAACCAGGGTGTCTTGGGTCCGCTTTTCGGCGACCGGTTGCTGTTCGTTGCCCACGGTTATATCATCGCCGGGATCGACATGAGTAAGATCAAGCCGGAAGACTTGTGGCTCGTAGGCGAGATGCTCAATGTCCGCTTGCCGGCGACGGAAGTCCTGGTGGCGACGCTCGACAACGATAAGTCGTATGTTTATGACCGTGAGACGGGCCTGTTCGCCCACGGTGACCCGACGTTGGAGACCCAGGTCCGACAGGTGGCCGAGCAGGAAATTCTCAAGGCCGCCACCGAAGAGGGGATCCTCGACCAGGCAACCACCAACGCCCAGACCTATTTGCGCTGGTTCTTCGAAACCCTGGGATATAAGCAGATCAACTTTGTTCTGTCCACGCCGTAAGAGGTGAATTATCCGTACTGAAAAAGTTGAAGGCGATAAGCCTTCAACTTTCTTGTTTTCGGTTCCAGTCGGGGGTATTGTATTTGGCGGCGATCAGTTGCCCGGTGCGTGCTTTCTCTTGCAGACTGAGTTCGCCCAGCTGGAGGTCCACGCCGAGCACGGACCGGAAAGCCGAGGCAAAGACCTCCGCCGCCTCGTTCCAGGAGACAACGCGTCCCAGGGCAGTCTCCACGGTCGTTGCCCGTTCCAGAAGATGGCTGGCGGCGCGGGTGCGGGCTTCTTCGTTGGGGAATGCCAGAACCTGGAGGATGCGCCTCAGGTCACCGGTCAGCGGCAAGGAACCGTGTTGGAGTACACCCTCCTTTCGACGGGCCTGAGCCGAGCCGATCAATTTCTTTCCTCCGGCGGTAATTTCATAGGGTGACGGGACTTCGAAACAGACCGGGTTGGGAATCTTGCTGCTCGTTCGGGGTGGTCCCGGTTCACGTACGGGGTTAGCATGTTCGTGAACCTCCACCGGCAGGTTGAGCAATCGCAATGCCTCCACCAATGCCGCCGCCAGACGGCTGTAGGATTCGAGCACTGTCCCGGCTACACGCGGCTCACCGGGTGGAGCGATAACAGAGTATGTAAGTTCGTCGGTGTGGAGTATGGCCCGCCCACCGGTGGGGCGGCGAACCAACTCCCAGCCGCGCGCTTGCAGGCAGGGAATGTCCACGTCGGTAATGGGCTGGGCGTAGCCAAGCGAAAGACAGGCCGGTTCCCACGCGTATAGTCGTAGGGTCGGGAGCGAATCGCCGGGACCCACTGCTTCGAGTATGGCTTCATCCACTGCCATATTCCATGCGCCTCGGGCAGGAGGGGTGGTGAGCAAACGCCAGACTTTCATCCAGACGCCGCCGCGAATTCTTCTATCACCTTTTCCACACTTTCGGGCTGAAGCTCCTCGAGCGGCGGGCGGACGGACCAGCGCGGGAAGCCGTGCTGTCTCGCCAGCAACGCTTTCAGCGTGGGCGGGAACGGCGGATATTTCTCCAGAATTTGGCGGATTTCCGTAACGCGCCTCTGGATCGCAGACACCTCCTCGCCGCCCTGGAAGGCGTCCCAGATCTGGCGCAGATCAGGTGAAATCAGATTGGCCGGAGCTGTGATGCAACCCTCGGCCTGGTTTTCTAGTGCCAGTTGCAAGTAAGAATCGGTACCGGTCAGTACCAGCAAGTCGGAGCCGAAGCGTTTTCCCAGTCCGCGGGCGAAATCGGCATCGTGCGAAGAATCCTTGATGCCCGCAAATTGGTTCGGGAAAGCGTCTTTGAGCCGCGCCAACAGGTCTGGCGAGAAGCCGATCCCCGCCAAGCCGGGGATGTGGTAGCCGAGCAAAAACCCGTCCGCGGGGACAGCCTTGTTGATGAGATCACGGAAGTAAAGGAACAAACCTTCATCCGTGGCTTTGCGGAAGTAAAAGGGGGGCAGGACAACGACACCATCGTAGCCCAGGTCGAAAGCCGAATGGGTCAGCGAAATGGTTTCGGTGAGACTGGGCGTCCCGGTCCCGGCGAGCAGTTTACAGGTCCCACCTTGAACAGCCTGGTGCATTTCGCGAACCTGCAGTGCTGCGCGGAATATTCCGAGACGTTCCTCCGGAGAAAAGGACGGCCCTTCACCGGTCGTTCCCAATAACAAACTGCCGTGGCAGCCGCGCTCGTAGAGGAAGCCCAGTAGGGAAGCAACGGCCTCCAAATCCGGTGAAAAGTCCGCTTTTAATGGGGTGACTGCCGCAGAAAAAACACCAGCCAGGGGATGCATTATTTAACCTCATCTAGGAAATCTTTTGCCGCCTTCTGGGGTGAGACAAGTTTTTGTCCCTTGGAGTGCAGGTAGCGCTGGCGGTCGAGCACCCACAAGTATAGGTCGCCTTCTGTCTTGCCGGGGAACTCTTTGAGGATACCACTGCGCCGGATGTTGCGGACGATGGGCATATAGACTTTATCGTACCAGTGTGCTACGGCCTCTTTATCCGAAATATCTCGTTTCAAATCCAGACCCATAAAATAACGGTGGACCGCAATATGCTCCAGCATACGGTCGAATCCGTCTGGAATGGTCAGTTTGATTTTGGCCCTCGGACGGATGCGATCCAACCCGCTACGTTCGAGGAAGTCCACTTTTTCACCGAGGATTTCCAAGTCTTCCGGCTTGAGGTCGGTGGTAATATTTACTTTGGTCGAACATTCACGTACTTCAGCATCAATGTCTATTTGTCCTTGTTCGCGCGCCACCGAGACGCGGTGATGACCATCCACCACAAAATAAACCTCCCCGACTTTATATAAGACAATAGGTGGAAGGTTGACATCCTGATAGAAAGCGCGGTCAATGCTTTGCCAGCGGTTGGCAATCTGGTCTTCGAGGGGCAAAAAAGCGCGGTCGAATTGGTGGTAGCGATTCAGACTGCCGATGATTTTCTTTACTTCAACTGCTCGAACGCCGCGGTAAATTGGTCCGCCAATGTGTAATTTCTCTTTAACTTCATCGTAAGATAGCAACGTTGACGGCTGCCCGCCCACGATGCTGAGGATGCGGTTCCAAAAGGCTTTGAAACGGGCATGGGCAAAATCAGTTTTCGCGCGGTTAGTAATCTCATCGAACATGTGGTTTCACCTCAAGCAGTCTGCAAGGGTATATATTGATAACAGTTGTGACCCCCATCTGTGTCACCGGAGGCAGGAGATTACTCTTGTAAACCATAGTGTGTCCGTGCAGGAAATAGTGTGGCTTGAAAATCCGGATGAAATCCCGAAAAGCCAAAAATCCTACATGCGCTGGGTCGTTGTCATCATGGATGCCGCTCGGCGGCGAATGGGCAATCATGATATCCAATACACCACCAGTTTGGGCCCGCTGTCTAAGAAGCCTGGGCAGCAACGAAATGAAGCGTAAATACATTTGTGCCTGAGTATACTGATTTGGGGAGGATGGTTTATAGCGGATGCTCCCGCCCAGCCCGGCTATGTTCAGTCCCTTGACCCGTGCCACACGCTGATCGAGAATGTCACAGCCATCCGCCCGCGCAGCCGGGTTTTGCTCGTCAAATTTCGGGTCGTGATTACCGGGGACGAAAAGAAGAGGCACATTCAGTGTTGTGACTAGATACTCCAGATACTCATATGGCAGGTCACCGCAGCCGAGTATAATATCTACGTCGCGGAGATTCTCTGCAGTCTGTGCAGAGTACAGTCGGTCAAGAACAACATCACTAACGGCCAATATTTTCAAGGATCTACTCCAGTCATATTGTGCCCTAAAGGTTAATTCCGCGCAAGGTTAGATGATTCCTGGGAATTCCTGTGCCGGAAGGATAAGATACAAGGTATTCCGCGGGTTAAGCCCGCCCAACACCCCTGCCACCAATGCGATTCCTGGAGAACCGGTCTGGATAGGTTGCCAATCCTGAAAGGGATGGCTATAATTCAAATAGTTCAACAATTTTGAGGAGGTTGCTCTGGAAACTCATAAAATCACAAAATCAATGAGTAACGAGGCGCGAGAAGTTGACTCAAACATACAACTGACTTCGGGAGTAACCCTCGTTAACCGCTATGTTATCCAGGATGTTATTGGCGTCGGAGGCATGGGTTCAGTATATCGCGCCCGCGACCTGCACTTCCCAAGCGTGGTCAAACTGGTAGCGGTGAAAGAGATGATTAACCGTGCGTCTGACCCTTTGGTCAGAAAAACCATTGTCCAGAACTTCGAGCGTGAAGCCAATATCCTGGCAACCCTCAACCACCTTTCGATCCCCCGGATTTATGATTATTTTAGTGAGGATAATCGTTCTTACCTGGTCTTGGAATTCGTCCATGGCAAAGACCTCGAAGTCATTATCAATGAGACTCCCGGCTTCCTGACGGAGGAACGCGTCCTGGGATGGGCCATTGAGCTGTGCGACGTGCTCTCTTTTCTCCATTCCCACAAGCCCGATCCAATTATCTTCCGGGATATGAAACCATCCAATGTTATGGTGAATCCGAATGATCACATTATCCTGGTGGATTTCGGAATTGCCAAACCCTTCCAGATTGGGCAAAAAGGGACGATGATCGGTACGGAGGGTTATTCTCCACCTGAGCAATATCGGGGCGAGGCCGGACCTCTGGCCGACATCTATGCTCTGGGCGCCACGATTCACCACGCCCTCTCCCGTCGTGACCCGCGCCTCGAGCCGCCGTTTTCCTTCGCCGAACGTCCCATGCGCAAGATTAATCCTGCCATCTCTATGGAATTGGAAGCCATCATCGACACTGCGCTCCAATATAACCCTGACGACCGCTTCCATAGCGCAGAAGCGATGAAAGAGGCCCTTACGGCTGCGGGACGCAAGACCGGAATCTTGAATCGTGCCAACGTCACAACCGCCAGCGTTCAATCATCGGGCGGGATTAAACCCTTGTGGGTTTTTCAGTGCGAGGATGAGATTCGTGGCGCACCGCTTTACTATGAAGGTGCTGTCTTTATCGGATCTTACGATAATAATCTCTATTCCCTGAATGCCGCCGATGGTAAATTGAATTGGAAGTATGCCACCGATGGCGGTGTCGTAACCCGCCCTGCGGCTTTTGAGGGTGATATTTTCTTCGGCTCTGAAGATCAGCGTTTGCATGTCGTCAATGCCCGTAATGGTAAAGTGAATTGGACATATTACACTGAAGGCCGGGTCCATTCATCGCCGCGCATTGCGGAAGGGCATGTTTTCTTCGGCTCTGATGACCAACATATTCACGCTGTTAATCTGTCGAGCGGACGAGCCGCATGGCGTTTCGAAACAGCCGCACCTGTACGTTCCACTCCTTACGTGGCGCATGAGACAGTTTTTGCCGGCTGTGAGAACGGTGACTTTTATTGTGTGGATTTTCGCGGAGAGATGAAGTGGCATTACAAGGCCAAAATGGCTATAACCTCCTCACCATGTGAAGCGGATGGCGTGGTTTATTTCGGTTCACTTGATGGTAGTCTATATGCGCTGGATGCACGCGCAGGTTGGGTCATTTGGCGGTTCCGCATGGGCAAGGGTTCTGTCGCTTCACCCTATTTTGCTGAAGGGCTCGTTTTTATTGGCTCCGCGGATGGAAATATCTATGCAATTGATGCTCATACAAATAAGGAAGCCTGGCGTTTCAAGACGGAACATCAGGTAAGCAGTTCACCTGTTGTTTACAAAGACGCCCTCTATTGTGGATCGGCGGATGGGAACATCTACTGCCTCGAAGCCCGTACCGGTCGCTTGCGCTGGAAATTTACCACAAAAGGTCCGATCACCGGTTCTCCCCTGGTATTTGATGAAATAGTTTACATTGGCTCGACCGACCACTTCTTATATACTTTACTTGCGTAAAAGCGTTTGTTCAAGGAGAAAATTGTGAAATCCTTTTTTGATCGATTACGTGGTAAAAGAACTAAACCTCTACCTGCCCCGGCGAATGTGAATACGTTTCCCCTGAAGGGCGAGCAGCTTGGATTGGATTCCCTTCGAATTGTACGTGTTGAACCACAGCAATTAATCTCTGGTTGCGGACAGTCAATCGGCAAACAGCGTGAGCATAACGAAGATTGTCTGTTCGCCTTTTCAGCCACAATGGGAGGCGAAGCCAATAGTGCCCCGCTGGGCCTGTACATCGTAGCTGACGGTATGGGCGGGCATCAATACGGCGAAGTAGCCAGTTCTTCAGCTGTACGGACAATGGCTAATTATCTGCTGAAACGTTTTCATTCCTACATGGTCAATCCCTCTGAAGGGATGGAAGAACCACTTCAGGAAATGATGCGTACTGCCATCACCGAAGCACAGCAGGCTGTAACCCAGGCCGCTCCTGGAAGCGGTACTACTCTGACGGCCGCGTTGGTGCTTGGCCAGCAGATGACCATCGGCCATGTCGGCGACAGCCGCGCCTACGCCCTCCACTTGGATAGACGTGTTGAGGTTTTGACACGTGATCACTCCTTGGTCAAACGTCTGGAGGAACTTGGCCAAATCTCATCTGATGAAGCAGCCGCCCACCCGCAACGAAATGTCCTCTATCGCGCTCTCGGTCAGGGGGAAGTCCTTGAACCGGATATCTTTACGACCCCCTTCCCGCAACCGGGATATTTGCTCCTCTGCAGTGATGGGTTGTGGAGCGTAATTCCCGATGATACCATTTGCAATCTTGTTGCCGCTGCGCCCAACCTTCATAACGCCTGCCAGAGCCTGATCACTGCTGCTAACGATTCGGGGGGACCGGATAACATTAGCACCATTTTGGTTCAATTAATCGGTTAATGACAAGAAAAAGGGACTTCTACACGCTTCTTGGATTGATGCGTAACGCCTCTGCGGATGAAATTCGCAAGGCATATTTCGAAGCCGCACAGCGTCTTCACCCCGACAAAAACACCACCCCGGGTGATACAGAACTCTTCCTCGGTAGCCAGGAAGCGTACGAAGTTCTTTCGAATCCAAAAAAACGTGCCAAGTATGATACTACTTTGCCTCCAGAGGAACCGGCTGATATTCCAATAGATCAGCGCGTGTTCTATAGTCGCCAGAGTTTAATGCGCATGACGGAGCCGCAATTGATTTATGTTTTGATGGAGTTTTCTCCTCCGGCCGATTTACGAACTCCAACTTCACCCTCCCTGAACTTATGCCTGGTGCTCGATCGCTCGACTTCTATGCAGGGTTTCAACATGGATGTGGTCAAGTCCACAGCCATCGAGATAATGCGCAAGATGAAGCCACAGGATATTTTCTCGGTGATTGCCTTCAGCGACCGGGCAGAAGAGATCATTCCAGCCAGCCGCAGTACAGATTTGAGCAAAATGGAAGCCCGCATCCATATGCTGCAAACCTCCGGAGGGACGGAGATTTTCTCCGGCCTCGAAATGGGGTACAATGGAATTATCCGAAACAAACATCAAGCCAAGGTTAACCATATCATCTTGCTTACCGATGGGCGTACTTACGGTGACGAAGAAAAATGCCTTAACCTTGCCCACCGTGCATCAGAACAAGGCATTGGTATAAGCGGTTTGGGCATTGGTTCTGAATGGAATGATAGTTTTTTGGATAGCCTGGCTTCTTGTACTGGAGGCAGCAGTATGTATGTTTCTCGCCCCCAAGACATCCAGAAGACGCTCCTTGACAAATTTACGCAGCTTGGCAGTAGCTATGCCGAAGAAAACCGCTTGGATTTTAAAATCCCGGAAGGAATTGAGTTACGCTACGCTTTTCGTCTTCAACCAGAGGCTGGTGTACTCTCTTTTGAAAGCCCAATAATGTTGGGACCGATTATCCGTGATACCATTCTCAGAGTCCTGATGGAATTTGTCGTTCAGCCTCAGACGGTTCAGAACGATACTGTTATACTTTTTGACGGAAAAATGTCGGTTACTCTGACGGATGAACACTCTCCTTCAATACCGATTCCCATCAACCTGATCCGTCCTTATGCTGACGACGCAAACACCGATATTCCATCCGCTGAGATTGTGGAGGCGCTTTCACGCTTGAAGCTTTATCGTCTTCAGGAACAAGCGCGTTTGGAAGTCACGGATGGCGAGTATGACAAAGCGTCTGAACATTTGCATCGTCTGGCGACGCATTTGCTTTCCCAGGGCGAACGAGGCTTGGCGCGTACAGCACTGGTGGAAGCCGAGCAAATTATGCAGAATAAGTCATTTTCACAACAAGGACAAAAAGAGATAAAATATGGAACACGTGCCTTGTTAGCACCAGGTAGGAGTACGGAAGATCTATGATCATTTGTCCAAATTGTCAGCACAAAGAGATGAGCGGCTCCGTCTATTGCAGCAAATGCGGAGCACAGCTGATAGATATGACCGTTGCTACCCATAAAATTCATACAGCTGAAGCTCGTGAGGTAGTCAAGCGCGACGCCGGCCGGATCCCGCCTCCCCCACCTGCGCATCTGCAATCCTGGATTTCCCTGAATATGATTGAAACAGGTCAAATCCTGCCTCTGGCTGACCGCACTGAGTTTACCTTGGGACGTTCGGCGGAAGGCCAGCCTATTGTCCCGGATGTGGATCTTTCGCCGCATAATGCTTACGCTAATGGCGTCTCGCGCCTCCACGCGGTCCTGAAATTGATCCATGAACAAATCATCATCATGGACTTGGGTTCTTCCAACGGTACATATTTGAACGGAAGTAGGCTTACGCCTTATGTTGAAATGCCGTTGGCTCATGGGGATGTTCTTTCTCTGGGTAAACTTAAAATTCAAGTGCTTATCGAGTAGAAAAGGCGGGTTCGAATGGCCCATACGGTTATCATCCATATTTCAAACGATGATCCTATTTGCGGTGAATTGGATCAACTTCCTGCAGGCAACGATACTGTTGTAACCGTTCACAACCCTCGTCGCCGTGACGGCAAGGATGTTCACTATTTGTCAAATGAAGTAATCACGGTCATCTGGCCTATCAATCAAATTGCTTTTATTGAAGTAATACCGAGCGAGGGCGAAGAACAAATCATTGGCTTCGTGAGGGAATAAGGATGGATGAGGATTCCCTGAAACGACGCAAGATATTAGTGGTGGATGATGAAGAGCGCATGGTACGCTTCATCCGCTTGAATTTGGAACACGATGGTTTTGTCGTAATTGATGCGTTCAATGGAAAACAAGCTCTTCAGCGCATGCGTGACACAACACCTGATCTGATCCTGCTCGACGTGATGATGCCGGACCTGAACGGTTTTGAAGTGTTGGAGATGATCCGCGAGATCAGCAGCGTGCCGGTTATCATGCTGACCGCCAAAGGCGAAGAAGACGACCGTGTCCATGGTCTCGAGAAGGGTGCCGACGATTACATTACAAAACCGTTCAGCCCGCGCGAGCTGGTCAGCCGCATCAAGGCTGTCCTGCGTCGCACAGAAGGAGCCAGCGGCGGGATGCACGGCCTGATCGAAATTGACGAACGCCTGAAGATAGATTTTGACCGCCGCGAAATCTGGCTGGAAGGGAAAATCGTCAAATTGCGGCCTACAGAATATCGCCTGCTTTATCATCTGGTACAGAACGCCGGGTGGGTTATTTCCCATGATCAATTGCTCTCCAAAGTCTGGGGCTATGAGTACCGCGACGAACCGCACTATGTTCGGCTTTATATCAACTATCTCCGCCAAAAACTGGAAAAGGATCCTGCCGATCCCAGGTACATCCTGACCGAGCGCGGAGTCGGCTACCGTTTTGTGGACTTTCGACGGGAAAAAGTCGAATAGTGTTTAGGAACAGGTCGCCAGTCCGGGCTGCGTTCTAACATTCCTTTTGTGCAAGGCTTGCCCCTTTCTGATCTTTCATCTGTTTTGCTATCCAAAAGTGAGCGTGACCATGACAAACAAAATTCTGGGCTTAATGACCACTTTACTCCTGCTGTCAGCCTGCACACTGGCTTTGCCATCCACACCTGATATCAGTCTGGTGGAAACCGGGGTTTCGCAAACTCTGACCGCGCTGCCGAGCCCCATTCCACCAACCAATACTCCCATTACGATCCTGCCCACCGGCACCTCGCTCCTGTCCACTCCCACTCTCACCCCAACCGATACGCCCGTGCCGACCTCTTCATCGGTTCCGACCCTGGCCTCGACAGCAATAGTGCTGCTGCAAACCGCGGTTCCTGTCTACTCACCCCAGTACCCGGACCAGTTCATCCGCTATTATTATAGCTATATCAATCAGCGGAATTATCAGCTCACCTGGTCCCTGCTCGCGGATAGTTTTAAGTACGCCGTGAACGGGGCCGGCGAGGGAGGCTTTCTGGGGTATGCAAATTTCTGGGACACCGTCCAGCGTGTGGACATCTTCGGCGTGTCTGTTACCAGTCAGAGCGGGGGCTATGCGGTGGTGAATGTCAACATGCAGTACACCTATCAGAACAGCCTTGTCACCTCCAATCTACAAACGTTCAACCTGATCTATGACTACAATCGGAGTACCTGGTTGTTCAATTCCTTCACTCCACTTGCCACTCCGCTTCCCCCGCCGGCCATCCTGCAAACCCCGGAACTATTCATCTATAACTACTTTGCCAATATCAATGTGGGTAACTATGGTCTCACCTGGTCCCTGCTGACCGATCGCTTCAAGACCAACGTGAACCATAACAGTTATGATGATTATGTGAATTTCTGGACCAGTGTCAGCCGCCTCGATATTTCCGGTGTCAGCATTGAGAGCCAGACTGGCACGAACGCCGTTGTCATGGTAGGTATGGTCTTCAATTATCGCGGCGGCCCGGTCACCACCAGCAACCAGAGATTCTATCTGTTATATGACTCCGGACGAGGTACCTGGCTTTTCGACTCGCCCTATTAGTCGCCAGAGAGATCGTTTCCGTGAAGTTCAATGGAGAATAAATAATTCCCGGTGAATGGCAGTTGAGTAATTAGTTGAACTGCTCGAAGGAGTGTGTTTGTTCCTCCTGACTACCCAGGCTTTACGATCTTTCGGGAAAACCGGCATTTTCGGTTCGAACCTTTTCATCCTGGGTGACCTTTTATACAACCATATCCCCGGTTCTAAAGATAGCCCCACGCTAATAATGAGCAGGATGCCAGGAGCGCGCTTGATCAACGCAGGCACTCTGGTCTGGTCGGTTGTCGGTTCTATACCTTCGCCTCATTGCATTTGTATCTCGCTTTTCGGCCAGCCTGAGAAGTAATTGCGTTCATTTTCCTGCTTGTTTTTGCTGCTCCAAGCATCTGTTATGGAATAGGGTATACTGCCTACCTTGCCATCGCCGCCGGTCCTGGCTGCGTTCTAATATTCCTTTTACGCAAGGCTTGCGCTTTTCTAACGCAGGCCTTGTATATTTAAAGATGTACCAACCAAGACCAAATAACTTGATGGGGCAGGGGAGTTGCCTGCCCCAAATCTTTGGAGACCCTCATGCCGCTCTATGAATTCTCCTGCTCTACTTGCGGGAAGAGATTTGAAAAGAGGTTGCTTTTGAGCACCGAACAGACTGATGTGCACTGCCCTTCCGGGCACCGCAAAGTGCATCGGATCTATGCGGCTACGCCGGTGATGTTCAAGGGCAGCGGGTTTTACGTTACCGATCACCCTGCAAGCCCTGCCGGGGATGCGAACAAATCCTGACCATTTCTTTCTTGCCCCCCTTGTTATAGTTTCCTTTTAATATTGCCAATTTGTCCCAGGTTCGGCTAATCCTGGTCCTGTGCAGATTGAATTGGATTAATAAGTTTGTTTTTGGAATGAGGGATAATGCCCTACTCGGTCCCGGCCATGGCACCTCGTCTTGGATTTGAATATCATCCCCTTTTGGGTACCTTGATCAGCTAGGTTAGGAACCCTCCCATCACCGAAAAGCGTTTGGTATTGAATTGGATTGGGATTTACCGTATACTACCAATAATTCGCCTAGTGCCTGTATTAATTTCGGTAATTAGACTGCAAGAGCCCATAAGCCGTTGCTGCCTCCCGGAGGTACCCTTCGGGGTTGGTATGCATCGCGAAGCCGTCAAGCGACGGCTCTGAGCACCTAGTTAATGGAGAGCGTTATGAGTTTAAAGAAAAGGGTAAAGGAGCTAGTAGAACGCTTGACTGATACCCATATATATCGTGTACTGCCTCGCGGTATTGATTTTATTCAAGACATTGCCAACTCTTTGCCGATGTATCGCGTTGACATTGTTTTTGACGTAGGTGCCAACGTGGGGCAGTCTGCGAAGATCTATTTAGGCCGGTTCCCAAGTTCTCACATTTATTGCTTTGAACCGGTGGGCGATACATTTCATCAGCTTCAAGACAATCTAAAAGGGATTGAGCGTGTTGATTGTTATCAGCTGGCTCTTGGTTCGTCAAAGAGCAAGGGAAAAATGGTTATGCAAGGCAGTTCTGTTATGTTCTACCTGTTAGGCCAGTCGAAGGAGTCGCCAATGAACAATGACGTGGCGACCGAATCCGTAGATATAGTCACGCTGGATGAATTCTGTCGCACCAAGAAAATCGATCAGATCAATTCCCTCAAAATAGACACGGAGGGAGGAGACCTCGAAGTCTTGAAAGGCGCGGTGAACATGTTAACTGAACAAAGAATAGACCTTGTGGAAGTGGAGGCTGGAATGAATCCCGGCAATAACCGGCATGTGCCTTTTGAAGCCCTGAAGGACTTTCTTGAATCACACGGGTATTTTCTTTTTGGAATTTACGAACAGAAAAACGAATGGCCCACGAGAGAACCTCATTTGCGACGGACAAATCCCTTATTTATTTCCCACCGCATGATAGATTTGAATAGGAAATCTGCGGGAGCCAGCGCATGACAAAGCGCTGCACTTGACCGCAATTCAGCTACGCTTCATTGCGGCAGGTGAGCTTTATCCTTGGGCGGACTCCGTGACAGAAAAGACTCGTAGTCAAAGGCAAAACTTATGAGCGTATTACTACCCTTACCACCGAATCCTCGTTCAGCTCTTGCCATTGTCGATATGCAGGAATTTTTCTTTCGAAAGCCTGAACGCCGTAAAAATCTCAAATCAGTGATCGAGAA